>JAYELZ010000050.1:8574-56472 GCA_034717835.1 Chloroflexota bacterium
GCCCGCCGGGCCAATATCCGCTACCGCCCGGAACCCGGAGCCAAAACGCGCTTCGTCCATACCCTCAACGGTTCTGGTTTAGCGTTGCCGCGCGTCGTAATCGCCATCCTGGAGAACTATCAACAAGCGGATGGCTCTATCGTGGTGCCAGAAGTGCTCCGTCCCTGGATGGGCGACCTCGAGGTGATAGAGCGGTAGAGCGAAAAGGCGAAGAAGCGAGGAAGCGAGGAAGCGAAAGAACGATAAAGCGAGGAAACGAGAGGGCGAGTAGGCGAACCCCCGGTCTACTGTCTACCGTCTACTAAACTATCTCACTAATTGACTAATTCATGCCGCATGGTATACTTTTGGCGGTTGAGGAAGGGGCAAATTGCCCACGCTCTCTCGCATCCGGAGGGATGGCCGAGTGGACGAAGGCGACGGTCTTGAAAACCGTTGTGGCTGCAAGGTCACCGTGGGTTCGAATCCCACTCCCTCCGCCTTAACAAGTTCTAGTTATATCTGGGGAGGTGCCAGAGTGGACGATCGGGGCCGCCTGCTAAGCGGTTGTGGGGTTTATAGCTCCACCCAGGGTTCGAATCCCTGCCTCCCCGCCTAATTAGCCCCCGTGGCTCAATTGGATAGAGCGTCTGGTTGCGGACCAGAAGGTTACAGGTTCAAGTCCTGTCGAGGGCACTGGTTAGTCAGGTAGTCAATTTGTCCGGTAGTCTAGTAGTCAGTTAGTCACTCTCTCATTCATTCGTTTTCTCGCTCACTCGCTCACTCGCGTAGTTATTTTTTTTCTTGCCCCCGTGGCTCAATTGGATAGAGCGTCTGGTTGCGGACCAGAAGGTTACAGGTTCAAGTCCTGTCGAGGGCACTGTAAGGCCGTCAGGTTAACCACCTGACGGCTTTTTGTATGCACAGTTTCCCTTCCTTTAGATTTCACTTTACAGCGCAGTGCGAAGACCGCACTGCGCTGTTTGATTTGCCTAGTATTGGTATTATGCTACATTATCTATCCGGGGACACTCTGTAGATTATTGTAGCGTTAGAAATCTTTTCTGCCCCAGGCTTTGGTGTTTGAAGTGCTTTCAAATAATTTAGTACAAGAGAGGTCTAGATGTCTACCAATCTTTGCGTGCTGATGGTCGAGGACTCAGAGAATGATGCCTTACTCACCACATTGGCGCTACGTCGGGACGGCTACCAGTTAGATTTGAGGAGAGTGGAGACTCCAGAGACTTTCCAAGATGCCTTGCAGGAGCGGACTTGGGATATTGTCATCGCCGATTATTCATTGCCGAGTTTTACCGGCTTAGCGGCATTAAAGCTATTGCAAGCCAGTGGGCTAGATTTACCTTTCATTATTGTCTCCGGGACCATTGGTGAGGAAGTGGCCGTGGCCGCGATGCGTGGCGGAGCGCACGATTACGTGATGAAGGATAATTTGGCGCGGTTAGCACCTGCGGTACAACGTGAATTGAGAGAAGCTAAGGTGCGCAGAGAGCGCAAAAAATCTGAGCAGGCCCTGCATGAGAGCGAGGAGCGGTATCGGCAGGCGGTGGAGAATTCACCCAATCCCATCTTCTCTGTGGATGAACAGGGGTTCATTTGTACTTGGAATGCAGCCTGCGTCCAGGTTTTCCAGTACCCGGCGGAGCAAGTCATTGAGCAATCATATCATCAATTGCTCTGGGAGAGTGCCGACCAAGCGGAGATTGACGCTTTATTGGTCGAAATTTGGCAGTTAGATCAGCCTATCGGCGGGTACGAGATAACCTACCGCCGAAAGGACGGGCGACGGGCAGTTACTCTATCGCGGTTATATCCAGTGCGTGACACGGAAGGGCAGGTGCGCGAATGTGTCTTCGCTAATACCGACATCACTAAGCGGCGTCAAGCCGAGGACGAGCTTAAGCGGCGCAATCGTGAATTGGCTTTACTCAATCGCTCGGCGCAGGTAGTCACTTCCATGCTTGATTTAGATGGGGTGCTCATCGCCATCTTGAACGAGGTGCGCCATCTACTGGACGTGGTCGCCGGCTCTGTCTGGTTGCTGGAGCAGCCGGGCGGGGGTTTGATCTGCCGGCAAGCTATCGGGACCAACTGTGAATTGGTACGCGGGTGGCATCTGGCTCCCGATGAGGGCATCGTTAGTTGGGTAGTATCCCAGAATAAGGGAGGAATTGTCCCGGATGTGCGTAAGGATAAACATTACTACCCCTTGGTAGATCAAGTAACAGGCATGAAGTTGCGCTCCATTCTCACCGTTCCCTTGCGCAGTAAGGGCGAGGCTATCGGAGCCGTGCAGGTGGTGGATACCAAAATTGACAGTTTCCAACCAGCAGATCTACGTTTATTGGAATCGTTGGCAGCTACTGCTGCCATTGCTATCGAGAATGCTCGAATGTATGCTACAGAACAAGAGCGTGTGCTGGCTCTTGATCAGGCCTTAGAACAGCAGCGCGAGTTGGCTAAACTTAAAGATCAATTCGTCCAAAACGTCTCCCACGAGTTGCGCACTCCTTTAGCACTGATTCGTGGTTTTTCTGAGCTCTTGGAGAGTGGCAGTTTGGGTGAATTGCAACCTAAACAGCGTAAACCTCTCTCGGTGATTGTCAGTCGCGCGCGCATGTTGAGTAAGGTAGTGGAGGACCTAACTGCTATTTTGGCCGCAGAGCGGCAAGAGCAGCAATATGAGCCGGTTGATATGGCAGCTTTGATTCACGAGCTATCAGCCGCCTTTCAACTTCCCGCTCAACAGGCCGAGTTGAAGTTGGTGACATATATCCCCGCTGAACTCCCCCAGGTTTTGGGCGATGGGAACCATTTGCAGCGGGTGTATGATAATTTGATTAGCAACGCCTTCAAATTCACCCCAGCGGGCGGGCAAGTCACCGTGCGGTTAACTCAGGAAGATTCAGAATTATTATTGGAGATATCCGATACGGGCATTGGCATTCCAGCAGACGAGCTGGACCGCATTTTTGATCGTTTTTATCAGGTGGATGGGAGTATGACGCGACGTTATGGTGGTACTGGGCTGGGATTATCCCTATCCAAGGAAATTGTGGAAGCTCACGGGGGACGGATAGAGGTCAAAAGTGTAGAGGGCAAAGGTAGTACCTTCTTAGTGAAGTTGCCTATCTGGGAAGGGGAGGACGCCAGTAAAACTACGCACTAGTCCATGTGAGTGGACTTTGCGAGGGTAGCCGCGACTTCAGTCACCAGGCTACCTGGTGTCAGACGTGTTAAGAGCCATATTCACCGTTGGTGCGTCTTTGCAGGCTTGCAGAGGAGGAGCTAACCATGGTGCGGAAACTCAGTTTAGCGAGTGGTTTGGTGCTTACCGGCATGGTGGTGTTATTTTCCTGTAGTGCGTGCGGCCTACAACCCCAGCCAGATTTGGCTACTGAGATAGCGGCTCCACTTGGAGAGGCGGAGCGAGGTATAACCTTGCACTACTTTGAGCGCTTCCCTTACATGGAGATTACGCAAATTGGAGTGGCAGGCCTCACCGCTAGCCCCGCAGCACAGGTTTTCCAGACAGCAGGCCTGCCATTCCATTGGCAAGCTACACCCCCCAAACGGCAGCTGTACTTGCTGGAACAAAATCAAGGCCAAGATTGTCTCTTAGGATGGTTCAAAAATCCTGAGCGTGAGGAGAGTGGTCGGTTTACCTTACCCATTTACCAGGATCATCCTTACGTGGCTCTGGCGCGGCTAGCTGATGACCGGATTGTCTCTGGCGGTGTGGTCAGCACAACTCTCGCTAGTCCTACATTGACGCTCTTGGTGAAAGAGGGTTTCTCTTATGGGAGTTTCCTTGATGCGCAGATTGCAGAGTACCATACCCCTTGTGTTAGCACCACCGTGGGGAGCGTTGAAATGTTGCAGATGCTACAGGCTGGGCGGGCAGATTACTTTTTTATCGCTCCAGAGGAGGCCGCCATATTATTGGAAGATGGCTCTCTCCAGGAGACAGCGTTCAAACTGGTTGATTTTGCGAACATGCCTCCCGGGGAAAAACGCTACCTGTGGTGTAGCAAACAGGTGGGAGAGTCGGTGATCCAGCAACTTAACGTGGCTATCCAACAGTGTCTCACCAAGACACTCTGGATCGAGTAGGAGCAGGATAAGATGTGGGCTGAGACAAAAGGAAAACGGCATTTGAGTTTAGTTGCGCTGCTGTTTAGCGCATTATTAGTCCTCTTTGTGATGGCGCACGAACGCCATACTTATCGGGAGCAGCAAGCCACAGTGGAAACTTATGCGCGTATGATAGCCAGCTCACTCTGGAATTTTGAACCTCAGGCCCCGACTGATTACTTAACCACCGCCGCTGCTCGACATGACTATGCACAAGTGCGGGTAGTGACTGTAAGTAATCAAGAATTCGTTAACGTGACCTATAATAAGCAACGTTGGCTAGATGACTTGCTCGTTGCGCTGCACCTGATTCGTTGTCAAGAAATTGGGGCTGACATTAAGCATAACACTGTAGTCATCGGTCGCCTGACGGTGAACTGGTGCAATCGCAACGTTTATAGCTATGGCTATCTTTTGCTGGTGATGCTTTTGATATTGGTCGCCGGGTGGTTTTATTTAGCGACTTTACAAGCGAAGCAAGACTTAGAATCTCGCGTGGAGGAGCGTACCGCGGCATTGCATAGCGCCAATAGCACACTACGCGAGAACGAGCAACGGTATCGCACCATCTTTGAGAATACAATGTTGGGCATGTATCGCACTACTCCATCTGGAGAGATACTCATGGCTAATCCAGCATTGTTACAGATGTTAGGATATTCCTCTTTTGAGGAACTTGCTCAGCACAATTTGGAGGAAGACTGGTATACGCCAGAGAATCCTCGATCCAAATTCAAGGAAAAGATGACGCAGGAAGGAAAAATTGCCGCTATGCAGAGCCGTTGGATTAAGCTTGATGGTTCTACACTCTTTGTTACTGAGAGTGCCCGAGCTATTTACGGTGAGTCTGGAGAGATTTTATACTATGAAGGTATGGTGCGGGATATTACTGAACACGAACAACTCCTGACCAAGATTGAACGGCGCAACATCCAATTGCAGACTGCGGCTGAAGTTTCCCGGGCGGCCAGCACGATCCTGAACCCAAAAGTGTTGATCGAACGAGCCGTGGAACTGATCCGCATGCATTTCAACTTCTATTATGTGGGGTTGTTCTTGGTGGATAAGGAGGGCAAAGATGCGGTGTTGCGTGCAGGGACCGGCGAGCCCGGGAGACAAATGCTGGCCGAAGGGCACCAATTGGAGGTCGGAGGTCATTCGATGATCGGTTGGTGCGTGGAGCAAGGGCAAGCGCGCATTGCCCTGGATGTGGGGGAGGAAGCGATCCGTTTTGATAATCCCTGGCTGCCGGAGACGCGCTCGGAGATGGCCTTACCGCTGCTTAGCCGTGAACAGTGGTGTATTGGCGCGGTGACGGTGCAGAGTGTGCGCGCTGCCGCTTTCTCCAAAGCCGACGTTGCCGCCCTGCAAAGCATGGCTGACCATCTGGCAATTGCGCTTGAAAACGCCTGGTTGCATGAGCGCGTGCTTCGCCATGCTGATGAATTAGAGACCCGCGTAGCTGAACGGACCGCCGAGCTCACCGCAGTCAACCAAGAGCTGGAATCTTTCTCCTACTCGGTTTCGCACGACTTGCGAGCACCTTTGCGTAGCATTGATGGGTTTAGTCAGGCCTTATTGGAAGATTATGCTGAGCAATTAGATACTATAGGCCAAGACTATCTACAGCGTGTGCGCGGTGCGGCCCAACGGATGGGGCAGTTGATTGGCGATTTGCTAAATCTCTCCCGCACCACGCGCGGAGAAATGCACCGGGAGGAAGTCAACCTGAGTGAGCTAGTACAGAAAATTGCGGCAGATTTACACCGGCTACAACCAGAGCGCGAGGTAGAGTTTAACCTTGAACCGAATTTAACGGCATATTGTGATGTTCGCTTACTACGAGCCGTACTAGAAAATCTACTGGGCAATGCTTGGAAATTTACATCAAAGCATGAACGCGCCCGGATCGAGTTTGGGCTGCTGGAGCAATCTGGCGAACCAACTTATTTTGTACGTGATGATGGCGCCGGTTTTGACATGACTTATGCTGATAAATTGTTCGGAGCCTTCCAGCGGTTACATAGGATGACCGAGTTCGAGGGTACCGGAGTGGGGTTGGCAACCGTGCAGCGCATTATCAACCGTCATGGGGGTAGGATTTGGGCCGAGAGCATTATAGAGAAAGGTGCTACATTTTATTTCACCTTAGCTGTGCATGAAGAATAACCAGGAGGAAAATGAAAATGGGAGAAGGTAAGACTATTTTATTAGTGGAAGATAACCCGAACGATGAACTCTTAACCTTGCGCGCGCTCAAGAAGAACAAAATCTCCAATAGCATCATGGTGGCTCGTGATGGAGCTGAAGCGCTAGACTATCTCTTTGGCACCGGAGAATACGCCTCCCGTGATCTCAGAGTGATGCCAGAATTCGTGCTGTTGGATTTACGGCTACCCAAGATAGATGGCCTGGAAGTCCTCCAACGGATACGCTCCTCGGAGCGCACGCGGTTATTACCGGTGATCGTGCTCACTTCTTCCGACGAGGAGCGCGATATCGTAGAAAGCTATAACTTGGGTGCCAATAGCTATATCTGCAAACCGGTAGATTTTAACCAATTTGTAGAAGCCGTGCGCCAGCTGGGCTTATATTGGTTAGTGTTGAACAAAGGCTTGCCCAAATATTGAGCGGTAAATATCCGCCAAAGTTACTATGCAGAGAGGAGAATTAGGACCCTCAGTGACTCTACGCTGAAGTCTCTCTTTGGGGGGATACAGACCAGCGATTACCTCCTCACAAATAAAACCGGACAGCATGATATTTATTCCGAAAAGTCCTTGACAACGGCAGTTTTAGCTGCTATAATGGGAACGTTCCCATTATAGTGCCAACCTTACTTTTCAAGTTTGTACAAGGCAGCTATGAGTCAAAGACCAACCATCATAGATGTGGCCCGCGTGGCCGGTGTTTCCAAAACCACTGTCTCGCGCGTAGTGGGTTGCAAGGATGCCCCGGTGCGGACGGAGACTCGGCAAAAGGTACTCCGGGCTATCGAGCAACTGGGCTACGAGCGCAACGCGCTGGCCGGCGGCTTACGCACTGACCGCACCTACACCATCGCCCTGTTCCTCCCTGACATCGCCAACCCATTCTGGCCCGAGGTGGCCCGGGGCATTCAGGACGTCCTGGAGGGCGAAGGTTATGCGGTGGTTTTGGCTAACAGCGATTGGGACGCCAAACGAGAGCATAAATTTTTAGCCATGTCCCGGCGCAACCGTTTTGATGGCCTGATTATCAACCCGGTCAGCGTCACCAACGCTGAATTGGTGGCTAATGGCATCCCGGCCATTATCTTGAGCCTGGACACCGACTATCCTGACTTTGATGTGGTGGGCAGTGATAGCTACGGCGGTACGACGCTGGCTCTGGAACACCTGGTCGGTTTGGGGCACCGGCGGGTAGGTCTCATCAGCGGCCTCTCGCGTGGCTCCCGGCAGCCTTCACGGCTGACCAGTTATGTCGATTTCCTCCAACAGCACCACATCCCTGTGGAGAATGAGTTGATCGTCAAATGCCCTTATGGGCAAGAGCATGGCTGGCGCAGCATGAAGCAGCTATTGGACTTGGACGATCCCCCCACGGCCATTTTCGCGGCCAACGATATCCTAGCTATCGGCGCGTTGCAAGCGATTAGAGATGCGGGACTGCGAGTACCCCAGGATATCTCACTCGTCGGTATGGATGATATCTATGCCGTCTCCGTCACCACGCCTTCTCTGACCACGGTGGCTAAAGAGAAGTACGAACTGGGCTGTCAGGCCGCCACTTTCTTGCTAGAGCGCATCCGCGAGGCAGCGCCGGAACGTTTCCGACGCCACGCCTTGCCCTGCCGGTTAATTCAACGCACCTCCTCCGCCCCACCCAGTTAAGTTCATTCACCGCAATTCGCCCAAGCGCGCATCAGCGGCCTAAAATTTGAGATGAAATGGGAACGTTCCCAATAGTGACCTTATCGTAAAATAGCTAACCATCATTTTCTAAGGAGGTGTGCATGATTACCAGAGAAAAACTGGCGAACGATAGAGAGCTGTGCCAAAGCAAGGCGGTGGGCTGTCTGACTGGGCTGGCGATTGGCGACGCACTGGGTGATTTAGGCCGGGACGACGCGGCCCGTCAGCGCTACGGCATCGTCACCAACCTGTACGCAGGCACCAAGAGCACCGACGACACGGAGTTTGCGTTGCTCACAGCCCGCACGCTGTTGGATTGCGGCGGCGTGCTGACGGCGGAGGCCGTGTTGCAATCCTGGCAAAAGTACATTCTGGCGCAGGGTGGCGTCTATGAGCGCGGCGGTCGGCCCCTGTACGGCGCGGTGGCGAACCTCCAGCGGGGACTCACGCCGCCGCTCTCCGGCCACGACAATGTGTTGAACAACGACGATGGCGCGGCCATGCGCATCGCGCCGATTGGCATTGTCTGCGCGGGAGAGCCGGAACGGGCGGCGGCACTGGCGGAGATTGAGGCGCAAGTTAGCCATTACGCGGATGGCATCTGGGCGGCCCAGGCCGTGGCGGCCAGCGTGGCCGTGGCGATGGTGGATGGTACGACTGAGGAGATCATCCAGGCCGGGTTACGTCAAATTCCCGACGATAGTTGGTTGGGGCGGGCGATGGCGCGGGCGATGGCAATCTGCGACCAGGAAGGAACTATTGAGAAAGCCTGGGAGCGGCTGCATACCGAACTTTGGACTCCCGTTCACGCGGTTAGCCCCGAAGCGCTCCCGCAAATTTACGGAGTGTTCCGCCTGACAGATGGTGATTTTCGGCGGGGGATGTTTTGGGGTGGCAACTTTGGCCGAGACGCGGATACGATTGGCGCGGTGCTCGGCGCGTTGTCCGGGGCCAGACAGGGGATTTCCGTCCTTCCAGAAGCGTGGGTTGAGAAAGTGCGCCATCCCAGTGGCGTTTGCCTTAAGTTCACCGTACAGGAGGATGTTCCGACATTAGCTAGAGAATTAGCAGAGCTGATTTTGGCAAGGAGGTGAACTAGACGAGCAAAATTTAAATTTTCGACTTGAGATAACCAGTAAATCGATTCCAGCCTAAAATATAATCAATACGATCATATAATCAATATGGTCAAAGGAAGATACGAGAAATGACTAAGAAGATTAGAAACTTTAGCTATGTGCTGTTGATCGTCATGGTGTTGTTCAGCGCCTGTGCTGGCAAACAGGCGACGACCGTAGCGCCTGTCGAGGAAGCTACTCAGGAGACTGCCGCAGAGACGGCTGAAGCGCCCGCAGCAGAGCCTACCGACGCTCCCGAGGTCCAAGAACCAGTTACCATCGAGTGGTGGACGGTCAACTCGGAGGAATATACCGAGCAAGTGCAGCGCGATATGGCCGCAGCCTTTGAGGCCACGCACCCGAACATCAAAGTCAACATCACAGTTCTACCCGGAGACGGCTTTAGTGAAAAAATGACCACCGCGCTGGGTGCCGGTGAGGGCGCGCCGGACGTGGCCTTCTTCTGGGACAGCAACTGGTTCCCCGAGGCCCTCGACCTGCGGCCTTTTATCGAGCGCGACAACTTTGATACCAGCATGTACATTGATGGCTTTTGGAAGACTCGCTCGTTGTGGGGGGACGTCGTTGTGGGTCTGCCGCTGGGCGTGGGCGCCCAATTTGTGTTGTACAATAAAGACGTTTTCGACGAAATGGGAGTAGCCTACCCCAGCGCAGATTGGACCACAGAAGAATACCTGGCTATAGCGGCGCAACTGCACGATTCGGACCAGGGGCGTTGGGGCAGCGACCGCCCTCGGCGCCCTTTCCGGGCCTTGTGGTTCAACTATGGCCCTGTGGTTCGCCTTTACAGCGAAGACAGTATGACCGTAGAGGGCTATCTGAATAGTCCCGAATCCGTCACCGCTTACGAGTGGGCCTGGGACTTGGTAGACACCGGCGCGACTCCCACTCCGGCGGACATCGAGGTTCTGGGGACGGAAGGAACTGGCCCGGTGGATCTCTTTATGGCCGGCCGGCTGGCTATGGCGACACTCAACCAGGGACACATGCTCAACGCGCTTGACGCGGGAGTCAACTTTGGCATCGTCCCCGAACCAAAAGTAGCTGGCAATGAAGGTTTTGTCAATGCCTGGTCGTTGACCAGCTCCATTTGGAAAGGCACCGAGCACCCGGATGAGGCGTGGGCTTTCTTGTCATGGTGGGCTGGTCCCGAAGGGCAACGCTACCTGATGGAGAATGGGAATCTCTTCCCCTCGATCAGTGCAGTTCTTAATGAGTACGAGGGTGCTGATGAAGAGTATGCGCAAGCGTTCTTCAAAGTGCTTGAACTTACTCAGGTCTCCGAGTGGCGTAATGCACATCCCTGCAACAGCACCGTATTACGCGCGGTCGGTGATGTGTGGGACAAGATCATGTTCGGGGAAATTGAGCGAGATCAGATTAAAGCCGAGCTTGACGCCATCGTGCCGGCTGCTCAGGATGCGCTTGACGAATGTCGCGAGCGGCTGGGCGGCTAACTCAAATTGATTAACGTTTCCCCCTCTTGATTTTTCCGTGAGAGGGGGAGCTCTTTTTTCCCTCACATTTGACAGGAGGTCATTATGTCGGTAAACTGGCAGAACATGTCATTCAGAGATCGCCGTGAGGCATTGCAGGGATATCTGAGTATTTCCCCGTGGGTCATCGGTTTTTTGCTCTTCACCCTGGGGCCGGTACTCGTCTCGGTTTATTTCAGTCTCACCCAGTGGACTATCACCAGTCCTGCCGAGTGGGTGGGATTACACAATTATATCCGTATGTTCACCAACGATCCTCTTTTCTGGCAGGCGCTTAAAGTCACGGGGAACTTTGTGCTCATCTCTGTGCCCTTGAAACTGATTTTTGGGGTGGCCCTCTCCCTGTTGCTGAACCTCAAGGTGCGCGGAATGAACGTCTATCGCACCATCTTTTACATCCCGGCGGTCATCTCAGGCGTCGCCGTCTCGCTGATGTGGATCTGGCTGCTGCAGCCAGACACCGGAGTCATCAACACCTTGCTGGCGTTGGTAGGTATCAAGGGGCCTGGCTGGTTTTGGGATCCTCAGTGGGCACTCTTTTCGGTGGCCTTGATGAGTGTCTGGAGTGTGGGCGGCAGCGCCATTATCTACCTAGCCGGGTTGCAGAACATCCCGCCGCATCTCTATGAGGCCGCGAGGATTGATGGGGCCGGGGCTTGGCAGCGTTTCTGGCGGATTACCATACCCTTGTTGACCCCGACCCTTTTCTTCCAATTGTTAGTCGAGATGATCGAGTCGTTCAAGGTCTTTACTCAGGCGTTCGTCATCACCAAGGGCGGGCCGCTGAAAGCGACCTATTTTTATCTGTTCTATTTCTACGAGGAGGCTTTCCAAAACTTTAACATGGGTTACGCTTCTGCCCTAGCTGTGGTCTTAATGGTCATCATTATGACCGCGACTATCATCCTTAACCATACATCGAAGCATTGGGTTTATTACGCAGCAGAACGGGAGGAAGCGAAATGACATCCACAGAGATTAAGACGCCATTTTTATCTAACCAGACGCGCCGGTGGCTGGGACAAGGACTAACCTACTTCATTATGACTACCCTGGCTCTCCTCTTTATGATTCCGTTGATGTGGATGCTCTCGACGGCTTTGAAAGGACGCTGGGAGATTATGGCTTGGCCGCCTCAATGGATCCCCACCACGATGCACTGGGAGAACTTTGCCGAGGCCTTTAGCCGTTATCCTCTAGGGCGCTTTATGCTCAACTCTGGCTTTCTGGTCATTGCCAACATCGTGGGGCAATTGTTAGCTGTGCCTTTGATTGCCTATGGCTTTGCCCGGTTGCGCTTTCCAGGGAAAAACATCCTCTTTGTCATAGTGTTGGGCACGATGATGATTCCGGGGCATGTTAAATTGATCCCGCTCTATACACTTTACCACCGCTTGGGGATGATTGATACGTATTGGCCCCTGATCCTACCGGCTTTCTTCGGTAATCCATTCTTCATCTTTCTGATGGTGCAGTACATGAAAACCATCCCCCGCGATTTGGACGAGGCCGCGTACATAGATGGCGCGGGGACCTGGACGATCCTCTACAAGATCATTTTGCCCCTCTGCAAACCGCCGCTGACCATTATCATCGTCTATACTTTTTTGTGGACCTGGAACGAGTTTTTGCACCCACTCATCTACCTAAACACCTTTGACTCGTTCCCTATCCAATTGGGATTATCCATGTTCAAGGGGCGTTACAGCGTGGAGTGGAATCTGTTTATGGCAGCCACTCTCGTCTCTATTTTACCCATCTTGATTCTCTACTTCTTAGTCCAAAGGCAATTGATTGGCGGCATCGCCTCGGTGGGATTGAAGGGCTAGCGTGCCTTAATTGCAGCGTATCCAAACGGCACTGGTGTCCGCCTGATGCCATGACATTGGAGAAGGAGAACTATCTGCGGCGCTAGAGTATGCTGGGGATACCTGGGATCGCGTCTGGCGGACGGAATGTGATACTCTTGGCGCCGCTGAATGGTTGGGACTGGTTCTGGAACACGTGGGGGGCACTTTGCCAGCTCTGATATTCTCCCAGCACGTTTCGGCCCTGGAAACAGAGGTTCTGATGGATACAATCGTACTTATAACGGTACTGGAGCGGATAGATGGTGACTAAAAAGCGTTTAAGGAAATGTATTGTTGCAATATTGCAGGGCAATTTTCACTTATCCCTTGCGAAGATACAAGGAAGTTAACATGTCAATTCCCACTGCTTATACTGAGCGCGTCTATGCTGGCGTACTAGGTAAAATTATCGGCGTCTATCTGGGTCGCCCCTTTGAGGGTTGGTCTTACGAGCGCATCATGGCTGAGCTGGGCGAGATCACCTATTACGTCCATGAGCAGCGTGGTCGCCTGCTGATTGTGCCGGATGACGATATCACCGGCACCTTTACTTTTCTGCGCGCCCTACCCGACCATGATAACAACCTAGAACTGACCTCGGCGCAGATCGGGCAAACTTGGCTCAACTATATCATTGAGGGACGCACGATCCTCTGGTGGGGTGGGTTGGGCAACTCGACGGAACATACTGCCTACCTGCGTTTGAAAAATGGTATCCCCGCGCCGCGCAGCGGCTCAATAGACCTCAACGGTAAACTGGTGGCTGAACAGATTGGCGCGCAGATTTTTATTGACGGTTGGGCACTAGTCGCACCGGGCGATCCTGCATTGGCCGTTGACCTGGCTCGGCGCGCCGCCAGCGTCAGCCACGCTGGGGAAGCGGTCTACGCGGCCCAAGTAATCGCAGCAATGGAATCTCAGGCGTTTGTGGAAACCAACTTGAACAAGCTGCTTGACATTGGCGTTTCCTTCATCCCGCGCGACTCAATCATCTACCGTCTCATCGCCGATGTGCGCGAGAGGCACGTCGCGGAAAGAGACTGGCGCGCCGCTCGTGCTTGGTTGGCGGAGGAGTATGGCTATCACAGATATGGTGGCAACGTCCACGTCGTGCCTAACCACGGTTTGATCATCCTGAGCTTGCTCTACGGCGAGGATGATTTCCAACGAACTATGACCATCGTCAATACCTCTGGCTGGGACACCGATTGTAACTCTGGCAACGTGGGCTGCCTGTTGGGCATCAAGAACGGGCTGGCGGGGTTGGAGTCCGGCCCCGATTGGCGCGGGCCGGTGGCTGACCGTCTCTATCTGCCTTCCGCAGACCCTGGTCGCACGATCAGCGATGCCCTTATTGAGACTTACCACGTCGTCAACATAGGGCGCGCGCTGGCAGGTAAGGAACCGCTCGCGCCCAAGAACGGCGCGCGTTTCCACTTTGAGCTACCTGGCGCGGTGCAAGGCTTTCAACCAGAGAAGAGTGTCGCGTCCAGCGGCACGGTCGTGGTGAAGAACGTGGCGGGTCACAGCCGGCTGGGGCAGCGGAGTTTGGCTCTGCACTATCGTGGTCTTGCCCTGGGACGGAGAGCGCGGGTTGCCACGCCCACTTTCATCCCGCCAGAAACTCGTAATCTAAAAACGGGTTACACTTTGCAGGCCGCGCCGACTCTCTACCCGGGACAGACGGTGCGGGCCGGCGTCTGGGCGGACGAGGGCAACGCCAGAGCAATTACCTGCGGCCTTTATTTGCGCACCTACGGCGCGGAAGACGCCTTATTCCACACCTCGGGGCCAGTGGCGCAGTTGGAACCAGGTGACTATCATGAGTTTGAGTGGCGGGTTGAGGGGCATGACGGCGCACCCATCGCCGAGGTAGGCGTAGAAGTTAGCTCGACGCGGCGGGCTGCGGGCAGCGTCTACCTAGACTATCTCACTTGGGACGGCGAGCCGGAAGTGGTGTTCACTCGCCCCGCGGCCGGTGGTACGCTCTGGCGACGGGCTTGGGCTAAGGGTGTGGAGCTGACCAATCCGCGTTGGTCGGAGCCTTTCAAGATCGCGCAGAATTACGGCACGGGGTTGCTCATCACAGGCACGAGAGAGTGGCGAAATTACCGCGTGGTGGCGAAGCTCACTCTATACCTTTCCCAGGCGGGCGGCATCGCCGTGCGGGTGCAGGGAATGCGCCGTTACTACGCACTGTTGCTCTGCGAGGATGGCAAAGCTCGGTTGGTCAAAGCGTTGGAGGGACTCACGGTGCTGGCCGAGGCAGATTTCCCCTGGGAATTCGGGGAGAACCATGAGTTTAGCTTGCAAGTGAGCGAGCTGGTGAATCAGCGGGCGGGGGGAGTGCATCTGGTGGCCATGATTGATGGACGGGCCATGTTTAGCGTGGATGATCTGGCCGATCCCTTAACTGGCGGTGGCGTGGCATTGATATGCCAAGAAGGTTGTCTGGCTTGCGACGCCGTCACCGTGCGACCGTCGAAGTAGACTAAACCTCACTACACTACACACAGATTTCCGCAGGTAAACTCCGCCGGGAATCGGTTTCGATGACGCGCTGCTGCGTCCTCAAGGTTATTTTGCCATATTTTACCTAGTACTGGTTGAGCGGTACCCCTTAGTCATCCAGCAGTATGGCGATTGCCTCAATTTCTACTAAGCCACCCAACGGTAATGCGGCCACCTGGACGGTGGAACGGGCGGGTGGCGCTTGGGAGAAGAATTTTCCGTAAATGGTATTGACCGTCTTGAAATCCGCCAAATCTACCACGTAGATGGTAGTTTTCACAATCTGTTCTACATCACTGCCGGCGGCTTGGAGTACGGCTTGGAGATTTTGCATAGCTTGTTCAGTCTGCGCGGTGACATCTGTCCCGGCGAACTTTCCGGTGACGGGATCAAGTCCCAGTTGCCCGGCGGTAAATACTAATTGGCCGGTTTGGATGGCCTGCGAGTAGGGACCAACGGCTGCGGGTGCTGCTGAAGTTGCGATTACTTTGCGCATAAAAATGCTCCTTTTTGGGGCCAAGATAAATGATTTAAGTTTACTAAAAACAAACCCTTCTCCACAGAGAGAGATTTGAAAAACTCGGCGTTCTCTATGTCTCAGGATGGACCAAGTTGTTAGTTGTTCAGCCAGGCAGCTGGAGACTTGATGTGCAACTGGTTGCGCTAATTCCTCCCCCCATTGCTCGCCGATCTCGCTGAGAGTACTCCAGATGGTAGCAATCAATTTCCAGCAACGACCTCATTGCATTCTATCACCAAATCGCTAACTTTATGTAAGAGGTTTATCATAAATGTGTTAGCGCTTCTTCTCTACTACGGATTGAGAGCAGAGCATCCTCCACCATTGACAAAAAATTCACCGGCTGTATAATATGCTCATAAAATGAGTGCTCACTCATTTTATGAGCATCTATTTATCAAGCCAAAATTATCTTTGGAGAACCTACTATGGTGCCGCAGGAGATCAGTGAATTTGAAACCCGTCGCCAACGGCGCATTGCTCGGAAACGTATCAGAATTATGAAGGCTGCTGCACAAGTTTTCGCAGAAAAAGGATACCACCACACCACCACCCGGGAGATTGCTCAAGTCGCCGATATGGCCGAAGGAACGCTCTACAATTACTTTGCAGAAAAACGCGAGATTTTACTCTCTATCGTTGAGGAAGTGTTGACATCGCTTACCACATTGTTGGGGAAGATGGAAACATTTGAGACTCGTGACGATATTGTCGTCTTTGTAGAAATGATTTTTGACGTCTTGAGTACCAAACTGGCCTTTGCGCGCACATTGGTGATAGAAGCCTGGTTGGATGACGTCATTTTACAAGATTTGCTGATGGAGCGCATGACAGCCATCCTGGAATTGGTAGAAGGGTTCATAACTACCAGTATCGCGGAAGGCAGGTTTCGTCCTATGAATCCACATCTGGCCACGCGGATGCTTTTCGGCATGTTTGTGGGGCCGCTGCTGCCGGTGTTGCGGGGCATAGAAGCACCTCCCACCTTGCAAGAACGGCACGCTCTGGCTGCGGCGGCAGTGAATCTCTTGATGGACGGAATCCAAGTCCGCGAAGGGTAAACGTCAACTCACCATTGAGTCCACTTTAAAAACAAGCTTTCTACCGATTTTCGACCTGTAACTCGCATCGAGGCTAAAGTATGTGGCAACGCATCTGGGCAGTTATTCAAAAAGAATTTATCCAGACTTTCCGCGACCGTGGCTCGGTGATCATGCTCGTCGTCATGCCGATATTGCAACTATTTCTCTTCGGCTATGCGGTGGATATGAATGTGGAGCACATCCCCCTGGTGGTTGCCGATCAGAGCAGGGACTCCGCCAGCCAGGATTACATCAACGCAATGGTGAGCTCCTCTTACTTTGATATCGTGGAATACGTCGCCGACGAGGATGCCATCATCGCAGTCATTGATGCCGGTCAAGCCAGTGCCGGCATCGTCATCCCGGCAAATTTTGCCGCGCGCGTGGAGCGCAGTAACGCGCAGGTGTTGTTTCTGATTGACGGCTCCGACCTCTTCACCGTCCAATCGGGCTACAACGCCGCCGCCGCCATCTCACAAGCCCATGCGGCGGAAGTATTGCTTCAGAAGGTCTCCCAATCCGGGTTACCCATCAGCGGCACCTCCCCACTGGAAGCCCGGTTACGTATTCTCTACAATCCCGATATGAAGCAAATCTGGTTCGTGATTCCCGGCATCATCGCCATGTTAATCCAAACGCAGAGCATCGTCATGACGGCTTCCGCCGTAGTGCGCGAACGCGAAGCCGGCACCATGGAACAATTGTTGGTCACGCCGATTCGACCCCAGGAATTGTTGCTGGGAAAGATCGTTCCCAATATAATTATCGCCGGCGTCAACGTACTGACCGTCATTGCGCTGGGGACGCTGCTTTTTGGAGTGCCTTTTCGAGGCAGTTTTTGGCTCTTCTTAGGGTTAGCGATTCTCTATGCTTTTTCTGGACTGGGGCTAGGCTTGCTAGTCTCCACCATCGCCGCCAACCTAAAACAGGCCCAGCAGATTGTGATGATGATTATGCTCGTGGGCGTAGTGCTCGGCGGCTTTATGTTCCCGCGCTCGTCCATGCCGCCCTTTCTCTACACGCTAGGTTATCTCTTCCCGCTCAGCTACTTCATTCCCATCTCGCGTGGCATCATCAGCAAAGGGGTGGGGCTGAGTTCGCTCTGGGAGTCGGTGGGAGGATTGGCTACGTACAGTTTTCTAATTATGCTTATTGCCACCCGCACCTTCCGGCAAGGGTTGGAATGAGGTCTTCAAGATGATGTGGAAAGCATTCACTGCCAGCATCAATCGTTTAGCTGCCATCACGCGGAAAGAGAGCCTGCAGATGTTGCGCGCGTGGCCCACATTATTGATGATTATTATCATGCCGGTGATTGAGCTCTTCCTCTTCGCCTACGTCGGCGATGCCACCCTGGATCATCTAACTACGGTGGTCGCCGATATGAGCAAAGGGCCGCAGAGCCGGGACTTTATCGCCTCGTTAGAAGCCTCCGGTTTCTTCGACATGGAACTTTATGTCCCCGGAGAAGCCGAGGTGCTGAACGCAATTGATGACGGCCAAGCCCAAGTCGGTTTAGTCCTGCCCCCCGATTTTGATACTCGACTAGGGCGAGGGGACGGCCAAGCGCTCATCGTTATCGATGGCTCAGATTCCTACGTAGTACAATCCGCCTACAGCGCGGCGGGAGCGATTGCGCAGCAATATGGCATGAACCTACTGCTAAAAAAGGCCGCCCGTCAGGGCATGAGTCAGCTGGGCAACCTGCCCATCACCACTGCGCTCCGTATTCTCTATAATCCCAACATTGATCAAGTAATCTTCCTGATCCCCGGTTTGGCCGCGATGCTCCTACAACTGATCGGCGTCAACGCTACAGTAATCTCCGTAGTGCGCGAGCGTGAACTGGGCACCCTAGAACAGCTACTGGTCACGCCCACGCGCCCGGTAGAGTTGATTGTTGGCAAGATGATTCCGTCAGTATTGCTCATCACGGTAGATCTAGCTATCATCATCTTGTTGGGTATTTACTGGTTCAAAGTACCCTTCCAGGGGTCAATCTGGCTTTTTTGCTGGCTCGCGCTCATCTTCATCGTCTCCGGGTTAGGATTAGGGCTACTCCTCTCCACCGTTGCTAAGAACCAGAAACAAGCGCAACAGATGACCTCCATGATCATGCTATTAACCATGATGTTGACCGGGCTACTCTATCCACGCGCCTCCATGCCGCAAGTGGTCCAATGGTTGGGAGACTTAATCCCGGCCACCTACTTTATTCGCATCGCCAGAGGGATTGTAACTAAAGGCGTGGGGTTAAGTTTCCTCTGGTCGGATGTGGTGGCTTTGGTAATCTATGGGGCCATAGTCATCTTTGCGGCGGCCAAAACCTTCAAAACCCGGTTGGATTAAAATTAGCATCTGGATGCCTTAGCATTTTAGCGAAGAACTATCCTTTTTTAGAGAAGTCAAAACTATGTCCGCAGAAATTACGATTCAAACTGAGAACTTGATCAAAACTTTCCAGACCCAGAGCGGCCCGGTCACAGCCGTGGATGGCGTCACCCTGCAAGTGCGACGCGGAGAGACCTATGGCCTCATCGGCCCAGATGGTGCGGGGAAGACCACCACCACGCGCGTCATCTTAGGACTGCTGCGCCGCACCGCCGGGCAGAGCAGCATCTTGGGTTACGATTCCATGCGCGACACTTACCAAATCCGCGAGCGGGTAGGCTACATCGCCCAGCAGTTCTCGCTGCCGCCGGATCTGACCGTGCTGGAGAATATGCGCTTCTTCGCCGACATCCAGGGCGTCAGCCGGCAGGAGCGCAAGACCCGCATCCCGGAATTGCTGAGATTCGCCGGACTAACAGAGTTCACCTCCCGGTTGGCCGGGCGCCTTTCTGGCGGCATGAAGAAGAAACTCGCGTTGGCGTGCAGCCTAATCCACGAGCCGCAAGTGGTGATGTTGGACGAACCCACCCTAGGAGTCGATCCGGTTAGCCGCCGTGAGTTTTGGCAGCTCCTGAGCAAATTGCGCATTGAGCAAGGCATGACGATTTTCATCTGCACGCCCTACATGGATGAGGCAGAGCGCTGCAACTGGGTGGGCTTAATCTACCAGGGCCGCCTGATCGCCCACGATTCTCCTGCCGTTATCAAAAAGCGGGTGCCGGGGCAGCTCCTGGAGTTCACACCCTCGGATTTCGTCCCGGCGCGAGAGATCGTCAGGGGGATGGAGGGACTGTTGGAAATCCAGAGCTATGGGCGCATGTTGCACCTCTTTGTGGATTCGGTGGAACGACGGCAACCAGAAATCGAAAAATTGCTCGCTGCCCAAGGACTTAGCTGGCAAGGAATGCGCGAGATCGAGCCGCGCATGGAAGAAGCATTCATCTCACTAATCCGAGAGGAAAGGGAAAAGAGCAGCTAGGTTATGTACAAAGCCACCTTACTTGCCAAATCAAATCAAGACGCCACCACACCAGCTGCCAAACTCCGTGCGCTACTGGAACAGCTAGAAATTCAGCTAGGCAGCACCTCCCCCGTCGATGCACAAAAATCTCTGCTGCTGCTCCAGTCCTTTGATGAAGCCGCCACATTATTGAGCGTGCTACAAACCAAAGGCGGCGATTGGCGCTCTGAGGAAGCCCGGCTGGAAACGACCCACGCTCAATTCCGGCGGCGCGGGGCAACCTACCTCAGAGCACTAGGCGGCGCGGAGAAATTCGCCGCCCTGCGCCAGGAGCACGCTCCCGCGCAACCAGGCTGGTGGTGGCAACTTGACGCCTTGCTCGCGGCAGCACACCGCACCCGTCTATTTCGCTGGGGAAAGTGGGCGGTGGGGCTCCTGGCTCTCTTCCTGGTGCTGGGAGGACTCTATCAGCAATTCCTAGCTCCTTCGCCAGAGCTCGTGGCCTCCGTGCAACACCAATACGCCGCCGAAGAGTTCCTTGATGCCGAAGATTACGCCGCCGCGTTGCAAGAGTTAGCATTGGGGCTGCAAGCCACGCCGGACAAACCCGATATGCTCATCCTGAAAGGTATCTTGCTCGAGCAGCTGGGACGTCCCTCGGAGGCCGTGCCAGTCTACACCGCAGCCGAAGAGCTTCTAGCTAGCCGGGCATTCTTCCTGCAAGAACGCGCGCGCGATTACTTAAGAATGCAGCAGCTGGCAAAAGCTCAGGCGGATGCTGAAGAGCTGCTCAGCTTGGAGCCGCGCTCGGCCGTCGCCCAACTTTACCTGGGCATGATCGCCGAAGCCCACAGAGAACTGTTGGCGGCCAAAGAACACTACGAAACGGCCAGCGAGTGGGCTGACAAATCCGAGGAGTCTGAAATTTACGTGATGGCCCGCACCAAATTGGCAAATCTGTTGTACACGCTCCCTTTAACAGAGCCAACTAAAGATGAAGGAACCACACCATGAGCTCCACAGCACCAGACAAATTGGCCCATCCCATCGAAGTAGAGAACTTGACCAAGAAATTCGGTAATTTTACAGCGGTGGATCACATCTCGTTCTACGTCAATCGCGGTGAAGTTTACGGCTGGCTGGGTCCCAACGGAGCCGGCAAAACCACGACCATCCGCATGTTGCTAGGCTTGCTCAAACCAACTTCCGGCAAAGCACACGTACTAGGCTTAGATCCGGCCACCGAAACCAAAGCCATGCAAACTCAAGTCGGCTACATGTCCCAACAGTTCACACTCTACGAGGACCTCACCGCCCGCGAAAATATCCATTTCTACGGCCAGGCCTATGGCCTTTCACGCGCCAAATTGGCCCAGCGCCAGGCCGAAATCATCGAGATGGCCGGCTTGCAAGACCGCGAGAACATCCTCACGGCCAACCTCTCCGGCGGCTGGAAGCAGCGGCTGGCCTTAGGCTGCGCGATTATCCACGAGCCGCAGGTGCTCTTTCTGGACGAGCCAACGGCCGGGGTGGATCCCATCAGCCGGCGCGAGTTTTGGGGACTGATTTACGCTATGGCTCACAAAGGCGTGACAGTCTTGGTCACCACCCATTACATGGATGAGGCCGAACTCTGTCAAAGAGTAGGTTTTTTAGATAAGGGCCAGCTGATCGCGCTCAACTCTCCGGCCCGCCTCAAAGAGACCAAGATGCGGGGCGAGGTGCTGGAAATCAGCACCCCGCAGCCAGATCAAGCCATGCGCGTGCTCCACGCGGCACAAGCCGCCGGGACACTCCCGCTCGACGAAGTCGCATTGTACGGCGTGCAGATCCACGCGGTGGTACCGGATGCCACCACATTCCGCCAACCACTCCTAGAACTCTTGACCGAGGCGGAGGTGCAGGTTACAGATATCGCCTGGATCGCCCCCACGCTGGAAGATGTCTTTATCTCAGCGGTGCAACGGTAGACAGAGGGCAGCACAGCAGACAGTAAACAGTAGACGGTAGACAGGAGACGGTAGACAGGAGGCGTAATTACGCAGCCTAGCTGTGGCCGGTCTCCCCTAGATTATTGGAATGATACGAAAAATTCGTGCCAGCTACGTAATCTGTAGATAAAAATAAAGGCTGGAGGTCATCAAATGAAACTCAAGAAAATACTCGCCCGCACCTGGATACGGGGGGCTGGATTAGGAATACTATTATTGGTCGGCGTTGCTCTTTACTCCTCGCAGAGGCAGACCCTTTCCCTTGTAGAACAGGGAATTGAGAAAACGCAACCCCTGGAAGCCTCTGGCTTGATCCAAGTGGATGAAGTTTCGCTGGCCAGCGAGCTAGGCGGACGCATCACCACCATTGCAGCCCCCGAAGGGGCACAAGTCACCGCAGGAGACATCCTCATCCAGCTAGATACCGCGTTAATTGATGCCGAGATTGCCTCCGCCGCAGCCTTAGTGACCGTAGCCCAAGCTGGACTGGCACAAGCGCAAGCCGGCGTCGCACCAGAGGAACTCGCCGTAGCCGCAGCCCAACTGGCACAAGCCCAAGCCGGGGAATTAGCCGCCCAACAAGCGGTAAGCGATACCCAAGGGCTCTTGGAACACCCGCAAGATATCAACTTGCAGATTGCCGTCACCCAAGCCAAACTGGCGGTTGCCGAACATGAAATTGAACAAGCGGTAGCACGCAAGGACGCGGCCACCTTTGCCAAGCAGCAAGCCGCGGCAGCAGTGGAGCAAGAGGGTGACCATCGGATTCCAGTTGACTCCGGCCCACAAGACGAGTTGCCGCCAGATGCGGAGCTTCCTCCGAATGCCCCCGACGGTACCTACCGGAACGGCGATCTGGAAATCGTCATCGAAGACGGTCTCTACCACCTCTTCAAATGGATTAACATCCAACTTCCGACCGCCGCCCACCTGGGGCCACACTATTGGTGGCAATCATGGATTGGAGTCAATGTGGCAACTCTCCAGCGCGACAACTTAAACACGGAGCTATCCGATCTCTACGCCCAACGCGCACATCCTCAAATATTGCAGGCGCAGGCCGAAGCTACGCAACATCTCCAGGCCCGTAGCGCTGCGCAAGCAAGCATGGCCGCCGCTCAACTCGCCGGCATGCAGGCAGGAGCTACGTCAGAAGAGCTAGCCGCGCTCACTGCGCAAGTAGCGCAAGCTCAAGCCGCCGTCCAAGCACTGCAGGATAAACGCGCCCTCAAAACCCTGGTCGCGCCGCTCAGCGGCACCGTGGTGGAACTTATCGCGCAACCTGGCGAAGTAGCCGCGCCAGGAGCCGCCTTGCTCACCCTGGCCAACCTCAACGAGGTGAAATTATTGGTGTACGTACCGGAAACCCGTCTAGGCGCCGTCACCCTGGGGCAGGAGGTCGCGGTAACGGTGGATAGCTTCCCTCACCGAACCTACACCGGGCGCGTGCGTCATATCGAGGAGCAAGCTGAGTTTACGCCGCGCAACGTCGCCACCAAAGAGGAGCGCGTGAACCTGGTTTTTGCCGTCGAAATTAGCATACCCAATCCTGATGGAGAACTCAAACCTGGGATGCCCGCCGACGCGGTATTCAAGAAATGACAGCGCCCCAGGAGTGGAGTCTAACTGCCGCCCGCGCACCGGCCAGCCAACGCTAACTCGGCACATTCATTGCTAAAAATCTCAGCGCCCGCCGCGCCTCGGTGGTGAGGGCTTTCATAGGAGCAGAACAATATGCGTAAATCTAGTTATTTAAGTCTACTGTTACTCATCATTTTAGCCGTGAGTGGCTGCACCACCAGCACAGCGTCCCTGACCGCAGAACAATTGGTAGCCTCCGGCACCATCCACACCACCGAAATAGAATTATCTGGAGAACTAGGGGGGCGGATAAAGATGCTACATGTTCAGGCCGGCGATGAGGTGCAGGCAGGAGAACTTCTGGTCGAATTAGATAAGAGTGCCTGGCAGCTACAGCTCGGCCCGGCCCAAGCTGCCGTCGCCGTCGCAGAGGCCAACCTGGACGTAGTAATGGCTGGCGCGCGGCCAGCGGAACTCGCTGCGGCCCAGAGTGCGCTGACATTGGCCGCAGCTCAACGTGACCAGGCTTTGGCAGCTTGGGAAAACGCACAAGCGGTGGCGGAGAATCCGCAGGAACTCATCTCTCAGATCCACGCGGCGGAGGGAAACATGCCCCTAGCCGCCCAGCAGATAGAGATGGCCGATGCTGAAATGCGCAATGTCCAGTATAAGTTTGACCGCAACAAGGCAGACCAGTGGGAATTAGCAACGGCCCAAGCTGCCTTCGCCGCCGCTCAAGCCGAGGAACAAGTAGCGCAAACCCTGCTCAACCAGCTATACGGCATCCGCGCCCAGCCACGCGGCTACCTGACGCAAGCCCATGCCGCTGAAGGTCAATATCACGTCGCCGAGGCTGGCGTAGCCGTCGCCCAAGCCCAGTTGGCCGCTTTGCAAGCTACCCCCACAGCTGAAGAACTCGCCGTAGCCAGAGCCATGATCCAGCGAGCACAAGCTAAAGTCAACGAGCTACAGGTGCAATTGGAAAAATGTCGCCTCGCCAGTCCCATTGATGGTGTAGTGTTACGCCAAGCACTGCAAGCTGGCGAGATCGCTGCACCGGCATCCCCCATTCTCACCCTGGCCGACCTGGACGAAGTGCGACTAGCGGTCTACGTACCGGAGAACCGCATCGGGCAAGTCCAGTTGGGGCAATCGGTGGAGGTGAAAGTGGATAGCTTCCCGCAGCGCACCTTCAGCGGGGAGGTCGTCCATATCGGGAACGAAGCCGAGTTCACCCCGCGCAACGTCGCCACAGCCGAAGGACGCCTTAACACCTTCTACGCTGTCGAAATCCGCTTGCAAAACCCAGAACGCCAGCTCAAACCCGGCATGCCCGCCGACGCTACCTTCTAGCTCTAAAGTTGTCATTTTAACCGGCCCTGCTATAATATGCTTTGTTGGGCGAGTAGCTCAGTTGGCCAGAGCGCACGGTTCACATCCGTGAGGTCCAGAGTTCGAGTCTCTGCCCGCCCACTCCCCCTAGAACTGGTCTGACTCAGAAGTCAGGCCAGTTCTTTTTTAACATACTTCAATCTAAATGGTACAATTACCTCCGCGCTTATTCAAAGCGTTGCGTTTTGTGATACTGCATATTCGCGTTATACTAACAACGATTCATTTTCTTGAACAGAGATTTTTTATAGGGTCAGATTTTATCCGGGAGGGATTCTCTTATGCAACGTTTACGGTTTTTACGAGATACAGATATTTTCTACGGATTATCCAAAAAACACCTAGAGGCTATCGCTGGCATCTGTCAGGAAGTTCGCTTTGAAGAAGACGAACTGATCGTGCGGGAAAACGCACCTAGCGACGAGCTCTATATCGTTGTAGAAGGGCGGGTGGAAATTGTTATTGATCCAAGCGTTATTGGAGCACCCGGGCAACGTCTCCCCGGCCCCACGGGGATTGTAACCTTGCGCCCAGGTCAAACTTTCGGCGAGATCGGTTTGGTTGATCATGGATTGCGCTCTGCTTCTGTGCGCGCGGCCTCCCCAAAAACGCTGCTCTTGTCCATCAGCCGCCAAGACCTCCTGCGATTATGTGAAAAAGATCATGAGTTAGGTTATAATCTCATGCGCAACATCGCTGAAGAACTAGCCTTCAAAATTCGCAACACCGATCTGATCTTGCGCGAGAGGTTGCTCTGGCAAACTCGACCCCATCTAAAAAAGTAAATTTGGATGCCCGTATCATGTTTATAGTGTAGTTAGCCAAGGAGGCGAAAGATACATGTCGATAGCTAAAGTGGCTCCTTACGGGGCTTGGAAATCACCCATTACTTCCAAACTGATTGTTTCAGAAACTATTGGTCTGGGGACACCGCTCCTGGATGGGACAGACATCTATTGGCTAGAGGGTCGCCCCGCGGAAGGCGGTCGGAACGTCATTGTGCGGCGTTCACCTGACGGAACCTTGACCGATATGCTTCCCCGCCCCTTCAATGCGCGCACGCGGGTGCATGAGTACGGCGGCGGCTCCTTCATCGTCCACGAGGGAACGATTTATTTCTCCAATTATAGCGATCAGCGCCTTTATCGGTTGCGTCCCGGCGAACAGCCAGAACCGCTTACGCCGGAGACGGAGTTGCGTTACGCGGATGGAGTGATTGACGCGGCTCACCGGCGGATGATTTGCGTGCGGGAGAATCACCGCGTCTCTGCCCACGAGGCGGTGAATACTATCGTCGGCCTCAGTTGGACCGGTAATCCTAAGGGCGGGCAAGTATTGGCTTCTGGTCATGATTTCTATGCTACGCCGCGTCTCAGCCCGGATGGCAGGCAACTGGCCTGGTTGACCTGGGAACATCCTAATATGCCCTGGGATGCGACCGCGCTCTGGGTCGCCAGAGTATTGGTAGATGGCAGACTAGATGCCCCCCGGCTAATCGCGGGAGGTGCAGACGAGTCCATCTATCAACCCGCCTGGTCGCCAGACGGAGTGCTACACTTCGTCTCTGACCGCACCGGCTGGTGGAATCTCTACCGCTGGCGCGAGGGGCGCGTTGAGCCATTGCTCGAAATGGCGGCCGAATTTGGAGAGCCGCAATGGGTTTTCGGGATGTCCACCTATGCTTTTTGCGGGACGGAGAGCATTATCACGACCTACGCGCAAGACGGCAGCTGGCATATCGCCCAACTGGATAGTGAGAGTAGCGAGTTGCAGCCGCTTGAGACACCCTACACCAACTTGAGCTCACCTCAAGTTGGCCCGCTGGGGGTAGCATTGCGGGTAGGAGCACCTGCGCAGACTTCTGCCATCGCCCTCTTTGACCAAGATCTGAAAACGCATCAAGTTTTACGCAGTTCCAGCGCAGTGGATATGCCCGCTGGCTATCTATCCGCACCAGAGCCGGTGGAATTTCCCACCACGGCGGGATTGACTGCTCACGGACTCTTCTACGCGCCACAAAACGTGGCTTACACGGCCCCGGAGGAAGAGTTGCCGCCATTGCTGGTATTTATCCACGGCGGGCCGACGGCGGCCGCTTCAAGCACACTTAACCTCAAATTGCAGTACTGGACCAGTCGCGGTTTTGCCGTTTTGGATGTGAACTATGGTGGCAGCACCGGTTATGGGCGCGCTTATCGGGAACGGTTGAATGGGCAGTGGGGCGTGGTAGACGTGGACGATTGCGTGAACGGCGCGCGCTATTTGGTCACACGCGGTCTGGTGGATGGCGAACGGCTGGCCATTCGCGGCGGCAGCGCAGGCGGTTACACCACCCTCTGCGCGTTGACCTTTCATAAGGTCTTCAAAGCCGGGGCCAGCTACTACGGCATCGGTGATCTGGAAGCATTGGCACAAGATACACACAAATTTGAATCGCGGTACTTGGAGCGGTTGGTGGGACCATACCCAGCACGGAAGGACATTTACGAGGAACGCTCACCATTACATTTCACCGACCAGCTCTCTTGTCCCGTGATCTTCTTCCAAGGCTTGGAGGATCAAGTCGTGCCGCCCCAGCAGGCCGAGCAAATGGTCGCGGCATTGGAAAGCAAAGGTGTGCCGGTGGCCTACCTACCCTTTGAGGGCGAACAACATGGTTTCCGCCGCGCGGAGAATATCAAGCGCGCTCTGGACGCGGAGCTCTACTTCTACTCGCGTATCTTCGACTTCCCGTTAGCAGAGCCAGTGAAACCGGTCACAATCAAGAACTTGTGAGCGTGATACTGTGTCTCAGTGGTGAATTATCTTTTTAGTTAGAGCCAAGTATAGTTAAATATAAGACATCTATGGAGGTTAATAATGGTAGCTGCTGATCTATTAGAAATTTTGCGTTGTCCATACTGTGTGAGCGGAGAGACGCGCCGCACCGACAAGGACGATCCGGGCCAATTGGAACTAGTACGCGAGGAAAGTTGGTTGGTCTGCACGGATTGTGGGCGCAAGTATCCCATCCGCGATGATATCCCCGTGATGTTAATCGAAGAAGGCGAAAAATGGCAGAAAACTCCGGTGGACGAGCTGCTGGTTCCTCCCCCCACGGAGGAGTAATCACTTTAGTTAATCTAGATTGGGGGATCATCAGCCTCAGCCTCGCGGGGATATTTTTCATACTGTTAGGTCTAGTGGTACTCGCATTGCCTGATGGGCAGGAAGGCATAATCATCTGGCAATTAGACCCAGATCATGCTCTCCGGCTGATGGATGCTGTGGGTGTCTTCGCTACAACCTTGGGAGTCAGTTTAGCGTGGCTGGGCGGCATGTTTTGGAGACGGCAGCTACAGGAATCAGAGTAGCATTGCCAGACTCCTACTAATTCACACCCGGCTAATTTGACATCTGACAAGGCACTGCTATAATTTCGGCTGTGGGGGTCGTTAGCTCAGTCTGGCAGAGCAGGGGCCTTTTAAGCCCACGGTCGCAGGTTCGAATCCTGCACGACTCACCAAAAAGACCGCGCTAAAAAACGCGGTCTTTTTTGTTGAGAGGTAAACGCCGCAAAAGCTACGGGGCTTTGGACTGGGGAGATTAACAAGTAGGGAGTATAAAACTGAAAGTACTGCCTTGTCCTACCACACTATCTACCCAAATACGTCCGCCGTTAACTTCCACTAGAGTTTTGGCGACAGCCATACCCACCCCACGCTCACCCAAGCCTTGTACCAAGGGCTGCCCGGCCCGATAGAACCGGCGGAAAACTTTGGAGTAGTCTTCGGGAGCAATTCCCTCTCCGGTATCCTCCACAGAAATACGAATAAAGGAACTTTCTTGCTCATCAATTGCCATTTTTTGCTCTTTGGCCCTTATCATAATTCCTGTCCCCGCAGAGGAACAGAGAGCGGCGTTAGAAAGTAACCGAAGCATGATTTGGTAGAGACTATCTCTATCGGCCTGCACTGACGGGAGCTCCGCCGGGAGGTCCAAATCTACCGTAAGGTTGCGCTCTCGGAACCGAGCTGCAAGCCCCATGACAGCTTGCTCAATAATATCAATCAAATCAATGGCTTGAGGAACTAATTTTATCTGACGAGCATCAGATGAGGTGATTTGAACAAGATCATTGAGCATTTGCCCCATCTGCTCAATGCCGGCTTTTACACGCTCCAAGAACTGTTGTTGCAGCTCTGTGAGAATACCGACTTGCTCACCTATCAATAAATCGGTATAGCCAGTGATGGAAGTCATCGGGGTACGTAGTTCATTGACAATGCCCACAATAGATTCTTGTTGTCCTACCAGACTCTTTTCACTCTGCAAAGTGACCATCAAGCCATCGGGTTGACCATCACGTCCCGACAACAATATCAAATCTGCTTCTACAACTTCTTCCTGCGGCTGCAAGGTGATGTGCATACGGCGTGGGGCATTAACCTTGGTGGTGAGCAAAGTATCAATGGTCTGAGTCCAAAGCGGCTCGGCATAGACGCTATCCAAAGGCAACCCCACTACATCGCCTGGGGGGAGCGCCAACAGACGCCGCGCCAGAGCATCCGCCATCCGAATTTCACCATCTTTATTAGCCACCAGCAACCCGACGACTCCCCGGTGGTTTTTTTCTTGTTCCGCGCTTGTTAACAGCTGCTCTTTATCGGTCAATTCCTGCTGCATCTTGAAGTGTTCATCTTCAGCCTCATCCAACTGCCGCTTCATTTTAGCTAGTTCATGCCCTAAGCGGTTGCGCTCTTCGATTAGGACTTCTCGGTCTTTAGCTAGATCCTTAACTTCCTGTTGCCAAAAAATCAGCGCGGCTTCGTCAACTTGCGGAGCACGTTGTTCGAGTTCTTGATGCAATCGGGAATATTCCTGGTCACGCTCCTGGAGCGCGGTTTGCAGTTCTCCGATATGCTTTTTGAGAACCTTGATCTCCGTCTGACTAGCGGACAGATCATCAAAGAGTTCGCTTTCATGTTCCCGTAGGCTAAAGATGGAACCCCCACGATGCTTAGCTCGCTCAATGGCGCCTCCCACCAGAGCAGCGATCAGACGATATGCTTCTAATTCTGCCGTTGCCCAGTGCTGTTTGGTTTCGGAATTACCGAGTATCAAGAAGCCAATACGCTTTTTCTGCACACGCATTGGAAGCACAAGCAAGGGCCCACTAGAATAGCCTAGTGTCTCATAGAGCTTATGTTGCCAGGCCGGTGAACGCGCGGGTTGACTGATCTGCGGTTCTCCCTCGACCCAAATTTCTAGCAACTGCGGAATTTCCGACAGTTCGAGGGTCGGGGTTTCAAGTTTGCCTGTAGGTGGGTGGCTGGCGACGATGCGGACAAAGGGATTCTCGTCATTGTCCGCCAGAGCTATCGCGCAGATATCAGCATTAAAGAGCGTGGCCAAGTGCGAGGAGGCAATCAACAGCGAAGGCTCCAACTCTCTGGCGGTCTCAATTTTCTCCAATAGCGATTGTAGCTGGGAGATGTAAGCCTCAGAACTGATGCAGGCTATATCGCTAGAGACAACTGTCCCCGCAGGCAGCTGTCTAGCTCCTCCCCAGGTTTGCAACCTAGCGAGGTAGGCAGCCAAGAGAGGATAAGCGATCAAAGCGCTCAATCGCTCCCAATCTGAAAAGTTCAAATCAGGCACGGGCCAGCTAAGTTGTGCCAGATGTCCTAATAACCAGAAAGTCAGTAAACCTACGGCCCATTCCCACTCCAACGGGCGGGCGACAAGTTGCACACCCAAGCTACCTACTAGCAAGATGATAGCACCCACTTCCCAGATTAACTCGTGCGCGGTTCCGTTATAGGTTTGCCCCGTTTGGAGCAATGGCAACCAAGAGGTGAGAGCATAGAGATAGAATCCCCCAGCTATCACGAGTAGGATTCTCACTACCCACGTCTGCCAGAGAGCCGGATGATAGTTTAAGATGGCCCAAAATAGCAGCAGCAGGCTCAGCACTTCTAATAAACGCTCTAGGGGCGGCAACGCGGCCGCTGGTATCAATACGCCTGCTGTTCCCAGCAACGCCACCCCAATGAGGATCACGCGACCCGCCAGCATGACGCCTATCGCCCAAACCCAACGGTCTGATTTGGCGGTTTGCTGGCGCAAAGCGAATGCGGAAATCAGGGCTTGCTGCAAGGCAAAGAGTGTGACCAGGAAATAAACCAGATCGCCTGGCGGCCGAGTGAGTATTTGGATGGTTTCGTGCAAGATATTCATAGTAAATGTGTAAATCTTGTTTTAATAGTGAATGATTGAATTATAGAGCAAAGTCGGCAGGTGGCAACCATTTAAGCTACCACTCAGCATACCGGGGAACTACCCTTCTGACTGCTCTCTAAAAGTCACTATTGACAAATTATGAATACTATGTTATTATCATAGTGGAGGTAACAAATGCCTAGACGCGGTAGACATAGACATGGTGAGGGAGTTCCCCAGCCACGCTGGGGACGCCGCAAGCCTATCCTGCAACCATTGATTCTGCTTCTTTTAGCCGAAGAAGCAACACACGGGTATGGTCTGGTGGAACGGTTAACCAACAACTATAATTTGGGGTCGATAATACCACAAACAGTCTATCGGGCTTTGCGGGAGATGGAAACGGTTGGCTGGATTGCGCCGTCCTGGGATATGGAAAGTGGTCAGGGGCCACCGCGCAAGGTTTACCGGGCAACACCAGCCGGTATATCCGCATTGGAGGCGTGGTCGCAAGAGTTACAGGACTTACGCGGTATGGTGAACGTTTTTCTGGAATCTTATCAACGATTGCACTATTAAGGAGGTGAGCTAGATGTTCAGATTCGGAAGAAGTAGAGGGTTTGGACGCGGTTTTATCCGTGGCGGCATTTGGGGATCCCGGTTCGGACGTGGCAGATTCTTTGGACGCAATTTTGGACGTGGTATGATTCTCGGGCGGGGTTTCAGACGCGGCAGGATTTTCTGGCGCGGATTCGGTCGTGGCAGAATTTTTGGGCGCAGCAGAGGCCGGGGACGAGGCTTTTACTAAGTCTGTTTAAGGAACGTACCCGCAAGGAACAGAAGAATTACTTTCATCAATTTTTCTATAAAGGGAGGTAACACAGATGTTTGGATTTGGCAGGGGTGGAGGTTTTGGACGTGGGGGAGGCTTTGGACGTGGGGGGGGACGCGGATTTGGCCCTGGACAGGGAGCCTGTTTTAGTTACTACCAAACTTATGGTCAGTGGCCCGCGTGGTCACGCATGGCCGGTGGGCCTGGATATTGGCGCTCGGCAGACACTGGAATGCCCCCTTATGGAGCACCCAATAGCGAAGTCGCCGAACTGCGGGCGGAAGTGGCCCAATTGCGCGAGCAAATTGAGCTAGCTCTTAGCAAGCTAACAGCGTAGCAGAATAACTATTAACTATATTACAGAGGAGTATATCTTATGAAAATAGCAGTCAGTGCCAGTGGTACAACTTTAGCCGCGCGAGTGGATCCGCGCTTTGGGCGTTGCGCTCAATATCTACTCGTGGATATCGATAACGATAGTTTCGAGGTATGGCCCAATGCAGCCGCCATGGCTGGTGGCGGGGCCGGGATTCAAGCCGCGCAAGCAGTTGTCGGCAGCGGTGCTCAAGCCGTCATCAGCGGGAACTTGGGCCCCAACGCTTTCCAGGTGCTGGAGGCGGCCGGCATTCCCGCCTACACCGTCACCAACATGACTATCGCGCAAGCCGTGGCAGCTTTCAAAGCTGGCGAGCTGACATCCGTGGGTGGCGCCACCAATGCAGCGCATTCAGGGGCTATGAACGCTCCCACCACAGCCCCTTCCCCAGTACCAGCCCCAGCGGATGAAGTAGCAGCTCTCAAAGAAGAGGTTGCTGGGCTGCGCCAATCAGTCGCGGCACTGTTGGAGAAAATAGACGCAGTTAGCAAATAGAGAAACCAAAAGAGGATAAGAAGATGAGCGGCAGAGAGATTAGACCAAGCGAGCCAAGTTCACCAGTGACGTGGGAAAGCACATTGCCCGAGGAGAGCACGCCGCCGATCATTGAAGTAGAAACACGTCTACTCCCGGAACGTCAGTTGCCGCAGAAGAGCAATCTATTGCGGCAGGGACTGGAGGTACTTTCTGGGTTGGCGCAGCTGGCAATGGTCTGGGTAGAAAACCGTGAGAAACGGTTGGCTGCCCAGACAACTAATCAACTAACCGCCACAAGAGATTCCACTCTTGCTCCTAATGCACAGCCAACAACTATCGCCAATAACTTCAACAACACCGGTCATGGACGGCAAGGGGGCGGTGGCGGACGTCGCCGGCAACGGCGACAAGCTAAAGGTAGATGGTAAACAGTAGCCAGCGGTAAAACAACCACACCTTTTGTGTTTTTTAGCGTTTTGAACAAGCTTACACAATCAAGCATATTTAGCAATAGGAGGTTAACAATGGGGATTTTCGGACGTGGTAGAGGTAGGAATGCGGGCGGAGGGCGTGGCAGTGGCGGACGCGGACAGGGTGGGGGAAACAAACCTGGTTCCGGCCCGGCTGGAGTTTGTGTTTGCCCCTCGTGTGGACATACGCAGCCCCATCAGGTCGGCGTACCCTGTTACAATTTAACTTGTCCCAAGTGCGGTGCCAAATTAGCCAAGCAGTAAGTCAATTTCAGGCCGCCGAGCCTCCAAGTCTCGGCGGCCTAATACTTTAATCTATTACCGGGCGCTTTTACCAGGTGTTTAATTACCCATTACCCAGGGATTCAGAGAGGCACAGAGAGTTTTTAGAGCATTTACCCAATACTCTGTGTGACTTAGGTGCCTCTGCAAAAAGTATCCGGTAGCGAATACCTTAGGAGAAAAAAATGCGTATTGCAATTTCAGCAGACAACTCAGCAGGTTTAGAGAGTATCGTGGCCCATCATTTTGGACGTTGCCCTTATTATGCCTTTGTCGATATCGAAGGGCGAGAAGTACAAAGTGTAAAAGTGCTTCCCAACCCTTACTACGAGCGACATCAACCGAATGTGGTGCCCCCCTGGGTCAACAAACAGGGTGGAGAAGTGATGTTGGCTGGCGGGATGGGACGCCGCGCAGTGCTGCTCTTCAAACAATTTGGTATCCAGGCACATACCGGAGCGGCTGGCACGGTACGCCGCGCGCTGGAACAATTCCTGGGCGGCAAATTGGAAGATGCCCGTCCCTGCAACGAACATGCGCACGCCGGCGAGCATGAACACACTGCCGATGAGAACGAGGCTGGCGAACTGGCCCGCCTTCAGGAAGAAGCCGCCGCTCTCAAGGCGGAGTTAGCAGCAGCTGCCCAAAGATTGGATAGTCTGGGATGACCGGCGACAATGATCACACTCACTTGTGTAGTTGAAGACCGGGCCATCCCACCCTTCAAAAACGAACACGGGTTGTCTATCTGGATTGAGTCGCCGGCGGGTAAGGTACTCTTCGATACCGGGAGCAGCGGGAGCGCGCTGCTCCACAACCTGAGATATCTTAAACGTGATCCAGCGGAGTTGGACGCGGTGGTGTTGAGCCACGCGCATCAAGATCATACCGGCGGGCTACTGACGCTCTTGCCCTATCTGCCGCCGGGGACGCCGCTCTACGCGCACCCCACGCTCTTTGAAGACCATTATTCGGACCATGGCCATGGCCCGGAGCATACCGATCTACAGGCAGTAGCCGCTCAAACGCTAGCGCAGGTAACGCTGCATCTCAGCGAGCAACCGCAGGAAGTTATTCCTGGCATCTGGACGACCGGCGAGATCACCGAGCGCCCTTATCCCGAAGGCCGGAGCGCACACCACACCGTGTTGATGGACGGGGAATATGTCCCAGAGCCTTACGCGGATGATCTCTCCCTGGTGATTGAGAGTTCGCAGGGGCTTTTCCTGCTCTGTGGTTGCTGTCACGCTGGATTGCGCAACACATTAGCTCATGTGCGCCACCATTGGAAGCCACCCATCATCGGATTTGGCGGGGGGACACATCTCACCGGGGCCTCTCAAGAGCGGATTCGCCAGACGGTGGCGGCTCTGACTGCCACGCAGCAACCAGAGATGGTCTGGCCGGGGCACTGCTCCGGAGTGCCTTTCATCCACGCCCTTCAATCCACCGTGGCCCCAGAGCACTTCCGCCGCTGCTCCATCGGTACGGAAATCCAGCTCGCATAGCAAAAGCGAGTTCCACTCGTGGCCCACCACTGCGGATTGAGTTAGTGGGCCATCAAAGTTAGTTTTATTATTAAAACAAGGAGTAATTTCCCAACATGAAAATTACCATAGCCAGTGGCAAAGGTGGAACCGGCAAAACTACGGTGGCCTGCAATTTACTGTTGACTTTAGCCGCCGGGGAATTTGCAGACCGTCCCGAAAAACTGACATTTTTAGATTGCGACGTAGAAGAACCAAATGCTCATATCTTTCTCAAGCCCACCATCACCCGCACGGAAGAAGTGGGACTGTTAATCCCAGAAGTTAATCCGGAGTTATGCACCTATTGCGGTCGCTGCGCGGAAGTGTGCGCGTTCAACGCCATCACGGTGATCGGGAAAAATGTACTGGTTTTCCCGGAGCTCTGTCATGGCTGCGGTAGTTGCACCTACAATTGCCCGACCGGTGCTATCACCGAGGTGCTCAAGCCTACTGGCCGTCTGGAATGGGGGAGCGTCGCCGTTGGGGGAAATGCGATCAGCTTTGGACAAGGGGTAATGAATATCGGCGAAGCGATGGCTACGCCCATCATCAAAAAATTGAAGCAACAGGGGTTAGCCGAGGATACAGAGGCACTAGCGATTTTGGACGCGCCGCCCGGCAACTCTTGTCCGGTGGTGGAAACCATGCGCGGCGCGGATTTTGTGCTCTTGGTGACGGAACCGACGCCCTTTGGCTTGCATGACCTGCAAGCCGCTGTTCAGGTAGCGCGTGGAGAGTTGGGGTTGCCGGTTGGCGTGGTCATCAATCGCGTGGGCATCGGCGACGAGGGCGTTGAGGAATTCTGCGCGGCCCACGACGTGCCGGTATTGCTGCGCATCCCGCTGGATCGCCGTATCGCGGAGGCTTACGCGGAGGGGATCCCGATGGTGGAGGTGTTCCCGGAATACCGCGACGCTTTTGAGCAATTGTATCGGCGCATTTTAAGTGCAGCGGCAGAGCGGGTTAGCGGCAGAGCGGCATCAGACGCTAGAGATTCCTCGACTGCGGGCCAGAAAACGGCCCTCCGCTCGGAATGACCAGGGGGCGGGAGGGGGTAACACGGTCGCGCGGCAGTGGCGAAATTCTCGTGACACTAACTCATTTGCCATTTGCTATTTTCGGAGAGACACCGGTGCTGGTACATACCGTCCCAGCACGAAGAACGACTACTAGACTAGAGACTACCTGACTATTTTCTAAGGAGAAGTTCAATGAAACAGATTGTCGTACTGAGCGGCAAGGGCGGCACCGGTAAGACCAGTGTCGCGGCCGCGTTGGTTGAGTTGGCCGCACGTGAAAAAGAGCTAGTCATCGCGGATGTGGATGTGGACGCTGCGAATCTCGGCCTGGTACTGAAACCGGAGCAAGTCTCGGCGTCCACTTTTCGGAGTGGCTCGCTGGCCCATATTGATCCGGAAGTCTGCATCAGTTGTGGTGAATGTCATGCCGCGTGCCGCTTTGACGCCATCATTCCCCCTGGCGCAGCGGGGGAACCTTACCACGTTGATGCGTTGGCCTGTGAGGGTTGCAACGCCTGCGTCTATCGCTGCCCGGTGGACGCGATCAGCACGTCAAAGCCGGTGGCGGGCGAGTGGTATGAGGCCGCCACGGCCTACGGCCCGCTCTTCCACGCGCATCTCGCGGCCGGCGGCGAGAACTCCGGGCAGCTGGTGACATTGGTCAAGCAGCAGGCGCGGCTCCGCGCGTTAGATGATGAACGCCCATTGGTGCTCATTGACGGGCCGCCGGGGATTGGCTGCCCCGTCATCTCCGCCGTCTCTGGGGCGGATCTGGCACTGTTGGTCGTGGAACCGACGCTCTCTGGCGCGCATGATCTAGAACGTGTGTTGGCAACCACTACACATTTTGGCGTACCGGCGCAAGTCATCATCAACAAAGCCGATCTAAGTGCCACGCGCACCCATGAGATAACGGCGTTCTGTCAAGAACGCCAGATCCCGGTCATCGGCCAAATCCCCTACGACACTACCATCACCGCAGCGATGGTGCAAGGCGAGAATATCATCCAATATCAACCGGAGGGAGAAGTCGCAAGGGCGATACGTGGGATTTGGGGTAAAATAGTGGAGTGGTTGGCTAGTTAGGTAGTGGGGTTAGCATGCAGATAAAACTATATGTCAAAATGATTGGGACTTGTTCAAAAAGGGCTTCTTTGTCCCGGTTGTTGAGCAAGGATAGAAGCTAGCCCAGCCCACGGCAATCACGCGGTCATTTACCGCATAGGAAAGGAGAAAACGCAATGCAGTTGAAAGATTACTTCGATTTTCTAGCTGTTGATGATATTCGGCTAAAACATACGCGTATCGGTATCGAGTCAATCTTGTACGAGTATATTCACCGCGATCAAGCACCAGAGGCGATTCAGCAGCGTTTTCCCTCATTGACACTTGAACAGATCTACGCCACAATCCTCTATTATTTGCATAACCAAGACCAAGTTGCCGCCTATCTTACCGATTGGTTGGAGTGGGGTCAACGGATGCGGGAGGAACAGAATCGCAATCCGCCGCCCTTTGTCACTCGCCTACGTGCCGTGCGTCATGCGCGGCAACAAGCATTAGGAGAGCCAGGTGAGCATTATACGCTATCTCCTTGATGAGAACGTTGATCCTATCTATCGCCGCGAGGTCGATACGTGCAATTTGGGTTAAAGTAGGGGAGTGGTTGGCTAGTTAGGGAATGGGGCAGATGAAAACAGAATACGATTTTTCTAAGGGCACACGCGGCAAATTCTATCATCCAGAAATTAGTCCATCTATCACCTTGCGCGGAGGCAAATCAGACATGGACATCTTTTCACTATTAGACGAGATTCAAACCATTGCGCGCAATGGTTTGAGCTATACTTCAGGTGCGTATGATCGCGAGCGCTACGAGCGACTGATGGGACTAACGACGCAAACTTATGAGGAACTGCTAGACATCCCGCGTGAGAAGGTCAGAGAGCGGTTTTTGAATGAGTTAGGGTACATCACGCCCAAAGTGGGGGCGGATGCGGCGATTTTCAACGCCAGCGGCGAGATCCTGCTGATGGAGAGATCTGATGGCAGCGGGTGGTGTTTGCCTTGTGGTTGGGTCGAGCCAAACGAGAAACCGGTTGAGGCGGCCATCAGAGAGGTGCGTGAGGAGACGGGGCTGGAGATCAAGGTTCAGCAGTTGGTGGGCGTATTCACTCGTCTGCCCAGCGGCAAGCATGGACCGCATACGACGATTGCCGTAGTGCATCTATGCCAGGTCGTTGGTGGCGAATTAACCTTATCGCATGAAGGTTTGGCGCTACGCTACTGGCCAATTGCTGAGGTGCAGGATTGGCACGCAACTCACGAGAAGTATGCCCATGCAGCGCATGAGCTGTGGCAATCGGAACGGCTGCTGCCAGCCATATCAGACTGAGGCTCTGAGAATGGTAGAAGAAACGGTTACTGCGCCAGCTGTTGAATAATTAAACCAGCATTTAGCACGGGAGGGAAATTATGACTTTGGAACCCACGTTACGTGAGAAAATTCTGACTAAACTGGTAGAGGTAATTGATCCGGAAACCGGCGTGGACGTGTTACGCATGCGGCTCGTTGAAGAGTTGGTAGTAGACGAGGAGCACGGACAGGTCAGTTACCGCTTCCGTCCCTCCTCGCCGCTCTGTCCTCTGGCGGTTAGTTTGGTGAGGGACATCAAGCAAACTATCGGCAGTATCGCCGGAGTCCGAGCGCAAAACATTGAGGTGACGGGTTACATCCACGCCGAGGAACTGACGGAGTTAATCAATCAGAACGACGTCTAAAAACTGACCACAAACAAACTCGCGCGCCAGTCGCGCCACAAACGTCAAGAGTAAGCCCAGCAGCTACGGGACGCGCTTGACGTTTGCTGCTTTACGATTATCTTAGTCAGGTAGTTGTTAGCCATTAGTCAGGGATTATAAATGCCAAATAATAAACGCGATTACTTAAAATTATTATTAGATCACTACTGGTTCGCGCCGCCGGTCGCACTCTGGCGCGCTGTCGAGTTACGCATCGTGGCAGCAGAGGAGTTCCCCCGTCCCATCTTGGATTTGGGCTGTGGCGACGGGCTGATCGCCACGGCGCTCTTGGAGCACGAGCCGCCTATCGAGGTAGGTTTTGATCCCTGGTGGGAGCAGCTGCGTCAGGGAGCCGCCAGCGGACAATATGGGCAGGTTCAGCAAGCGTGGGGGAACGCAATGCCCTACCCTGATGAGAGTTTCGCTTGCGTCTTCAGTAACTCCGTCTTGGAACATATCCCCACGCTTCAACCGGTGCTCAATGAGGCAGGACGGGTATTGCGCCCCGGCGGGCGACTGATGGCGACAGTACCCAGCGACGCCTTTCGCCGGCTATTAGCTGGCTACCGTGAGCGTATCGCAGTGGGTGATATCAAGGGCGCGGAGGCGTATGCCAATAGTGTCGATCAACAGCTGGCTCACCATCATTATGATACTCCGCAAGAGTGGGAGACGCGGTTGGAGAAAGCCGGGATGCGCTTACGCAAGGCCAGCTACTACATGCCTGCCGCCGTGGCCGCGGTCTGGGATCGTGGGAATCGCCAATATGGAATTTATGCCGAGGGGCAAGCCTTCTATCGCTGGTTGGCCTCACCGCGTCTCAAGGGGCGGGGCTTTCAACCGTGGCTGCGGCGGTGGATTGTGGAAAAATTAAGCCGCGACTGGCGCCGTCTCTACGAGATGAATGTACCTGTTGGTGGCGTCGGAGCGGGATTACTGATAATAGGAGAAAAAATATGAGCTATCTTGATCTCACCACGCCGACATTTAAGGCTTGGGACACCTTTGCCGCCGAGTTCCCTAGTAGCAGCCTCCTGCAGAGCACCAACTGGGGCCGGCTTAAGGCGGATTTCGGTTGGAATTGGGAGATTGTGGCGCTGGGACGCAAACGCGCTCCCACCGCCGGGGCACTGGTACTCTACAAGCAACTCCCACTCAAAGTAGGAACCATCGCCTACGTTCCGCGCGGCCCGCTGGTCGCTTGGGATGATGAAAAACAGCTCTCCACGCTGCTACAAAATATCAGCATCAGCGCTCGGAGTCACCGTGCCTGGGCGCTCTGGATGGAACCAGGGCGGCTGGATGGGGCCGTCATCCGCCAACAGTTGCCCGCATTTGGATTTCAAGCCAGTACCACGCACGTTCAGCCACCGCGCACCATCCAGGTGGATCTGGTCGCCTCTGAGGAGGAGATTCTCACGCGGATGAAGTCGAAGACCCGCTACAACATCCGCTACGCCGCGCGACAAGGCGTCACCGTGCGTCGGGGTTCGGTGGCAGATGCCGCGCTCTACTACGGCTTGATGGCGAAGACCGGCCAGCGTAACGAGTTCGGCATTCATAGTGAGGCTTACTATCGCCGGGCGTTGGAGCTCTTCCTGCCCACCGGCAACGCAGCGTTATTTATCGCGGAGGTGGAAGCTGAACCGGTGGCGGCCATCATTGTTTTCACCTGGGGAGAGAAAGCGTGGTACATGTACGGGGCTTCTGCAGACCAACACCGCAATAAAATGCCCACCTATGCCTTGCAATGGGCCGCCATCAAATGGGCCAAAGGGCGAGGCTGCACAACTTACGACCTTTGGGGCGTTCCCGATTACAGTGAAGAGACGTTGGAGGCAGAGTTCACCGAGCGTAGTGACGGCCTCTGGGGCGTCTACCGCTTCAAACGCGGCTTTGGCGGTCAGGTCGTGCGCTTTACCGGGCTGTGGGAGAAGTCGCTGCATTTCCTCTACCCGTTGGCCCGTGGAGTACAACAACGCCTAAACCGTAGCTAACGGGACTGGCGACTAACGACTTTTGACCTTAGCCTTTGTTTCTGGAGGTATTCATGGACCCATTAAGTTACACCCCACAACACCGCGACCGTTTCCTTGCCGAATTGAAGGACTTCCTGCGCATCCCCAGCGTGAGCACGCAAGCGCAACACCGGCCGGATATGCAACGCGCGGCCGAGTGGCTACGCGATCATTTGCTAGCTGCCGGCGCGCCGCTGACGATGATTATGGAGACGCCCGGCCATCCCATCGTCTATGCGGAGTGGACAGTAGCTCCAGACGCGCCGACGGTGCTCATCTACGGACATTATGACGTGCAACCTCCTGATCCCCTGGAATTATGGCGGACGGATCCCTTCGAGCCGGTCGAGATAGGCGCTGACCTCTTCGCGCGCGGGGCATCCGATGACAAGGGACAGCTTTACGTGCATGTCAAGGCGTTGGAGGCGTTCCACGAGACGGTGGGTGCGCCGCCGGTCAACATCAAATGTCTCTTTGAAGGGGAAGAGGAGTGCGGCAGTCCCAGCTTGGCGCCGTTCATCGAGAGCCAGACGGAATTACTGGCCGCAAATCTGGTTGTGATCTCCGACTCTCACATTCTGGACAAGCAGACGCCGGCCATCATCTACGCGCTGCGTGGTCTTTCCTACGTGGAAGTGGAATTGACCGGGCCGCAGCATGACCTGCATTCCGGCATCTACGGCGGCGCGGTTCACAATCCTATCCACGTGCTCAGCGAGTTGATTGCGGGCCTGCATGATGAAAATGGGCGCGTCACCATCCCCGGTTTCTACGATAACGTGCGCGAGCTCTCTGCTGAGGAGCGCGTTGAATTGACCAAGATACCCTTTGACCGCGAGACGTGGTTGGCCGAGGCCGCTGTCACGTCAGATTGGGGCGAGGAAGGATACACTATCGTTGAGCGTACCTCGGCGCGGCCCACCTTAGACGTCAACGGTATCTGGGGCGGATACACTGAGCCGGGCGCTAAGACCGTGTTGCCCAGCCAAGCGCACGCCAAAATCTCGATGCGCCTGGTTCCCGACCAGAGCCACGAGCGCATCACGCGGTTGATCACTGAACATCTACAAAACATTGCGCCGCCCACCGTCACGGTAAAGGTGCAGGACCTGCATGGCGGGGCGGGGGCCATCATCCGCCGTGATAGCCCGGAAATGCAGGCTGCCTTTGACGCTTACGCCGCCAGTTTTGGACGCGAGCCAGTCTTTATCCGCGAGGGCGGTTCGATTCCCGTGGTGGCCGTCTTCCAGGAGGTGTTGGGGATCGAGAGCATCATGTTAGGCTTCGGCTTGCCCGATGACAACCTCCACGCGCCCAATGAGAAATTCCATCTCCCCAATTTTTACAAGGGGATTGAGACGGTGATCCGGTTCTTACAGAACGTGGGGGAACGAAGGAGCGAGTAGGCGAGGGAGCGATAAGGCGAAGGAGCGAGAAGAGGGGTATCCTCAAGTTGAGGGTGCCCCTCTTTGTTTTGTGGCGGATGGAGATTCAGCTAATGACAGCGGATATCAAAACCCGGTGGATATCCGGAATCGAACAATTCTATAGTAAAGTGTAACTTACCATCCGATGAAAAAGTCTCATCAAAATGCACCCGTACTGAAACCGCACTGTCCACGTGGTGTAATTCGCCAGCAGCTGGTAATTTGAGGTTTTGGTAATAGACTTCAATTTTCTCTCTGGTCAATGTTGTGACAAGCGATTGCTCAACCTGAAAGTCGCAATAATTTCCGTTCCCTGTCAAACCAACTTCCGCATGTCTATCCAGTACTTCGGTATTCGGGGGCAAAGGATAATCGTACAAATTGCCGGCAAACCTCTGAAGTCGCAGATTGTTAACCCCTATTGGAACACTCATTGACAAAACGCAACACAGCAAGGGAATCAATACCCCCAAGACAATCGGAGGTATCCATTTCAACCGATGCTGTAGGTCCTTCTTTCTCAATACTGGAGTTAAGGGAATCATATTTGACGCGGGGGGGGGTGCAATCTACTACCACATACCGAGCACCTGTTAAATAGGATCATTTTTTACGGTTTGCATTCCAGTTCCAACATTCAAGGGCTAAGGGGTGAATATTCTGATGCTTTGCCATTTGTCTGAGCCTCAATTGAAACTGCATATACTCCTCGTAGGAATCCAATTTGGTCCAAGTATATCTCCCACGCAGCTGCAGCAAATGCTCCAGAGTAACTTTATCAATAGTGAAGTGGAAAAAGCGTGAATAGCTCTCCGGCACCAAGTCCAAGGCCCACAGGTCCTTGCAGTGAAGATTAATGATCTTCTGGACCATGCCAACTGTCAAGCTGGAGCCATATCTCCAACTGATAGGGCACCTTGCTTTCAAATAATCCATCGATTTTCTGTGCCACTCATCAAACTGAGCTTGCGAACCTGCGATTGTCGCTGGCGAGCTCAAGAGGGGATGTATGACCTTGCGCCCCACCACACGAACCAAGTTCTTAATCTCAACTTCCTTCTTACTTTTCGGCAAATCACCACGCCCCGTAAGTGTCCTGGCGAATCTGCTAAACACCCGCCTGGTACGCTTGCCAATTCTACCATCAGTTGCATAAGTATCACTGTTTATTTTCGCCCGCTCTCGGAACTTCTTCTTCTCAACTTCAATGTTGAATGACATTCTAAGTCCCTCCTTACAGATATTGGTTAATAATCTCCCTAACTATTAGAGCCCACCCCTACACCTAAATTTCTAGGAAGCATCTTACACAGCGTTTCTGCTGCCTAACGCATCTACAAAATCAATATACATTACTCGTCTAAGGCCACAAGCAAGCAGGCTTATCATGCCACGCAAAGTCCCAGAGACCCCAGCGTTTATGAGTGAAAGTATTGCTCCGGTACATGTTTCAACACAATTGCTTCCAGCATGTCAAGATGTTCGAGATTGATGAAATAATGGCAGTGTTCCACCAGCCGTTCCAGATCGCGCCTTCTCGCCAACCAGCCGCCGCCATCCACAAAATTCACAAAGGCTCTGTTCTCTCCGTAACGACTATTCTGATGACAAATACGTTCATAAGCCAAACGCATATCCTTCGCTTTCGTCGTTTGCCCACTGCTCGTAGTTTCCTGAAAGGAACTCATAATGACTACCCACGGATCATCGGTGTCAGGTATGGCAAAATCAATGTCGGTCTCGATTATTCTGGACCGCCCTTTGTCATAACTCACACCATGCTTGTCTCTGATTCTGTCTAGTTCCTTTTGTATCCTGTCCTCCACCCGATGTCCCTTCCGCCCCCCATAAGTACCGGCCAGCGATTGTTTATAGCGCACCCGTCTGGCAGCCTGCGAACTGCCTTTGATTTCACGATAGTTGAGCATATCCAGGTAGTAGCGTGGAATATAGCGCGCCAGATACTCGTCCCTCTTACCGTCAACCAAAAGTTTCGCTATTTTATGCGCAAAATCTGGCTCACCCTCAATATTGCTTTTAATCTTGCCTATGCCCCATTCGCTACCAAAGCCGCCTGGAATGTGCCCCAGTTTTCGCAATAGCGAGACGGTGCGCATAAATTTCTCTTGGGACAACCCCACGTCTTTCAAGATCACATCTAGGGCATTATCTTTCTCACTGAGAAAGGCAGCTATATTGGCTACACTAATTTGTGCTGTTCCCGATACCCGGTGATTCTTGGCCGTCTCTAGTAGCACCTCCACTTGGGCCTCGATCTCTTGCTCAAGTTCCTCGTCCACAAAAAACACGACTGAACTGTCCCACGCCTCCTGAAAGGAAATTTTACGCGCTGCTATCACGACTGCACTTCCAGCTTAGCTGCCTTGAGGGCCTTGCTCCACGTTGGGAATACCTCAAAGAAAATGTCAGGACTATACGCGCTCATTTCTCGCACATCTTGGGGCGTCGGCAAACGCCCCAACTCTATCGCCAGATCACGCAATGCCAATTGTAGTTCCTTCTTGGTGTATTCTTGCTGTAATTTATGTATGCTTTCCCGTTCCACGTATCCTTTACTCTTTACCTCGGCTATTTTGTTCCTCATTATCCTGACGTACTTTTCATCAATATCAATCGCCACATAGCGTCGCCCTAATTTGACAGCCATAACCGGAGTTGTCCCTACGCCGCCAAGCGCGTCAAGCACAATATCACCCTCATTTGTAGAGAGGCGGATGATGCGCTCCATTAACTCGTCGGGCAATTGGCAGGGATGGCTATCCCGATCCCGTTTGTGCTTAATGCGATGGATGTCCCCCCATAAGTCGGTGAGCGGCATCTTGTCATCAACACCCTGGGCTTTGCGCTTGCGGATACAGGAACGGCGCAGGCAGTAGTAACGGGCATCCAGTTCCTTCAACTCATCGTAATTGAAGGTAAAATCTGTGGGCTGTTTGGTGTAGAAGAGTAACCCGTAGTGAGCGGGCATCAGTTTGCCCAGCGGCGCCGCCATCGCATCCCACACAATCCAGTTCTGAAAAGAGAGTTGTTGATTGAGAAACGCAGCGTGATACATTGTCCAATGTGGAAGATTCAAAACGTACAACGAACCGGTGGGTTTCAGTATTCGCGCGTACTCCCGTAGCCAAGCATTACACCACTGGATGTATTCCTCATCCGCTTGCTCATCGTCGTAGACGTGGTACGCCTTATCAAGGTTGTACGGTGGATCAGCAAAAACGAGGTCTATGGAATTGTCGGGATACTGCTCTAGTATTTTCACCGCGTCGCCGTGATGGACAACGTTAAACAACTTGTCTCCAATCTCGTTGGTGACATCGCTGTACGCTCTCTTATGGCCAGGGAACCCGGGTAATTTGTACTGTGCGCTTGGCTCTGCGACTCTACCAGCCGCGAGCCCTTCTTTAGGCCCAACGAGACCTCTGACGACATTCGCAGGTGCAGGGTGGTTAAACAAGCTATCTTCCTCTTGACTAGATCTTGAACCTTCCGTAGAGGATTCAAAATCCAACATTCGCAAAATGGTTTCAAGAACTGGCTTGGAAAGTTGAGTATAATTATCCGCCTCTGGCAAATCCTTCCATACGTCAGAGATGGTGTAGCCAGCGGGATGCATCAAGTGCGCTTTGCCGCCCCAGTCCTTGAGTGTCTTTTTACAGAAAGCGCAATGTTGATGGGGGAAACGTGTGCGCTTTACGTGGAAACGCCCATTGCCTTTGGTGAACAGCAGCACGGCGGCATGCACTGAGGGCAATCCACTCCTTTGTTGCTGCAACTGTGATTCAATCGCAATCCAGTACTTAAAGTTCAAATGTCTGTCAAGATGGACGCCCAACTCTGATAAGTACTCAGGACGCCCTTGTACAAAGAGTACTCCCCCGCTCTTCAACACTCGCACACATTCATCTAGTTGTGTTTTCAACCTGCTAACATTAACCGAATTGAGCGCGGCCGTGACGACTACAATAAAATCGAAAGAATTGTCATCCGCTTCCTCTAACGTTTTGTTGAAACTTTTTCTGTCTGGATATACGATGTGCATAGACTGATCCTCAGAGTTTGGGTTTGTTGCTTTGATGTTTTTTAACATTGGTATCCTCTCGTAGCCTCAACTTGTTATTAGGTTACATTTATATTGCCTAACGCATCTACAAAATCAGTATACATCTCTCGTCTAAGGCCACAAGCAACCAGATCTATCATTCTACGCTTGATTCGCAGCTCACTTCCGCCCCACGATCAGCAGATACGCGGGAAACTTCTTCAAATCCACTCGCAGCCAATCCTCATCTGGGGCAAGGTGCAACGGCCTGCCACCAATCAGCGTTAGCGTTCCAACTGGCGCGATTGGACGCCTGTTTTTGGTTCATGTCGGCTCCTCCTCTAATTTGAGGGCGTCCAATAGTTCCGCGACGTTCTCTAGGGCCAGCCAGCGGCGTCTGAGCGTGCCGGCGTGGGGAATGCCGCGCAGGTACTTGGCCAGATGTTTGCGGAAATGCTTGAGGCCACGTTTGGGGCCGTGATGCGCGCTCATCATCCGCAAATGACGTTGCATGACCTGGTAGCGTTCCGCCAGCGGCACATCCGCTAACTCGCGCCCCTGGAAAATCCACGGGTTGCCAATCGCCGCGCGACCGATCATCACCGCGTCGCAGCCAGTATAGCTTTTCAGGCGGGCGATATCGGCAGTGCACTTGACGTCCCCGTTCCCGATGACGGGGATATCGACCGCCTGCTTGATCTCGGCGATGGCGTCCCAGTCGGCGGGGACGTGGTAGGTGTCCGCCGCCGTCCGTCCGTGAACGGCGATCAAAGCGGCGCCGTTTTCAACTAGCACGCGCGCAATCTCCAGATAGTTGCGGTGCTTGGCATCCCAACCCAGCCGGATTTTGGCCGTCACTGGGATGGAGACGGCTTTGTTCAATTGCGCGATCATCCGTCCCACCAGGGGCAGATCGCGCAGGAGCGCAGCCCCAGCGCCGCGACTTACGATCTTACGCACTGCACAGCCGAGATTGAGGTCAATAATGTCAGCGCCCAGGGATACGAAGACGGGAGCGGCCTCTACCAGCAGCGCCACCTCGGAGCCGAAGAGCTGGCAGACGCGCGGTCGCTCCTCTGGCCGGAAGGAGACCATCTCCCGTGTACGTTCAGGGTTGTAATGCAGGGCCTTAGTATCCAGGAGCGCAGTGTAACTCATCGCGGAGCCGAATTCCCGGCAGAGTTGGCGGTAAGGAGGATCGCCGTAACCTGCCAGCGGCGCTAAAATGGCGTCGCCATAAACGGGGATGTCGGCCACGTAAAACGTAGGTTGGTTCATAAGCACTCTGGTCTTCAGCAACTTAGCGGAGAACTAACTTTATTCAGATAAAAAATTTAGGCATGGTTTAATTTAGATTGACACTTCACCAAAAGCTATCTGATGACTCTGGAGAGAATGAAGACAGATTATCATCTAGTTGCCTATAAAATGGATATTTTGGGCCGATTTTGAAGCCAAAACAGG
>JAYELZ010000051.1:0-5278 GCA_034717835.1 Chloroflexota bacterium
GCGCTGGCAGCGTCACCGTTTCTGCCCACTGCCGCTCACGCTCATTCTCAGTCAACAGTCTTCTTTCGCTAAGGACAACTTGCCCATCGTACTCAAAATGTAATCCCTCCCACATTTCGGCCTCGCCACTGGATGGCCGCGGGCGTGAATAGGTTATTTGAAAAGCAAAAGTCTGTTTGGGATTCGCGTAAAGATAAAGACGGGAATTTTCCTGCATCCAACGGCCAAAGGGAGCCATCTCAGCTATCTCAACTTCGTAGAAACCGCGATCAATGACATAGAAATCTTGGGCTGAGAGACGCAGAGAATGATCGTAGCGTTGCCAAGCCTGCACTCGTTGAGGCCACAGCCGCCACTGCGCTAATAGAGTCGAATCCGCAGGCTGCCAACGTTGGCGATCAGCAGAGATATCACTAAACAGATAGGTGCTGTAATTTACAAAGACGGTAGAAAGTTGAATTGAGAATCCCAAGGCAAACAGCAGTGTGGCGCTCCCAACACGCAGCCAACGAGCAATGTCGCGCCTTTCCAAAAACGCTCCGATAGGTAACAGGAGAAAAGGAGTGATGCAGACAATGTAACGCGGCCCCCAGTTCCCTCCGCCATGCCAAGCAGCAGTCACGAAGCTGTAGAAAAAAGGATAGGATAACGCCAACGCAGCAAATAATCCCATTTCAGCAGGACGACGACGCAACAAAGCGTAAACACTCCAAAGTATCAGTATGGCCGGAGGGGAAAAGAAAAAATAGCCCTTTCCTGAGCTAAACAGATAACCATACCAGCTTGTCAAGGGAGTTGCCTTCTCTGCCCAAGTAGTGACGGCTCCACGGGCAGAGTCGCCTGTGTAGCCGGTTTCGAGAAAATCACCAAATCGAACGTAGTTGAAAACGAAAAGCAGCGCCACAATCAACAGAAAGGGAATCGCCCCGGCTAAGAGTGTACGGGTAGCCCACTGCCGGCGCGCGCGCCAATCCTCTTTCCGCCAAAACTTCAACAGGAAGTAAAACGCAAATGCTACGCCGGCTATTGACATCACATACTTAGTCGCTACCCCCAAACCCAGCGCGCCCCCCGCCACCGCCATCCACTGCCATCGATCGGTGCAAGTATAGCGATAAGCCGCCCAGGCGGTCAGAACTAGCCAAAAGATAAGCAGTGTTTCAGCGTAGAAGGTACGGGCATAAGGCCAGCCTATAGTTGCCAAGCCGTAAGTCAATGCGAGAAACAAAGAGGTACGCTGCCGGTAACCGAGATCTACCCCAAAGAGATAAAGGAGAGCTACGGTTGCGGCGTGGACAGGGCTGTTAAAAAGAAGGACAAAAAAACGGGTGAAATAAGCATAGAAGGGAGCTGGAAAGAAGCTTGTAGCCACCCACCGCCCTATGAGATAAAAGGGGATGGATAATAGAGATTGCAAGGGAGAGGTAATTGCATAAAAATGTCCATCAGGAGCAGGAACAACCGCGCGAGGGAAATCACAAGCTCCTCCAGTCATCGGCTGCTTGAAGGTGCCGCGTTCCACCAAACCTTCGGTCACGGCGTACATGGTTTCGCCGTCGGCGATGTAGGTATGCGCACTGGCCGTCAGCCAATAGAAAGAAGTCAATAAGCAAAACAAAGCCAACGCGAGATGCACATCCTGCTTGTTCAATTTCATGTGTCGCTATTCCTTATCTCACACCAACTAAGTAGGTCACAAACTCTCTCACAATTGCGCCTGCACCTCTGCCATGGAGCCGTCAACATCCACCCGCCACTGTAAGCCGACTTCTGGTTCCACGTCTAAGTAAAGCGTCACGTTGGGCATCAGGCTATCCAAATCACCGGTTATAATCTGTTTTCCGTTTTCCATTATTCCTAAACTTGAATTAGAGCTGGGAGTTCCCCCCGCTGGCGCAATTTTACCACGATAAGCGATTTTCGTGGACAAGCAGGGGAACATACTTGTTAAATGTCCTACAGCTAGATACAGTAGATCCAAAATGTTAAACAGGACCTCCGAGGTCTGAAATTTGGATCTACTGAAACTGAATGGCATGGCGAGTGGATGAATGTAAGGTCAAGGAGAAACTTATGAATGACTCTGAATCTTTGGATAAAAAACGACGGCTATATGCAGAACAAGTCAGGCAGCTTTACAAGCAGGCTCCCATAGGCTTAGCGTCCATACCAGTTATTGCGCTCATGATGGTCGTGCTCCTGTGGGCGGTCACTCCGCATTGGATACTGATCACCTGGTACTCGGCAGCCTTGTTGGTAACACCAAGCACACGCTGCCGTACATGCTAAGTCAGAGTGATCTGTTTGCCCCGCTACCCGAGCGTTACTATGATTCTGCTTTCCTTGATCGGTTACATTGTTATGTTCCTGGTTGGGAAGTGGACATCATCCGTGGCGAGATGTTCAGCGATGGGTACGGCTTCGTGGTGGATTACCTCGCGGAGGTCCTGCGCCACCTGCGGGACTACGATTACGCGCCGCACTACACCGACCACTTCCAACTGGTGCGCGATATCTCCCCCTGTGATCGGACCGGTATTCGGAAGACCTTCTCCGGACTGATGAAGCTGATCTATCCGCATGGTGAGGCGACACCAGAGGAGGTCAAGGCGCTGCTACGCTTTGCCATCGAGGGCCGTAAGCGCGTCAAGGATCAGCTGATGCGCCTCGACCCAACTTACGTGGATGTCAACTGAGTTATACAGCCCGGCTGGGAGGCCTTGAGCAGTGCGGCTGGCAAGTATGAACAGCAGCCCAGCGCCGGGACTGGAGGTGCGCACAGGACGTTGAACGCTGGTTCCAGGAAAACCCTGAGCGCAGCCCCTTCCCCAATCGCGATCAGGACGAGGTGCCGGTACCGCCCACGTCCTACGAGATGGATACCATCCGGGGTGTGGAGGAGTACGGTGAGCGGGTGCTGGCGCAGGCGCAGGTAGGCTCTATCCAGGCGCGGACGTTGGCACACTGGACGGTGTTGCATTTCCACAAACGGGCGCGTTGACCGCTTCGGGCAGCGTCGGAAGACGGTGCGCATCCGCACGCTGGTGATGGACGAGACGCTGGACGCGGCCATTCTTAAAGTACTGGTGGAGAAAGCCGCCCGTATTCGGCGGGACTACGGCTTCTCACCGCCCTACTTCGGCGACGAGACCACGATCTTAGACCTGCTGCGGCAGCACAACGTGAAGCTGGGCCCCAAACAGCTCACTCTCTTCGGCTCGCGTTCGAAACGGGATGGCGCGAGCGTCGATCCCTTTGCGGAGGAGTCCTTGGAGCGCATCAAGGGCGATTCCTTCTATGGGCAGACGAACATCAGCCTGTCGGAGATCGAGGAACGTCTGGAGGAGACGGCGCAGACGGTCGGCTCGCCCGAGGAGATTCGGCGTTTCGTCTTCAGCGGCCTGGATCGCTTTGGCTGTAGTAGAACAAAAAACGCCGATGGCTCCTACCGCATCGCACTCACCCTACCGGCGCTGCAGACGGCGGCAATGGGTGCGGTCATCGAACGGGCGACGTTCAACCCGGAGTGGGCGCTGGACGATCCCGACATGACGCTGCTGCTGGCAGACGCCGTGGAAACGCGGTGGCAGGCGTTGGCCGCGGAGCGGCGGCGCCTGCGGGAGCAGATGGAGATACATAAGACGTCGCAGCCCGCCGAGTGGCTGGACGGCATCGACGACCTGGCGCCGGGTAGTTTTGATCTGTTGATGATGACGGTTCTCTTTCCAGCGTAGAGTGGATTTTCTTTTCGCTGAAGTCAAAGTATACTTTGTGCTACGAAAACATGGATAAGAGGTGTGTTTTATGATACAAACTATAACTGGTCTTGGCCCCAAAGCAACGGAGTTTCTCGCCACATTTGCCGCTCAGGGAAAGTTGGTTTTTACGACAGCGCAGGCACGCACGTTCTGGGGTGCTCCAACCTATACGACTAACGTGTTGGGACGTTTGGAGAAGGGGGGCTGGCTGCACCGTTTGCAGCGTGGCGTCTATTTGATTATCCCCCTGGAAGCCGGGCCAGAGCGCGTCTGGTCAGAGAACGCACTGGTGATTGCGACGCACCTCATTGCACCGTCCGCGGTCGCTTACTGGTCGGCTTTGCACTACTGGCAATTCACCGAGCAAATGCCCCGCACGGTTTTTGTGCAGTCCACGGCACGCAAACATCAACGGGAGAAAGAGATTTTGGGAATGACTTTTCGCTTTATCACCGTGGTGAAGACGAAGTTTTTTGGTGTGGTAGAGCGGACGTTGAATGGTCAACCAATCTATCTCACCGACCGCGAGAAAACCTTGGTAGATGCCGCAGACCGTTTGGAATTGAGCGGTGGCTGTCTGCAGTTGGCCCAAGCCTTGCAAGCCGCCGGAGCCGAGTTAGATTGGTCGCGGCTCAGTGCTTACCTCCATCGCTGGCCTACGACAAGTCCCCTGAAACGGATGGGGTACCTGGTAGAGGCGTTGGGACTACCGCTTGCTGATCGTCAGGCCCGTTTGGCACGCTGGCAAGCGGCTCTGGCACCGGGGATCGTGCAGCTGGAACCGGGCAGAGAGGCACAGGGTCCCATTGTGACGCGGTGGCAAGTACGTCTCAACGTCCAATTACCGTGGCGCACGGAGAGCGGCGCGTGATAGGGGAAGCGGAGTTGCGGCGGCAGGCAGCGCGCTGGCACGTTGACCCTATGCTAGTAGATCTCGACTATAGCCTCGGCTGGTTTCTGGCTGCGTTCTACGGTGCCAACCAGAACGCGGCACAACTCTACTTTAAGGGCGGCACTTGCCTACGCAAATGCTATTTTGGCGCTTATCGTTTCTCCGAGGATTTGGACTTTACCGCGACCTTGCAGCTTACTCCTGAGCGCTTGCTGCGGTGGATCCAGCGGGCAGCCCGTTGGTCTGAGCAGCGTGCTGGCCCCAACTACGAGATCAGAACATCGCGCGTGGAAACCTTGCCAACTGAATATGGCAGTGAGACGTTTCAGTTACGTGTCTACTATCGCGGGCCACTACAGTGGGGCGGCAGCCCTCGCGCCATCCGCTTGGACGTAACTCGCGACGAGCGGTTGCTCTCTCCGCCAGAGACACGTGCTCTGTTACATCCTTATTCGGATGAGGCGCAGTTGGGCACGCCTGCCATTACCTGTTATACGCTGGTGGAGGTACTCGCTGAGAAAATCCGGGCTATCGGGGGGCAGCGACGTTTCGCTATCTCTCGTGATCTCTATGATATTCATCATTTACTCCAAACCGACCTCTCTCTGGCGGACGTGACCCCGCTGCT
>JAYELZ010000052.1:0-14764 GCA_034717835.1 Chloroflexota bacterium
ACTGACTACCAGACTAACTAAAACCAAAATCATGTTATAATTTCTACTATGTGTTGCTGGTTCTGGCCTTCCTCAGGGTAACTAAGTAATGACCCTTGTTATGCCAGAGCTCTCAACGCCAGTTAATCATCTAACTTCAAGGAGGTAACAAATGAGCACCACGTTCATGGAATCCCCCCAATACTTTTTCACCTCTGAATCAGTAACGGAAGGGCATCCCGATAAGATCTGCGACCAGATCGCCGACGGGATATTGGACGCGATTTACGCCAAGGACCCGCAAGCGCGCGTCGCCTGCGAAGTCAGCGTCACTACCGGCCTGGTCTTAGTCGCCGGAGAGATCACCACCGATACCTACGTGGATATCGGGCAAGTGGCCCGCAACGTCATCTTAGATATCGGCTATGACCGCGCCAAATACGGCTTTGACGGTGAGACCTGCGGCGTCATCGTTAGCCTCAAGGAACAATCCAGCGATATCGCCCAGGGCGTCAATCACGCCTTAGAGAGCCGGGGCGCGGGCATGTCCGAGGAGGAACTGGATAGCACCGGTGCCGGCGATCAAGGCATGATGTTTGGGTTCGCCTGCCACGAGACGCCCGAGCTGATGCCGATGAGCATCTCTCTGGCCCACAAGATCACCAAACAGCTGGCCCAAGTCCGCAAAGACGGCACGCTAGAGTACCTGCGGCCTGATGGCAAGAGCCAGGTCACCGTCGAGTACGCTTACGGGCGACCGCAGCGCGTGGATGCCATAGTAGTGAGCACCCAGCACGCCCCAGAGGTCAGCCAAGAACAGATACGCGCGGACGTCATCGAGCACGTCATCCGCGCCGTCATCCCCGCCGCGCTCCTGGATGACGAGACCAAGTTCTACATCAACCCCACCGGACGCTTCGTCATCGGCGGGCCGCAAGGCGACGCGGGCGTCACGGGCCGCAAAATCATCGTGGATACCTACGGCGGCGTCGGGCGTCACGGCGGCGGCTGCTTCTCCGGCAAGGATCCCACCAAAGTAGACCGTTCCGCCACCTACATGGCCCGTTACGTAGCCAAGAACCTGGTGGCGGCAGGGATCGCCGACCGGCTGGAGCTCCAAGTCTCCTACGCCATCGGCGTCGCGCGCCCCATCTCCCTGGCCGTGGAGACTTTCGGTACCGGCAAAATCCCCGATGCCCAGATCGTCGCGCTCATCAGAGAGCACTTTGACCTGCGCCCGGCCGCCATCATCCGTGACCTGGACCTCCGCCGGCCCATCTACCTTGCCACCGCCAGCTACGGTCACTTTGGCCGCACCGACATCGACGCCCCCTGGGAAGAGACCGACAAGGCGGAATTGCTCCGCAAAGCTGCCAGACTGGCGTAAACAGAGCGTAAAAAAGAAGACTGCCGATCTCTTTACGAGATCGGCAGTTCTCACTTTATGGTAGGTGGTCAATTGGTCAATTAGTCGGGCAGTCGGATGATCGGTTAGTCGCCCACTTGCTATTTGCGCATTTGTAGGATACGTTCCAGCAGCACGTCGAACTCCGCATCAACTACCTGGCGCGTCGGCTCCGCTTCATACCAGGCGATAATCTCCTCCGCTCCGCGCGCAAAGGGAATGGTAGCCGCGTAATCCGGCACCAGCCGTTTGATCTTGGTATTATCGAAGATCATACTGTGCGCCTTATCACCCAGCAGGCTCGCGCCCCAATCAGCATCGAAGCGCGCAATCACTTCCGAGGGCACATGCACCAACTGGGGGGACTCCACGCCCGCCGCCCGCGCCACCAGGAGGAAGATCTGGTTCCACGTGAGCACCTCGTCGGAGGTAATCTGGAACGCCTCGCCGGTGGCGTGCGGGTTGCCAAGCAATCCCACAAAAGCGCGGGCGAAATCGCGGTGATGGGTCAGCACCCACAGCGAGGTTCCGTCGCCATGCACGATGACGGGTTTGCCCTGGCGCATCCGCTCCACCACGGTCCAACCGCCGCGCATAGGGAGCAACGTTTTATCGTAGGTATGCGCAGGCCGGACGATGGTCATGGGGAACTGCTCCTCCCGGAAGGCGCGCACCAACCGCTCCTCGCAGGCGATCTTCTGGCGCGAGTACTCCCAGTACGGATTATCGAGCAGCGTCGATTCGGTGACCGGCAGATCGACAGGCGGCTTGCGGTAAGCCGAGGCCGAGCTGATAAAGACGTACTGCCCCACCCGCCCCCGGAACAATTCTAGGTCGATCTCGATGTGCTCCGGCGTGTAGGCGACCCAATCCACCACCACATCAAAGTTCTCGCCCGCCAACGCCGCCTCCACCGACGCCGGAGCGCGGATATCGCCCTGCACGACGCGCGCGCCTTCCGGCACGGGACGCTTAGTCGTCTTCCCCCGGTTGAGCAACGTCAGATCTAGGCCCCGTTCCACCGCCAACGCCGAGCACGCAGAACTGATGATGCCAGTACCGCCGATAAATAGAACTTTCACGCTGAAGACCTCCTTCAAAATAGTCAAATAGTCTTTAGTCGAGTAGTCGGATAGTCATTTTCGTACGAGGATGTGCGCATCAGCGCAGAACATCTCCCCTCGGAGCCCGAGATCACACTTAGTTGTATGCGGAGCGGCCACTTCTCCCCGTATCTCTGCCTCCACTTGTGCTAAATCCAGTGACCTACCTCGCATCAATGCTTTGCCGATGGCTTGTTCCAAGGATTTACGTTCACTCATCTATCTATATTTCCTCTGTGGTTTGATTCGAGCTTTTTAGCAAACAAGACACTTAAACTATACACAAATAACGCATTGAAAGCACCCATTACTCGCAAAACAGCACACCAAATCAGATGCTTGACCTCGGAAGGGTGAATTCCTGGTTTTCCTCCACCAGGATTTAACACGAGCATTGCTAAGTAGCGATGTTATTCTGATTCATCATAGATTTTGACCGTTTTACCCATTTCCCATCATTTGACAAGGTGGTGCAATTCTCACAACACTAACTAGCCAGTAAAATACCCCTAGCAAAGACAAAACCCTTCAACTTCCCGAAGAAATCGGGGGGTTCTCTTCCATCTTTTATCTAAAGAACGGCAGAGCTGATTGTTGACGTTTCGGTGCATGCTCCTGCGGCAAGTCCCGGGGTTGTCTATTAACACGGGGATCTATGGAATCAAATCCTTGGGATAGTTGCTTGAGTCGTCTCCTGGCCATCTCGACGTATTCAGGGTTAATATCAATTCCAATATACTTTCTCTTTAACACTTGCGCCACTCTGACCGTAGTACCACTTCCCACAAACGGGTCCAACACCACTTCAAATTCATTGGAACTGGCTCTAATAATCCTCTCCACAAGTGCTTCTGGCTTTTGAGTAGGACGATCTTCCCGTTCAGGATTGCTGTAATGCACATGGGAAAATTCCCAAACATCGCCAGGGTTAGCTCCTCTCATATTATTTCTCTCGCGATAATACTTCTGAGGGATTCTTACCTCATCCAGGTTGAATGTATAATTCACACTCTTGGTAAAGTAGAGAATGTTTTCATGCCTGGGAGAAAAACCAATAGTACGCCCTGTTCCCTGAGTATAGTGCCAAGTAATCCAACCATTGAAAAGAAAACCCATTTCTTCCATAATGAGAAATAGTTTAGCAATAAAACGTACTCCCATAAAAACATAAATGCTACCAGCGTCCCGCAAGATTCTGCGACACTCAGCCAGCCACTGCCGAGTGAAGCGTTCGTATTCATCCCAGTTTCTTTTATCAACAGTCTTCCCATAATCCTTGCCCAGATTATACGGCGGGTCTGTACAGACAAGTTCCACACTTGCTGACGGTATCTGAGGCAGTATTTCGAGAACATCTCCCACCAGCAACTGGTTGACAAAATCATCAATCATTTTATCCACCCCCGCCGGCAAGCTAGCACTTCAAAGGCCGCTGCCCCAAATGGATATGTTACCATGCTTATCCCTTTCGGCTATCATAGAAGATCCCCCTCCACAGCTTGCGGAACCAATTCAACGGCTGCTGCCCGCGCACCTCGCCCGTCCGCCCGTTGATGACCACGCGGTAATGTTGCTCCGCGTAGCGATAGCGCGCCACCCAGACCGGCAAGAGCACCAGTTTGTAGGCGTAGATGGCGATGTTCCGGCTGCTGATCCGCAGATCGCGGATCAGCTCGCCGGAGAGCGGATTGGGACAGAGCTGGCTCTGCACGGACGAACGATGTTTCTCCAATGTCTGCTGCCGCGCCACCAATGAGGCATCAGAAACAGCGATCTCATAGATTTCTGCCGGCCAATCGGCCAGGAAACTCGGCGCGTAAGGTTCCAACTCCACGGTCTCAAACGTCTCCATGATTTCCAACAGATCCGCCGGCAGGGTATGGCTGGCCGGCACCAAGAGGTCATCCTCGTCGAGAAAATACTCCCCGGATTGCGGGATGCGCCGCCCACCCTGTCTATCAGCTTGGATCAGCAACCCATTCCAGACCAGACTGCCGCCCACATCGAAGGTCCACACAGGCAGATAGAGGCCGTGGGGCATGGTGATCAACGCTTCTTCAGCCAACTTCTCCTCCTGCAACCAGTGGAGGAAATACCGTTTCGCCTCCTGCTGCTCCACCGCAAAGGGCAAGATGGCTTCCGGCGGAATCAGCTCGCGATCGGGGCGCTGCACCACATGGGCCGAGCCGCAATAGGGACATTCCAGCGACAATACCCCTGGGGCCAAGATGAAAGAGGCGCGACAGCCCTGACACTGGAAAGCCTGGGTTTTCTCCGGGCGAGTGTGCCCTTTCGCCGTCGCCAGCGTCAGCGTGAAATCCTGTTCATCCACACGGCCATCGCCGCGCAAGGCTGCCAACAGCCGCTGCTCATATCCGCAATAAGTACAGCGCAAATGCTGCCCCGCAGCATCAAAGGCCATCTTCCCGCCGCACTGGGGGCAGGTGAAGCTCCGGGTCGTCACAATCTCCGGCTCTGGTTCTGGGGTGGAGGCCGGGGAGCGCTCCAATTGGGCCAGACCCCGCGCCGCGACGTAATTTTCGGGATCCAGACGCAGTACGGATTCCAGACAAGCACGCTTCTCTGCCACGCCCTGCCGCACACCGCTCAACCAGAGCCAGGCGCGGATCTGTTCCGCCGTCGTCGCCACTGACTGCCGGGTCACAGCCTCCAAACAGCGTTCCGCCTCCCGCCGCTCCCCCGCCTTGACCGCCGCGCTGCCGCGCTTCAGTAACTCCGCCGGTTCCCCGGTCAACGGCAACTCATCCCCCGGTTCCCAACCGCAACGTTCACAGCTCCGCGAGGTCCCATCCGCAGAAAATACCAACGCCCCGCCGCACTCCGGGCAGAGCGAGGGGCCGCGATCAATGGCCGGGCCAAATTTATCAGAGTTCACAATCTCGTCGGGGGATAACTTGCCATCCAAGATCGCCAACTCCCGCCGCGCCTGGGGATGGTAGGGATTGTAAGCTAAAATGGATTCCAGGCAGTCCCGTTTCTCCGCCGGATCATCCACCGCCTCGCCCAACCAGAACAGCGCCTCGATCTTCCGCTCCTCAGTCAGCCCCTCGTTGCGCAGTACCCAGCGCAAGTAGAAACGCGCTTCCTCCATATCACCGGCTTTAGCCGCGGCCTTGCCACGCACCAGCAAATCGCGGATACTCTCCTGAGCTGCTCTCATCGTCACCTCCAGTTCACAAATGTGCGATAAAGCGACTAATAGACTACCCGACTAAGGACTAACTGACTAAGAACTACCCCACACAACCCCAACAACGTCACGCCCGCGCCCAAATAGAGCGCGCGGGGCCGGTAGGTGAAAGTGAGCCGCCAACTACCCGGCTCCACCTTCACCGCGCGGAAGAGGAGGTCGGCGCGCAACACTTCCACCTTGACGGCGGCCCCTTCCTCTGCGTCTAGCGGCGTGATCCGCGCCTCCCAACCTGGATACCAGGCGTCGGTCAGCACCACGTAACCGGGCCGCGCGACCTCTACCGCCAACTCCACCCGCTCGGCGGCATAGGAGAGCACCCGGACGCTCTCTGCCAGGGGGAAAGCTGGGCCCGCTTCCACTTCTCCCACCGGGCCGGCCAAGACCACTTGCGCGGCGGGATCGAAACTCGGCGCACGCAAGGCGGCTAACGCGGCGGCATCATCCGCCGCCGGCACGGCCGTGTGTACCAGGAAAGCGCGCGGCTGGGAGCGTAGATTCTCGTAGATCTTCACGTCACCGGAATGCGCCAGCCGGAAGTGGTCGGAGAGCACCAGCGAGTAGAACGCCCCGGTGCGCGTATCCAGCAGCGCGGCCCCGGAGAGCTGTAAGCCCTCCTCACCCGCGTGGAAGGCGATCTCCGTGGGAGTAGCCAGATCGGGCCAGGTGAGCGTGACGGGGGGCGCGTCCGAGACCACTGGTGGCAACGGCAACGTCACCGGCCCCCTATCCGCCAACGTCACCGTGACCTCACCAGCGCCCGCGTAGCAGAGGGCCAGCGCATCGGACGTGAACTGCTCCGGCAGCCAGACCACGGTCAACGTCTCCCCGGCGGCCAGCACGGGGCGGAACTGGCGGTCGTAGAAGACGCCCTCTGCCCAGGTGTCGGCGGCTTTATCCGTGATCAAGAAGCGCACATTTAAGAGAGAGAGCCACCGCTCGTCGGGGAGCGCGTCCAAATTCTCACGCAGGCGACCATCCACGGCGCCGCCGGGCAGAAGCAAGCGCGTGAACTCCGCGTAGTGACGCAGCGGCAGTAGGCCGCCATCGTAGCCATCCACGGCCGGCGCCTGGAACGCCAACGGCAGGTTGGGCGTGAGCACCTCGCGGGCCTTCGCGGCCACCAGATAGGCCCAGAGCGCGTCGGGGGAGAGCGCGGCAGCGTAGAGCGATTCGAGCTCGCGCTCGTCGCCCACCTCGAAGAGCAGCTGGGAAATGCTGAGAAAGCGTCCTGGCGGCTCGCCGGCCGCTTCCGCAGCGCGGGCCGCGGCGACCAGGTGCGCCGTCGCCGGGCGGAGGTCGCTGTAAGCGCGCGGCGCGGTCGCGTTGGCATGAGGTAGTCGCTCAGCGGAGAAAAGGAGCTCCGCGAAGACCAGCGCGAGGAGCACTCCCTGCCGGAGCCGGCCGGGGAGTCGAGTTTTCACTGCTGAGAATCCTAGTCCCGCCAAGAGCGCAGCACCCAGGGTATAAAGCGCCAGGTAACGGGCCGGCGCGCGGAATTGCACGACGCCAGGCAGTCCCAGTCGGGCAGCCAGCAGGTAGAGCGGGTTATAGCCTCCCAGCGCAAGGAATAATCCAACCCCAATTAAGACCAAGAGAGCGCGTAGCTCTGGGCGGTGCGAACTCCAAGCCACCCACCCACCCCATCCAGCCAAAAATAAACCCACCAAACCCAGATAAGCCACGCCTTCCGGGAACAGGAGCGTGCAGAGGTACGGAGGCAGTAGCGCGTGGTGCAGTTGCCAGGGCGACACGGAGAAGGAGACGGCCTCGCGCCAGGGCAAACCGCCGGCTCGCAAGGAAAATTGGGCCAGCTCGAAGGTGGGTAAAAGCTGCACGCCCGCCAACAAGGCCGCCAGGCCAAAGGGCCAAAAGGAGAGCCAGAACCGCCAGAACTTAGGACGTCGCGGGCCGAGAAAAAGACACCCGCTCCCGCGCAAGACGACGACTCCCACCGCAGCGATGAAAGCAGTCTGCGTATGTCCGGCCAACAAGATCAGGGCAAAGGCCACCATGGGCAACGGCTGCTGGAGATGGAGGGTTGGGGGTGGAGAACTTCCAACTGCGGATTCAAATACCAGCGGCAACCAAGCCAGCCCCTGCAACTGGTTGAGGTGCTCCACATGGACGCCCAAGAAGCCGCCGCCCGCGTAGAGCAAACCGGAGAGCGCGGCGCCCCACGGCCCCGCGCCCAATTTTCGCGCCAGCCGCCAGGCGGTGAGCGCGGCCACGCCCAGATGAAGTAGTACGCTCCAGTGCAAGGAGCGGGCCAGTCCCGTCAGAGTGGTATCAGAGAGCGACCAGAGCAACCAATTAAGCGGGTAAAAGAAGCCGACCTGGGAGTTAGCCAGTAGTGGCGCGCCGGCAAAGAGCTGTGGATTCCAGAGCGGCAGCCGCCCGGCGCGCCAAGCGCGCGCCGCAGCCGTCCAGTAGGGGAAGAAGTAGGTTTGCAAATCGCCCCCGGCCAAGACCCAACCGCCCATCAGGCGGCGGTAGAGCAGGGCCAACAGGAGCAACATGGTGAGGAGCGCCAGACTCGTAGTCGGCGCTTCAATGCCGTGCTTCAGTTTAAGTTGGCTAATTTTTTTCATAGTTGTCAAATGGGCAAATATGCAAATTCTTCTAGTCGGCTTGTCATTCCGAGCCAGCAGAGCGCTAGCGCCGCGCCCGCGAGGAATCTTCCACGACCGCCAGACGGTTAGTTTTGACGGGGGGAGATTCCTCGACTACGGGCCAAAAGCAGCCCTCCGCTCGGAATGACACTGCATCGCCCTAATCACCCGCTCACTGACAGAGCCGTTGAGTTTCCAAGCTGTTGGCATCCTCTGGCGCAATGCGCAGGGCGATTTGGATGTAAGGTTCCGCCTCGTCACATTCATCCAGGAAATAATAGCAGAGGGCCAACGTGTAATAATGCTCAATCGGGGGGCCAAAGACGGCGCCGGTGGTGCCCTTATCCTCTACCACACCCTGAGCGTCCGGGCGGAGGACGGTGGTGTGAACGGTACCCTTCTCCGGGGTGAGCAACGGTTCAAACCAACCCACGTAACCATGTCCGGACGGCGGGTTAGGCAGACCCTCAATCTTCAAGATGTAGCGGCCATCTAGCGGCGTGAGGCGCACGTAACCGTGCAAATCGGTGTACGGCCCCTGCCCCCACAACATCGCCCGCAAGGGATAGGTAATGTCGACAGGATGCAGAAAGTTTCCCTTGACCAGTTCTTCGCCTGTTGGTTCTGCCGGCACCTGCCCGCTGGGTTCCAACGTGAGCCGGAAAAAGAGAGCCTGCTGGCGACTAGCCGCCTCGCCGTAGCGGATAGCATCCTTAAAAAGCGGGATGGCTCCCTCATAATTGCGCCGCTGCCAATGGTAGGTGGCAAGATGTCCCAATGCTGGCCAATAATGTGGTTCCAAGTCTAACGCCGCCGCTAAGGATTGCTCCGCCTGCTCACTTTCACCTTGCAAGAGATAGCTCCAGCCCAATCTATCGAGTGCGGCCACACTGCCGGGATCGCGCTCAATGGCCACCTCGTAACTCTCCACCGCGCGTGGGAACTGCCCCAACGCCTCATAGTTCCGGCCAATCGCCAAATAGATGTGCGCCAGCGCACTGTGTTGCTCTAACGCTGCTCGGTACTGCTGAATGGCAGCAGAGTAATTCCCCTGCACTTCCATTACGTAGCCGGCATTGCGCAACACGTCCACTTGCCGGTTGTCCAATTCCAACGCTTGCTCGATATCCACATTCGCCGCCACCCAGTTCCCCACATCGACGTAAGCCTCAGCCCGGTAAGCGTACGCCGCGGCCAAAGAGGGATCGGCGATTATAGCTTGCTCGCAGGTCTCCAACGCCCGACCGGGCATCCCCAACCAATCATACGCCAAGCAGAGCGTTGCCAGCGCCGGAGCACTTTCGAGGTCACGACGCAGCACCTCCCGCGCTAAATCCACCCCCTGTTCTGGATGTCCACGCAGAATCAAAAGGCGAGCTAAAGCCACGTACAATTCCAGCCGTTCAGGCTCCAAATCCAACGCCGCGCGATAAGCAGCGATGGATTCATCTAATCTCCCTTCCCAATAGAGGTCTGAAGCTTCAGCAGCAAAGGAGACCGCCGAGCGCGTGGGAGTAGCCATCGGCGTAGGGGTAGTCAAAGTAGGCATCGAGTAAGTGCCGCCTCTGAGATTATAAATGAGATAAAGGCCACCTGCATTCAGGCAGAGCAATAACAAAATCCGCCAGAGAGACGAACGTCGGCGCCGGCGGCGAGACGAAAAATCAAATCCCATAAACAGCTCCTCTAAAAAAGATTACCCTACCACGGAGACACAGAAAGCACTGAGGAAAAGATAAGTTTGACTCCCCTGAAAAAAGGCAGCTCACCACAGAACCACAGAGGACACTGAGCAGAAAATTAAGTTTTAGGATAAAAACAGCTCGTTTTACCTGCCGAAAAGTTAATTTTCTAGGAGTTCACTTAAAATCTCCGTGCTCTCCGTGCCTCCGTGGTGAAATGCTTAGTTTTTTCAGTAGACTCAAATCCCCAGCTTCACAACATCCCTCTGGCTCGATACCAGTCCCAGGCGGCGGCCACCGCTTCCTGTACGCCAATGTGCGGCAAACCCAACTCGCGCTCGGCTTTGCTCCCATCAAAGTAGAGCGGCAGAGCGCTCAAACGGAGCTGCTCACCGGTGACCAAGGGGGGCTGAGCGCGCCAGAGGTTCCAGAGATCAACTAACCCGGCTCCCCAGTAAACCAATGGACGCGGAAGGACTCCCACTGGCGCGCGTCTCTGCACCTGCGTCGCAATTATCTCCAGCAAGGCGCGGTAGGTGATGTTTTCCCCGTTGAGAATGTAGCGCTCGCCGGTGCGACCACGTTCGGCGGCCAGGACGTGCCCCACGCCCACGGCCCGCGCCGAAACGAAACCCGTCCCGCCCGGCGGCGCGAAGAGCAACCACCCTTGTTGGGCAACGCGCAGGAGCTCCCCGCCCACAAAATTGATGTCGCGCTCGCCAATCACGGAGACCGGATTGAGAATCACCGCGTCCAATCCCGCCGCGACCGCTGCCTGGACGGCTTCTTCGGCCAACACCTTGCTCTGCCCGTAAGGGAAGCGTCCCGGCCGCAGATTGAAGGTCGCCGTCTCATCCAACAACTGCCCCGGCGCAGCTGGCACCCCCAGCACGGCCACGGAACTGGTGAAGATCACGCGCCGCACGCCCATCTCCTGCGCCGCACGCAACACGTTGCGCGTCCCCTCCACGTTGACCCGGTAGATCAACTCGGCGGTATTACGCCAATACTGCGAGATCGCCGCCGCGTGGAAGACCCAATCGCAACCGCGCATTGCCTCCCGCAGCGAGTCGAGGTCTAGCAGCTCTCCCACGGCCAGCTCTGGATCAAGTCCCGTCAGCGCATCCAACCGCGAGGTGCTCCGGCGCAGCGCGCGGACTTCATGCCCCCGTGAGAGCAAAGCCGCGACGATATTCGCCCCCACACAGCCTGTAGCTCCGGTTACTAATGCTCGCATAGTTTCAGTCCAAGTAGTCAGATAGTCGGGTAGTCAATTAGTCGGGTAGTCGGGTAGTCGCTTGGTCAGTTAGTCGCTTGGTCGCCTACTCGCCTTATCGCTTACTCGTTTCTCGCCTTATTTTACCCCCACAATCAAGAGAATGCTAACCAAAACCAACATCATACCTAGCGCGCCCAGTAGGCCGGGAAGTTCCTGGTAGATCAGCAGCCCTATCAAGATGCCGCTGACCGGCTCCAAGAGCGCCACCACGCTCACCACCTGCGCCTTGACGCGCTCTAAACCCCAAAAGTAGAGCAAGTACGGCGAGGCGAGCGCGATGATCCCCAGCGCGAGCAGGTACGGCAGATTATGAACGAAAGCCGCCCAGGGCACATTGAACGCCCCGGGCAGCGCAATCAGCGCCGCGCTGCCCGTGCTCCACCAGATTTGCGTCAACCCGTCCACGCGCCCGCGCAACCGGCGACTAAAGAGCATCGTCCCCGCGTAGGTGATACCCGAGAGCGCGCCCGCCATAATACCACGGGTATCGGCTGCACGGAGCTCCAGGCTCGCCGGATTGGCGATCAGGATGATTCCCACCAGCGCCAAACCCAAGCTAAGCCCGGTATAGCGCGGCCGTTCCTCCCCCAAGAGCCAAGGCGCCAGGAGCGCCACGTAGAGCATGGACGTGTTGTTGAGCAGCACCGCGTTGGCCGCCGTAGTCTGCCGCACCGCGTAGATGTAGAGCCCGGCCGTCAAGCCCACCGCCAACCCCAACCCGAGCAGATACTGCACCGCACCCCGATACTCACGCACTCGCAAGCTCTGCGGATGACGGGGAAGCAACGCACTGAAAAAGAGAAAGCCAGCCAACGCTCTGAAAAACGCGATGTGCAGCGCGCCCAATCCCACAATACACCGGTTAAAGATAATCCCCGAACTAAAACCCAACGCTCCTAACGCTACCAACGCTACACCCTGCCACTTGACCTTTTTGGCAACTAACGGCGACTCACCCTTCACTACCACCTCCTCTGAAAATAAGTCGAAAGTCAAAAGTCTACTGCCAGACCCAAGATTGGCGTTAGTGCTGCATTTTCGTGGTTGTTGGTAAGCCCCAGGCACATAGGGACCACCATAATCAACTTCTCTGCGCCGCTAAGCCGCCCAGCCGCTAAACAATAGCTCTCTAAAGCTTGAATATAAAACCTCTGCGCCCTCTGCAGTGAGAATCTGGACTTTGGCAGTAGCCCCATCTTGCCAACCGCGCAAGCTATGCTACTCTACTGCCATGCAAAAAACAACCACCCGGCTAATTCTACTCAGTATTTTACTCTTGGCTTGCGGCCTGCGCCTTCACGCCATCGAGCGCCAAGACATCTGGGGCGACGAAGCCTTCAGCATCTGGTTAAGCCAACAACCGCTGCCCGCCGTGATCGCCGGCGGTGCGGATACTCATCCACCCGGCTATCCCCTCCTGCTCGCGCTCTGGATGCGCGCCCTGGGCAGCTCGCCGCTGGCCGTGCGCGCCCTCTCCGCGCTGACCGGCCTCCTCATCGTGCCCGCCGCCTACGTCCTGGGCCGCCGCGCACTCCGCCCCCCGGCGGGACTGCTGGCCGCGCTCCTCACCACCGCCTCGCCCGCACTCGTCTACTACGCCCAGGAAACACGCATGTACAGCCAACTCACCCTCTGCGCTGCGCTCTCCTTCTACTGGACGCTGCGCTGGCTGGACGCCCCCACGCGAAAAAACCAACTCCTCTACCTGCTCTTCACGTTGGCCGCCGCCTACACCCATTACTATGCCTTTTTTCTTATTTTGGCTGAAAATATGGTGGTCTGCTGGCAACAGTGGCCACGCCAAAAGCGGCACACCCTAATCCGTTGGTTGGGGATGGAAACCACATTGGTCTTGGCCTACCTGCCCTGGCTGGCAGTCCAATATAATTTCCTCAGCGGCAAAGTCAGCGCGCGCGTCACCGCGTGGAGCCTCTCCACGGCCTGGGAGATCGCCCGCGAGACCTTCACCCTCTTCAGCGCAGGACTGGCGCTAGATCCCCAATCGGCTCGCGCCATCACGATCGCGTTCCTGCCCCTGCTCCTCGTGGGAATCGGGGCCGCCCTCCGCAAAAATGCCCGTCACCGGCCCCTCATCGCCTACTTGCTGCTGCCATTCATCTGCGCCTGGGCCGTCAACCCGCTCATGCCCTTCTACTTCCCCCGGTACCTCCTCCTCATCGCGCCGGCCTTCTATCTCCTGCTAGCCGCCGGGATAATGGCCCTCCGCCGCCGCTGGGAACCCTTCCTCTATCTGGGCACAGCTCTCCTGCTACTGGGCAGCGGCTGGGGACTCCACGGCTACTACACCGACGCGCATTACGTCAAAGGACGTTACGGGGAAATGCTGCACTACGTCAAAGAACATGCCCGCCCGGATGACCTCCTCCTGCTGGCCAACCCCCTCCAAATCCGCATCTTTGAGTACTACCAACCCACACAACTGGATCACGCCTTCACCAACACGGGGACCTTGCCAGAACTCACCGCCGGCCGCGAGCGCGTCTGGCTCGTGCGCTACGGCAACCGCGCCGAGTACGACCCCGCAGATCAGCTCAACGGCTGGCTCTCCACGCACGGCAGCAAAGCCCATGCCAGCGGTTGGAAAGACGCCGACCTCGCGCTCTACATCCTGGGCACCGCCGCGTCCACGCCCCAACACCCCCTGAATATCGACTTAGGAGCCGCGATCCACTTGCGTGGGTACAGCCTCAGCGCGGAGCGGCTCTCCCCCGGCGATACGCTCCTCCTGACGCTCTACTGGGAAACCGGTGCCGCGCTCGACCAACGCTACACCGTCTTCACCCACCTCTTGGATGCCGGCGGCGTGTTGCAAGCCCAGCTGGATAACGAGCCGCAAGGCGGCAGCCTCCCCACGGATAGCTGGGCCACCGGCGAGCTTATCCGCGATAACTACGCGCTCACCCTACCGCCCGACGCTCCGCCGGGTGCCTACACCCTCCGCGTGGGGATGTACCACTGGCAAACCGGGGCGCGCCTGCCCGTCCCCACCGCCGCCGATGACCAGCTCACCCTCCAGACAGTCGCGGTGCAGTAGCTTCGCCACCGTCGGTCGTAGTAAGTGCCCCCCACCGACTTTGACTTTCTCCCCACTCTACGCTACAATCACTCTGGATACCTAACCGACCCGAGTTCTCTAGCTAGCGAATCCCGAAGAACATCAGGCTATGGATTGGTCAAAGCATCCCTACTACCCCCGCCCGGACTATCTCTCATCATCCCGCAAGCGTTTAGCTCCTCAGTTGATCTACAAAGGGAGTATCCTCAATGCTTGGAATAAGAAAATGGCGGTGGCCCTGCATCGGGGTTTTTATGATACCATGCCCAAACTACCCGAGGTCTCCCCGGAATTAGCCAACCTAGCTTGGCTAGTATACGATCTTATCTATGATAAAAGTCGAAATGTGTATCAATTCACTCACTGGCGCACTATCTACACGCAGTTCAAACCCGCGCTGGAGTCGCTAACAACACC
>JAYELZ010000052.1:14864-22397 GCA_034717835.1 Chloroflexota bacterium
TGCCTCGCGTGCTGACGCTGTTCACTTCATCGATCCGCCGTATAAACGCGCGGGAGCACGTCTGTACACTCATCACGCACTGGATCACGAAGAACTTTTCAGCATCGCAAGCCAACTTACCGGCGACTTCTTGATGACCTATGACAATTGCGCCGGCGTGCGCCAACTCGCACAGCAACATGGCTTCGACACGGAAGCCATTGCCATGAAAAACGCTCATCATGCACAGATGACTGAATTACTCATTGGAACCAATCTCGCTTGGATCAGATAACAACTCCCTGGTAGCTAGTCCGTCCCTGTAGGTCAGTCAACACAGGCACTTAATGCCCGCGCTGCCCCAGCTAACAAAGACCGCCCCCCGCTTGGAGAAAGCGGAGGGCGGTTGCTATTAGCTTAAAACTGCGATTACTCTGTGGGCGGCGGCTCCAACTGGAGAAAATCCTCCCGCGCGCTCTCCACCAACGGCTGGAGCAGCGTGGCACTGCCGGTTACGTAGTACTCAGAATCCGAGGCTTTGAGCACGTAGCTCTGCTTATCGGCCCAATGCGCACCAATAGTCAGTGTATGTGCGCCCTCAGCGTCTCTCAAGGTGATCACCGCACTGGGATCTGCCATACCATAACTCGCCTCTGCGCTCTTGCCCAGTGGCTGTTGGAGCGAGACGAAGCTGCCTTTACGAACAATTTCCGCGATCTGGCTAGCGTTGACGATCTCATCAGCTGCTAAATCGTCCAACGTCCAATCATCGGCCTCATCCTTGCTAAAGTTGAAGGCACCGTGGCTATTCTCCAGCGTGACGCTGGTGAGCTCGTTCGCCAGCAAATCAAGATAGCTCGTCTCCACCCACGAGGCGACTTCCGTGCGCAGCTGCCAGCTGGATAGATCTTCCGTCAGGTAAGTCTCATCCTGGCCCTCCACGCGGAAATGGGTCGCCGTGTAGCGCGGCGCGGAACCCAGGTAGACGAGGTAAGCGTTACCCTCCGCAGTCTGCCAGATGAGACGCCGCACAAAGTCATCCTCGGCCACCTGAAGCTGCTGTTGCGCGGCGGCGCTCTGCGCCACTAGATTGCCGGTATCCAAACTGACCAGACTCTCTAACACCGGCGTGATGACGCTATCCTGCACCGGGTAATCATCCGCCTCCGGAAGCACCCAGCCGTCAGCCCCTTTGTTGAGCGCCAGACGGTTTCCTTGTTCATCGGTGATCTCCAGCGAGACGATCTCCGTCGCCGTCAGGTTCGGAAAGAGCAACTCGCCTTTCCCCGTCACGGCCGGCTGCGGCCAGAAGACGATCATAGTTAAGATAACCTGTAAGAGCAACACTGCTGCTAAAATCTGTTGATGGCGCTTCATGCTTGCACCTCCTCTTTTGCTGACAACTCTCTTTCGTTATCCGCCCTCTGGCGCGGGAGTAATTCCAACGGCGTTAAGTTGCGCTGGCGATTGCGCGCCACCCAGCCCAAGACCAACAACGAGACCAGGGCTAACACGTAGTTCCCGACCTCCCAGAAAGATTGTCCACCCTCTCCCAACGGGTAGAGCATTCGCGAAGCTGTGCCCCGCGCCCGGATATTGAGTAAATCCTCGTCCTCTGTAGCCCAAGCCACGGCGTTCTGCAACAGCTTGAGACTGTTACGATAACTCTCGCCGCTCAAACGGCTGGAAATCTCAAAGACTGTATCATCCAAGAACTCAGCACTGCCGATCACGACCAGGCGCGCGGATTGCGGGGAGAACTCGATAGTCGGTGGGATCGTCTCTGGCGTTGCCGGTTCTCCAGCACTCTCCTCAACGGTTCCGGCGCTCTCTTCCATCTCAAAGGGAGAGGGTTTATCTTTGAACGCACTCACAAAACTCCCCTTGGCGGAAACTGCCAGCGGATAAGACCCCGTCTCCATCCCCGGGGGGAAACCTAACTCTGGATAGAGTTGGAAGTCCGGCTGGATGTTGAGCAACCCTTGCTCCGGCTGCGCCTGCACCCAAGCGTTCTCCGTAGATCTGAGAAGCACCGTAACCTCGCGGTCCACGTTCTGCTCCTCGTCCACCGTGATGGGGGAAGCCCAGTTCAACGTCACCGAGGGCAGATTAGAAACCAGCGAGCTCTCCGCCGCCATATTGTCCGGCAGCACTTTGACGAAGAAAGGATAGTCGATGGCCTGCACTTCCTGCACCTGCATATTCCCCACCTGGCGATTGACGATCACCGGGAAGGGATCGTTCTGCGGATCCATCACCAGCGATTGTTCCACGGTGAAACCATAACTGGTCAGCAAATCCTGCACGCCGCCCACCAACGGTTGCACGCCCAAACCGCCCGTCATCTGATCCGGCATCAAGGTGTAGTTCCCGGCGGCCACAATGACCGCGCCGCCACGCATCAAATACTGATCCACCGCGAAACGCGCCTGATCAGAGAGTATTTGCGGCGCGACCAAAAGCAATACATCCACATCCACTGAGAGTTGACCGCTCTCCAATGCGACCGTAGTCACCTGATACTCCTCTCTTAGAACCTGCGAAACTGTGTTCCAAGAGGAGATCGGCTGCTGCTCCTGGCCCATCGCATTCTGCGTAGGCTGTTGGGGCGGCGTCCAGACGCCCACCACCTGCAAGTAGCCGGGCGAGAAGCGTCTAAGCGCAGCTTCCAGCGACTTCTGCACGCCGGCCTTACTCATATCCACCGGCAGATTAATCACCTGTGCTTCATCCCCCACCTTCAAGACTGGATAGAAGTAGTAAGTTTGTTGAGAAAATAACGAGACGGCAATCGGCTGCAAGCCATAGAGCTCGTAAAGTTTTTCCCGGTCAATATCACTACCGGCAGCCGTGGGATCCACCACTCGGTAGGTGAAGTTGTTATCTGAAGCTTGCGCGGCTATCTCATTCGCCGCCTCCTCAATCAGCGCCGGCGCGGATGCCAGCTGCTCAGGCAACGTAGCCGGCGTCAGATAGAGCGTCAACTCGGCCGGACTCTCCAGCGAAGCCAACATCGCGCCCGTGCTCTGGAAACCATAGACAGATTTCTTGATCGTGCGCGTCAGGTCATATTCCAAGTTGCGCAAATGCACATCCAGCGAGCCATCTCGGCGCGGCTGCACTTCAATCAGATCTTGGAAGTTCAACACCTCACTCTGATCGCCGTATTGCACTAAAATATCAAAGTAAGCGTTGACAATAGAGGTCGCGTAACGATCCGCCACCTGGAACGGCGAAGGTTGAATGCCATAAATCTGCCGCGCCTCCTCCTCAAACTCCGGCTGTTGCGCCGGATCAACGATCTCTAAGCGGATACCGCCCCCGGCCGCGACCGCATACTCATGCAACATATCGCGCACGGCAGGTACCAGTGGCGCCAGGAGCGGATGAGTTTTCTCACTGAAGTAACCACGAATCAAGAGTGGTTCCTGCAAACTGCTCAAGATATTCTTGGTCGCCGTGGAGAGCGTGTATTCATTGTCCTCAGTCAGATCCAACCGCAGCGTGCGCAGCGGATACACCCAGATATTGACGAAGAGCAAGTTCACCACCAGCAACAGCGAGGTAATCGTGGTTGCCATGCGCTGGGGACGAGCGCGTTCCCCGGTACTCCACCCTTTCGCCTTGAGTGAAAACACGTTGAGCGTCAAGAAAATCCCGGTGATGGTCAGATAGTAGAGCAAATCCCGCAGATCAACCACCCCCCGCTCAATGCTCTCAAAACGACTGCCGGCGCCGCTAGCTCGGAGCACCTCGCCCCACATCTGACCGGCAAAATCAGTCACCCCCCCGCTCCCGATCAAGTAGAGCAATCCACAGATCAGCACGGTGGTGATCAACGCCACTATCTGGTTATCGGTGCGCGAGGAAAGGAAAAGTCCAATGGCCGCGTAAGCCGCCGCCAACAGAATCGAAGCCAAATATCCGCCTACCACTGGGCCCCAATCCAAATTACCCAGCAGCGAGACGGTCAATGGCAGAAAGAGGGTCAAGAGGAACGCCACCGCGACTAAGGTCACGACGGCCAAGAATTTACCTACGACTAGTTGCAATGTAGAGACCGGCAATGTCAGCAGTATCTCCAACGTGCCCGAACGCTCTTCCTCACTCCACTGGCGCATAGTCAGCGCCGCCACCAAAAAGATCAACGAAAGTGGCATCCAGCGGAAGAGCGGGCGCACATCAGCGATACCGCGCGCGAAGAACGTATCCACCCAGAAGAAGGTGAACAACGTCATCGCCAGGAACGCCCCGATGAAGATCATCGCCAGTGGAGAGCCAAAGTACTCCTTCAACTCCTTGCGCGTAATAGCAAGTATCTCTTTCATGTTCGCACCTCCCCCGTCGTAGCCAGATTATTGAAAACGGTCTCCAGGGTACGCACATCCCGTCGCAATTCAGACAACGGCCAATCATGCCCGCGCGCCAAATCATAGAGTGATGGGCAGAGATCCGTGGTGGAGTTCCCTAACACGCGATAGGCAGCCCGTCCCTCGGAGTCCGGCAACGTCTCCACGCCGCGTACCCCCGGCAACCGTTGGAGCGCGGCAGCAACCCCAGACAACTTCTTCCCCAAGATCAACACCGCATCAGAAGTCGCGGCCAACTCCGATAATCGGGCATCGGCCTTGACCTCACCATTCATCAAAATAACCACCCGATCACAGAGTGCCTCCACCTCAGAGAGAATATGTGTGGAGTAAAGAATCGTACTATTTTTCGCCAACCGTCGAATCAATTCTCGGACCTCCAAAATCTGCGTGGGGTCCAACCCGACCGTCGGCTCGTCCAGAATCAAGATGCGCGGCTGATGCAGAAGCGCTTGAGCCAATCCCACCCGTTGTCGAAACCCCTTGCTCAACTGCCCGATAGGGCGCGTCAACTGCTCCTCCAACCCCGTCGCGTAGACCGCCTCGGAAAGGCAAGCGCGCTGCTCGCTCTCCGGGATCTGGCGCAACTCAGCCATCATCTGCAGATACTCCTGAGTCGAAAGTTCCGGATAGAGCGGCGCAGTCTCCGGCAAATAGCCAATCTGCGCCTGCACTGCTCGCGTCTCCTCCAGCACATCTAATTGATTTATGCGCACCGTCCCTGCATCAGGCTGCAAATAGCCGGTGAGAATCTTGATCAGCGTCGTCTTACCGGCGCCATTCGGCCCCAATAAGCCCACAACCTCCCCTGCTGCAACCTGGCACGAGACGCCACTCAACGCCTGAATAGCTCCGTATGCTTTAGATAAATTAGTAACTTCGATCATATTGTACAATTTTCCCTCCTACGCTGCAAAATTCACCTTAAACATAACCAACCGGTAATAATAAGTCCCTGAAAAAAAATGTCAAGGTTATTGCGCGGCGGTAATTTTCCACGTTTTTTTGGGGAGGATCGTAAAGGCGGCTTGTCTCTAAAAAAGCTCCCCCCCACCCTCGTAATCTTCCGGCCACCTGGGGGAAGGATTACTTGACCAAATTACTATCCAACTGACCACTTCATGCTACAATAATTCCCACATCATTCACACAATCGAGGAGAAGAAAATGGGCACCAAGATCACACAAGTTGTCAAACGCTCTGGAGCAGTAGTCCCCTTCAACAAACAGCGAATCACTCACGCGATTTACCGCGCCGCCGTCTCAGTGGGTGGACGTGACCGCGAGACTGCTGAAAAACTGGCCAATGAGGTAGTAAATATCTTAGAGCAAACCTACCCGGCAGGCAGAACCCCCACCGTGGAAGAAATCCAGGATTTGGTAGAAAGTGTCCTCATTGAGAACGGACACGCTACCACGGCCAAAGCCTACATCCTCTATCGACGCGAACGGGCTCGTCGTCGCCGTCAACGCACCGCAGGCAAATCTCAACGTGATCCAGAGAACATCCCCTACAAGAAGCTCTGGGAGGTACTCACCTGGGCCATTGATCACGATGTCCACAACATCTACCGGCTCAACGAGCGCATCGCGAAGGGACACTTTGCAGAGATTGTCCGCGCCTCCGACGCCGCCTACGAAAAAGATATCGCTGAAGCCGCCGAGCGGATCAAAGAGCGCCAAGATGAGCTCCGTGTAGTCATCATCGCCGGGCCATCCTCCTCTGGCAAAACCACCACCACCGCCAAAATCAGCGAGCATCTGCAAGCAGCCGGATTAAATTTAGTAGCCCTCAACGTCGATAACTACTTCTTCAATCTGGAAATGCACCCTCAAGATGAGCATGGCGACCATGATTTTGAGACTCCCCAAGCCCTGGATCTCGAGCTAATCAACGAACACCTCCGCCGCCTCGTTGCTGGCGAAGAAGTCCACACCCCCTACTACGACTTCAAAACCGGCACCCGGCAAAACGACGTCACCCCGATGAAAATCGGCCCTCAGGACATCATTCTAATTGACAGCCTACACGGACTCTATCCGGCTATGACCAAAGATATTGAAGAGACCCGCAAGTTCAAAATTTACATCGAAACACTGTTGCAGATGAAAGGACCGGATAACAAATACATCCGCTTCACCGACCTCCGGCTCATGCGGCGCATGTTGCGCGATGCCCGCGAACGCGCTTACAACCCCAAGCAAACTCTAGAGCATTGGCACTACGTCCGCAGCAGCGAGTTGCGCAACATCATCCCCTACGTCAACAGCACCGATTACATCATCAATGGCGCTACTCCTTACGAGTTGCCACTCATGCGGGCACGTCTCTTCAACCATTTTGCTGAGTGGGTCAAAGAATACAAAGATGATCCGTTGCGCTCAGATGCCTATCTCCGAGCCAAGCGAGTCCACCAACTACTACAAATCACCTTGCCGGTGGAAGATGACTCCGCCGTCCCGGCCACCTCCCACATCCGCGAATTCATCGGTGGCAGTGCCTACGAGCTCCATTAAATGCACAGCTGCAAACATGTTACCATCTACACAGACGGCAGCTCTTTAGGCAATCCTGGGCCGGGTGGCTATGGCGTAGTTCTACAATTCGGGCCACATCAACGGGAACTCTCAGGAGGCTATCAGCTTACCACTAATAACCGGATGGAACTATTAGCCGCCATCAAAGGTCTAGCCGCCCTTATCGAACCTTGCCAAGTCGCACTCTACAGCGATTCTCGCTACGTCATTGATGGCATCACCAAAGGTTGGGCTTATCGTTGGCGGGCTAACCAATGGATGCGGAACAAAAAGGAGCGCGCGCTCAATGCAGATTTATGGGAACAGCTCCTCAAACTCTGTAAAAAACACGCCATAACTTTCTATTGGGTCCGAGGACATGCTGGAAACGCAGGTAACGAGCGCTGCGATCAGTTGGCCAATGAAGCTGCTCGCGCAGCACAGCTCGCAATTGATGAAGGCTATGAGACAGAAAATGCCTGACCTTCAGCCACCCAAAAAAGGGCGCCCCATAAGGGGCGCCCTTTTTTTACAACCAATCCCTAGTCACCAAAAAGCGTCCCCGGTGGGGGACGTAGTGGCCCTAAAAAACAGAGTTCTCTTGGCGAGGACCTACTCTCCCAGAGGGCTGCCCCTCAAGTACCATCGGCGCTGGCGGACTTAACTG
>JAYELZ010000053.1:0-5210 GCA_034717835.1 Chloroflexota bacterium
GGAGAAACTATGAAAATTTTAGTCACCGGCGGGGCCGGTTACATCGGAAGTCATACCTGCGTGGAACTGTTGGAGGCCGGCCAGGAGGTCATTGTCGTGGATAACCTCGTCAACAGTAAAGAGGAAGCGCTGCGCCGAGTGGCGGAGTTGACCGGCAGATCGCTGGAATTTCACCGGGTGGATCTGCGCGACAAGGAAGCCTTGAACGCCGTCTTCGCGGGAGCCAGCATCGACGCCGTGATCCACTTTGCCGGGCTAAAGGCGGTCGGGGAATCCGTGGAACAACCGTTGCGCTACTTCCATAACAACGTCACCGGCACCTTGATTCTCTGCCAGGTGATGCGCGCGCATAACGTCAAAGACCTCGTCTTCAGCTCCTCCTGCACCGTCTACGGCGATCCCCAGAGCGTGCCTATTCGGGAAGATTTCCCACTCTCAGCCACCAACCCCTACGGACGCTCCAAGCTGATGATTGAAGAGATTTTGCGCGACCTCTACCGCGCCGACGCGACGTGGAACATCGCACTACTGCGCTACTTCAACCCGGTGGGGGCACATCCCAGCGGGCGGATAGGCGAAGATCCCACCGGCATCCCCAACAACTTAGTACCCTACATCGCCCAAGTTGCCGTGGGGCAGCGAGAGTACCTCCGCGTCTTTGGCGACGACTACCCCACCAGAGATGGCACCGGCGTGCGGGATTATATTCATGTAGTGGACTTGGCGCAGGGACATCTAAAGGCCTTGGAGAAGTTAGCGGAAAATCCTGGCATCGTGACCTACAACCTGGGCACCGGACGCGGTTACAGTGTACTGGAAGTGCTGCGGGACTTTGAAGAGATGGCCGGGCGCAAGATCCCCTTTCGCATCCTGCCGCGCCGCGCCGGCGATATCGCCGCAGCCTACTCCGATCCCACCAAAGCTAAGCAAGAGCTAGGTTGGCAAGCGGAGAAAGATCTCCAGAAGATGTGCGCGGACGTCTGGAAATGGCAGACACAGAATCCCACCGGCTACCCGGAGGAGTAATTATGCAACCCACGCTAATCGTTATGGCCGCCGGCATGGGCAGCCGCTACGGCGGTCTCAAACAAATTGACCCAGTTGGCCCCCACGGAGAGAAAATCATTGATTATTCCATCTACGACGCGCTGCAAGCGGGCTTTGACCGCGTGATCTTCGTCATCAAGGAAGAGCTGGTCGAGATCTTCCGCGCCGAGGTGGGACGCAACATTGAGCGAGTCTGCGCTACCGAATATGTTTACCAGCGGCTCACGGACATACCGGCCAACTTCACCCTGCCCCCAGCCCGAAAAAAACCGTGGGGCACCGCGCACGCGGTTTATAGCTGCCGTCAAGTGGTCAAGAAACCCTTTGCCGTCATCAACGCGGACGATTTCTACGGGCGCGGAGCGTATCAACTTTTGAGCACTTACTTGCAGCAGCTGGGGGAAGAACAGACGCGGCACAATTACAGCCTGGTCGGCTACCGGCTCAGTAACACCGTGACCGCACATGGGTATGTATCACGCGGCGTCTGTACAGTCCAAGACGGTCTCCTCGTGAAGATTGATGAACGCCTGCACATTGAGCAATCCGCAGCAGGCATTCAATACCAAGACGGCGGCCAATGGCATCCGCTCCCCGCTGACGCTACCGTCTCCATGAATATGTGGGGCTTCACCCCCAGCCTCTTTGACGAGATGGCAGAGAGTTTTCCGCGCTTCTTGGCAGAACACGGCACTGAGTCCAAAGCCGAGTACTTCCTGCCGGCGGTGGCCGGTGAGCTGGTCCGTGCGGATAAAGCCACAATCCGCGTGTTAGAGACAGACGAACGTTGGATTGGCGTGACCTATCGCAAGGACAAACCTCAAGTCAAGCGCGCCATCCAGGAGCTAGCTAAACGGGGTGTCTACCCCGCCAAACTATGGGAGGAGGCGTAGATGGAGAAAATACTAGCGGAGGTTAGCCGACAATTCCAGCTCCACGGCGAGGTACAAGCTATCCAGCCCTATGGCTGTGGGCATATCAACGATACTTACCTGATAAACTGCAATCATACCAGCGCCATAGATTACATCTTGCAGCGCGTCAACCACCATGTTTTCACCAAACCGGCGGAACTGATGCAGAACATCGCGCGCGTGACCGCACACCTCCGTCAGAAAATCCGGGCCAGAGGTGGGGACGTAGAGCGCGAGACGCTCAACCTCATCCCCACGGTGGATGACGAGTTGTTCTATCAACACAGCGATGGCACTTATTGGCGCGTCTACCTCTTCATAACCGGAGCGCAGACGTACCAGCAGGTAACGAGCCTGGCCCACGTTTACCACGCAGCAGAGGCTTTTGGTCATTTCCAGGAATTACTCAGTGATTTCCCGGTCGAGGAGCTCCATGAGACCATCCCCTACTTTCACCATACCCGCCAACGCTTTGAGGCGTTCGAGGCCACAGTGGCGGCAGACGGGTTGGGGCGCGCCTTTGCCGTGCAGCCGGAGATTGAGTTTGTGCGCGCCCGCGAGGCGGAGTGTTCCGTTTTAGTTGATCTGATCGCCGAGGGTAAATTGCCGCAGCGCGTCACGCATAACGACACCAAATTCAACAACATCATGATTGATGACGAGACGGGTCGGGGGATCTGCGTCATCGACTTGGACACCGTGATGCCGGGGCTGTCACTCTACGATTTTGGCGACGCGGTGCGCTCCGCCGCCAATCCCGCCGCCGAGGATACCCGAGAACTTTCACAAGTGCGTATCGATCTAGGAATCTTCGAGCGCCTAGCCCACGGCTACTTAGACGCGCTGCGTGGAACCCTCACCCCCCTGGAGATCGAGTACCTGCCCTTCTCCGCCCGGCTGATGACGTTTGAAAATGGCATCCGCTTTCTGACCGACTATTTGCAGGGCGACACCTACTTTAAAATCCACCGCGAGAACCAGAACCTAGATCGCTGCCGCGTACAACTGCGCTTACTGGCAGATATGGAACAACATTTCGAGCAACTAACGGATATCGCGGCGCAATACAGTTGAAACCAGACCTCCGCTTTCTTTTAGAAAGCGGAGGTCTTTTATACAGCGACAACAAACCCGTCAGGGTTACGACATCTTCACCACAATATCACCCAACACGTTAGCGGCAGCATCTCCTTGATCGGCGGCGTTGCTCAAGTGACGATATATCTCGCGCAGCTTGAGCATCTCCACCACGTGCTCCACATCCTGCGGCATCTGGAAGAGCGCAGCCAACGCCTCGCGGTAAACCCACTCCACGCGGTTCTCCGTGGCCTTAGCGCGCATCGCGTGATCCTCTGCCACGCCTGGATGGTCCGAAAGGCGCACTACGCCCAAATAAATCTCATTAGTAGCATCAACCAACAAGGTAGCAATGCGTCGCATGAAATCATTCGGGGACACCTTGAGAATGTCCATCTCGCCAACAGTACTGTAAGCATAATCAATGATATCGTCAATATTACGCGAGAGCGAGTGAATATCCTCGCGGTCAATTGGTGTGACGAAAGTCTGGTTGAGCTCCTCAATCAAGATGCGTCGCACTTCATCAGCCTCTTTTTCAAGTCTATTGATTTTATCGGCCAGCTCTTCGGTAGGATCTTCCAGATATTCGACCAGAGCTTCCACGCCCTGCAAGGTCAACTTGCTCTGTTCTTCCAACAACACCAGAAATTTATCCGGTTTAGGTTTGAACAATCTCTTTAGAAACCCCATTTTATATTAAACTCCCTTTTAATAACCAATAAATTAATCCTGACATCACTGCGGCAGCCGGAATCGTTAAAACCCAAGCGACAAGAATACTGTTCATCACTTGCCAGCGTACCATGTTAAGCCGCTCCCCGGCGCCGGCGCCCAGAATAGTGGCGCTGACAACGTGTGAGGTACTAACCGGCCCACCGATAATAGCCGCGCCAAGAATGATAGCTGCGGATGATATCTGCGAGACAAAACTGTGTACCGGACGAATGCGATAGAATTTGCCACCCAATGTATGGATGATACGCCAGCCCCCCGACGCGGTACCCAACGAGATCGCCCCCGCACACGCAGCCACCACCCAAAGAGGCACATGGAACTCGGTGAGCGTGCCACTAGCTACCAATCCCATGGTGATCACGCCCATCGTCTTCTGCGCGTCGTTGCTGCCGTGGCTTAGCGCTAACGCCAACGCAGTCACCATTTGACTCTTCCGGAAGAAATTATCAATGCGTGGAGTCGCCCCGCGAGCGAGGAACCGCGTGACCTTCATTAGGATATAGCTGCCAAACAAACCTAGCAGGGGAGAGAGCAAGAGTACCAGTAATATCTTGCTCAACCCCTCTATCATAATAGCTTGATAGCCAAAGCCCATATATGTAGCACCAATCAATCCCCCCACCAGTGCATGTGAAGAGCTGGAGGGGATTCCTAACAGCCAGGTGATTAGATTCCAGAGGCTCGCGCCTAAGAGCGCGGCCCAGACCACCGGTAGGGTGGCTGCGGATTCCGTCACAACTTCATGCCCGATAGTGGTAGCCACCGCCACCCCGAAAATAAAGGGGCTAACGAAGTGCGCGGCAGCGCTCATCATCAACGCCCGTACCGGGGTTACAGCACGAGAAGCGATCATGGTCGCGACAGTATTTGAACTGTCGTGAAACCCGTTTAGAAAATCAAAAAACAACGCCGTACCAATGAATATCACCAACATAAAATTTGAACCTACAAAACTACCCATATCCCTCCTCTAAGAATAAGTCTAAAGTCAAAGGTCGAAAGTTGAAAGTCCGCTGCAAGCCCCAAGTGTTTACGTTAGTGCGGCATTTTCATTATTGTGGGGGTGGCATCCCATCTGGGGACGCCTCGGTTGCTTCGAAAATAACCTGGCTTGTAGTCGGCGATTTATCGCCGTGATTCGGGGAACAAAGGTCCCCAGCATATTAGCTCCACTGAAATAAGCTAATGCGCTGCTAAGACACCAAGACGCTAAGAAAGGATTTAGTACTAGGTTGAAAATGTTAAGTCAATTTTCAAATCCTTGTGCCTTGGCGTCGAAGTGCTTAGTTTTTTAATGGGTTCAATGTTCAATTGCAAAACTTATCCAGAGGGGTGAGGTAAAATTTAGTCACCCAAGAAACTGGCGGTAAACAATTCGCCTAACCGCAATGCCTCAGTATCCACCCTGGGATTTCCTAGCTGTCGGTTCACGTA
>JAYELZ010000054.1:0-1896 GCA_034717835.1 Chloroflexota bacterium
CTTTTGGCCGTGGGAGGATTTTCCCCCTTAGATCGGTTTATGTGTGAGGCCGATTATCAACGTGTCTTGACGGAGATGCGTCTAGCGGACGGAACCCTCTTTCCCATTCCCATTACACTGACCATTGACAAAGACGATCTCCCGGTGCGCGAGGAGTGGATCACGTTGCGGGATGCACGCAACGATCTGATCGCCGTGATGCGTTTGGAGAACATCTTCCGCTGGGATCCTCTGCGGGAGGCGCGGTTGGTGTTGGGTTCAACGGATTCCCGGCACCCCCTGGTTTCTGAGATGGAACGGTGGGGCGACTTTTGTATCTCTGGGGAGTTACGGGTTATCAACCTGCCCAAATATTACGATTTTACCGGCATCCGCCGCACTCCGGCCCAGACCCGTAAGCTGTTAGCGGAATTGGGGAACGCGAAGGTCGTCGCTTTCCAGACGCGCAATCCTATGCACCGTGTCCACGAGGCGCTGACGAAGCGCGCAGCTGAGCGCGTGGGGGGGAGCCTGCTTATTCATCCGGTGGTGGGCATGACTAAGCCGGGGGATGTGGATCACTATACCCGTGTGCGCGTCTATAAGGCGTTGGCGGCGAATTATTATGATGATTATGATACTGTCTTGAGCTTGCTCCCGTTGGCGATGCGGATGGCCGGGCCGCGTGAGGCGCTCTGGCACGCCATCATCCGCCGCAACTACGGGGCGACGTACTTTGTGGTGGGACGCGATCACGCCGGGCCGGGCAAGGATAGCCACGGCAAGCCGTTCTACGGCCCCTACGAGGCGCAGACGATGATGGCTCAGTATGGGGAAGAGATTGGCGTGGAGGCCGTGACCTTCAAGGAGTTGGTTTATGTGCCTGACGAGGATCGCTATGTTGCGGGGGAGGACGCTCCGGAGGGGGCGCAGACCCTCTTCATCTCCGGTACGCAGGTACGCGAGGAGTATTTGGCTAAGGGCAAACCGCTGCCGGACTGGTTCACCCGCGCTGAGACGGCGGATATTCTCCGTGACGCTTACCCGCCGCGCCACAAACAGGGTTTCTGTATCTGGCTCACGGGTTTGAGCGGCGCCGGCAAATCGACCATCGCCAATGCGCTGACGGCCATGTTGCTGGAACGCGGCCGTCAAGCCACCGTGTTGGATGGCGATGTGGTGCGCACGCATCTTTCTAAGGGGTTGGGATTCAGTAAGGAGGATCGCGACACTAACGTTCTCCGCATCGGTTTTGTGGCGGGAGAGATCGCGCGGCACCACGGCACCGTGATCTGCGCAGCCGTCAGCCCGTACCGCAACACGCGCGACGCGGTGCGGCGGATGTTCGGGAGCGATAATTTCGTCGAGGTCTTCGTCGATACGCCGTTGGAGGTCTGCGAGGCTCGCGACGTCAAAGGGCTGTACGCCCGCGCGCGGCGTGGCGAGATCAAGGGTTTTACCGGCATAGATGATCCCTACGAAGCGCCTGTTAATCCCGAGGTGGCGGCCGAGACGGTGGGCAAGACGCCGGAGGAGAGCGTGGGGCAGATTATGGGGTATTTGGAGGAGCACGGGTTTTTAGGGTGATCTGTAGGACGTAGATTCGCACAGATGAATACTGTCGGAATTTCACCATGGGGGCACGGAGGGCACAGAGATTTTAATTAACATTCAGGAAATGACGTTACTGCTTTTATTGAAGGCAGGGACGCAGATAACCGCAGGCTGCGCTCGCAGATTAAAAATAAAAAAATCGTTACTACTCAGGCGGTAAGCGTTCAGAGGGTAAGGATAAACGCTCCCCCCCAAAGACCTCCGAGGTTTATAAGCTGGTACTCCTGCGGAGGGTTCTGGTGATACCTAGCTCGCTTCCCAGATCAAATCACCGTCAAAACCTCGGAGGTCTGAGCGTTTACC
>JAYELZ010000054.1:1996-5139 GCA_034717835.1 Chloroflexota bacterium
GATAAACGCTCCCCCCCAAAGACCTCCGAGGTTTATAAGCTGGTACTCCTGCGGAGGGTTCTGGTGATACCTAGCTCGCTTCCCAGATCAAATCACCGTCAAAACCTCGGAGGTCTGAGCGTTTACCGCAGGCATGATAGACCTCCGAGGTCTGGATACCGGTTTTGTTGGTCAAAGTACCTCCCCAGACCGCGATGGCGCCACCCAGTAGCGGATTTGTAGACCTCTGTGGTCTGAAACAGGCTAAACTCAGGACGCCTTGAATGACGTGGAGAGGGAGCGCGATATTAGTATTGGATGTGGCCTACAAAAAAGACATTGGCAATTTGCGCGAATCCCCGGCTCTTGATATAATTCATCTTTTGCAGGAGAAAGGCGCGCGCGTAGCTTACCATGACCCGCAAGACGCCATGGTAAAGGAATTCGCGTCAGAACTCTTGCGCGACGCCTTCATGGCCCAGGCGGATTTTGCTCCTGGCGATTATTCCTTCAGGGACTTTAGTTAGAATTAGTGAGTTGCACCCCGTGGGGGTGAGCGAGCACTTTCCGCGCCGCCCCGACGGAGTAACTACAATTGGGAGTAATGGGCGGATGTCACGTTTGCCTTTTGTATGGGATTATGATATGAGTAGGGCGCAATTCCGCGCTATCTTGCGGGGGCAGACCCAATTCGGGCGGTTGGATCGGGATTGGGCCGCGGTGCGGCTATTGGAGTACGCGCCTTATCGTGATATCATCCGGCTGCTGGGCTACCGGCAATTGGTTGAGGGTTGGCCTCGCTGGCGCGGACGCATTCGTTCCACAAGTCGCAAATGTGGGTTTGATTTTTTGGTGGAATGGCTCCCGCAGCACCACCCTGAATTGCTATGAATGTAAAATTGGATATAAATTATTACTTCGAGTTGTTCTACCCATTCCAGGATCGTGTGCTGCATCTCCTTGATGACCTGGACACGGAATTTTATCTCAGTGGTGGGACGGCGGCTGCCCGAGGATATTTGCAACATCGCTTTTCGGACGAGTTGGATTTCTCTGTCAATGACGATGCGCGGTTTGGCCTCTGGGCTGCCCGTGCGATTGACCGTCTCACTCGCGAAACGGCCTGGCGCAGCGAAGTCCTATTGCGGGAAGAGCGCTTTGTGCGTCTGGTGCTTTATGCGGGCGATATCTTGTTAAAACTTGAGTTTATCAATGATGTACCTGCGCGGGTAGGGCCAATAGCACACCATGCCGTTTTGGGGCGGTTGGATAGCCCGGAGAATATCCTTGCCAATAAAATCACCGCGCTTATAGACCGTGAAGAACCTAAGGATCTGGCGGATATTTGGGGCTTCTGTTGTCAAATGCACCTGTCGCTAGCGGAGGCGCTGGGGGACGCGCAGAGCAAGGCCGCTGGCGTGTTCCCGGCTGATCTGGCCCGTCTGTTGCTTTCTGCCACGCGCACTGATTGGGAGCAGGTCCGTTGGATCAAAGCTCCGACAGCAGCGCAATTCCTCGCGGGCTTGCGGGCGCTTGGAGAAGCGTTGATTCTGGTAGCTGAGTCTGATGACTGAAGGAACTGTCACGAGCCCGGGCACACCACCGCGATACGCAACGCTTAGTTTTTGCGGATGCGAGTCTGCGTCTGGCGACTTCGTGATGGTCTGTGGTTACAAAGATCAAACCACAGATTCACACAGATTAAAACCATAAAATCCGTGTAATCCGTGGTAAAATACCTGACTATAGATTGGTGAGTACTGCCTTCTCACACTACGGAGGGCGCCGAATTTTTTATTTTTTCTCAGGATTCTCTGTGTCTCCGGGGTGAGCATAACAGAAACGCCATGGTTTCCCCTACTTATTGCGAAGATACTGAGAGGATAACTGGTGAACCGAGAACAAGTCATCAAGTTGGAAATACAAGCGCAACTACAAAAGATCGGCGGCGATTTCGCATGGTCGCCAAAATTAACTGCGAATAGAGGTCCCTAAACGCTAAAAAAATCAGCGCAATCTGTGGATGAGATAGTCTAAAAGAAGCGCCCTGCAATTAGAGAGGGCGGAGGAGGTAGTGATGGGCCTGCTAGTTAGTGATATCATGAGACCTTTAATCAAGAGAAAGATTTTTGCTACTAAGGAGGATGCAGTACGCTCTCTCCTGCGGGAGTACATCTTGCGACAGATAGAGACACTGCAAGAGGAACTGACGTGGTTTGAACAGCAGCATGGAATGCGCTTCGAGCAATTTACGGCCTATGTTCACGAACGTTCCCTGCTGCTGGGAGCTGGCGAACTCACTCTTGAATGCCGCCAGGAGCTGGGACAGGCGGTGATGCAGGAAGAGGATGATTGGCTGGATTGGAAGGTGGCGCAAGAGATGCTGGAAAGCTGGTTGGGACTCCGTCAGGAGACGGTGGAATGACTTCTCTGGCTGCTCTATTGAGCGCGTTGATGAGTACCCTGCAGGTTTTCCCTCTCTGTGACCGGGTAAAGGTGACCGAGACTAAAGCGTTCGCTGCGGATCAATTCTTTTTCAAGCTCAGGGCGGAATTGCACCACGGTACGCATTTTCAAGTGCGTGTGTATTATAATCAAGGGCATGTGGATTATGCCTATCAGCTTTTTGCTGCTGTACCGCTTTTGCGATGGGATAACAAAGAAGAATTCCCACATTTACCGACCTATCCCCATCACCACCATGACGCTAGCGGCGGCATAAAATCTTCACCTTTGACAGGGAATCCGGTAGAGGATATTGAAGTTGTCCTCCGAGAAATAGCCGCCTTCCTGCATTGACCACTGGCTGCGTAGTGATGGGCACAGAACAGTTGACTTACAATCGGGAATGGTTAGTCGTGGACACACGTAACGCGCTACGCCGTTGACGTAAGGTTTGGCGACTATGGGGAGAGAAAAGTCCCAGGAATTGCAGAGTATCTGTAATTGGGAATGCCTGGGAGAGGCCGGAAAAAACAGGCGGCTGCGCTGGCCTCTCTTGACGAGCGTGCTGTTGCTCTTATCATCCGTTCCGCTGATGGCGAGCGTCGTGCCGGGCAGCGCCGGGATGTTGGCCTTGTGAGTCAGTCCGGGAGCAGTGAGAGGATAACTTGTGAACAGAGAACAAGTCATCAAGTTGGAAATACAAGCGCAACTACAAAAGA
>JAYELZ010000055.1:0-22005 GCA_034717835.1 Chloroflexota bacterium
AGTTCCCCACGCTGAGCTGGCGATGTTGCCTCAAGTCGGACACATGCCCTTCTTGGATGCCCCCGCAGCCTATCACGCCACGATAACCGCTTGGCTGGAGCGACAACTGGCGAACTAACTAAATGACCAACCCCCTCGCCCGACTAGAAAATGTCTCCTATCTCTACCCCGGCGCTAAGACTCCGGCCCTCAAGAATATCAACCTGGAAATTCACTCCGGGGAATTCCTGGGTCTGATCGGGCCGACCGGCGCGGGCAAATCCACGCTCTGCCAGACGCTCAACGGGAGCGTGCCGCAATTCTACGGGGGACGGTTCTTTGGGCAGGTTATCGTAGCCGGGTTGGATACCGTGCAGCACCCCATCAGCGAGCTGGCGCATCACGTGGGCTTGGTCTTCGAGGATCCGGAGATGCAACTGGTCGCTCCCTCGGTGGAAAACGAGATCGCCTTTGCGCTGGAAAATCTAAACGTGCCACGCGCCGAGATCAGAACGCGCATCCCGCAGGTACTCGCTGCCGTGAGACTCTCCGGCACCGAAAAACGGCATCCGCAAGAGCTCTCCGGCGGGCAGAAGCAACGGTTAGCCATCGCCGCCGCCTTAGCTATGCGCCCCGCGCTCCTGGTCTTGGACGAGCCAACCTCGCAACTTGACCCGCTGGGCGCGGCCGAGGTCTTCGCCACGCTGCGCCAGTTGAACCGGGAGCTGGGCATCACCATCCTGCTCACCGGACACGACGCCGAAGAGCTGGCCGAACATGCCGACCGCATCGCGCTGCTGGCGGGCGGAGAGTTGGTGGCGCAGGGCACGCCCCAGGAGATTTACAGCCGCGTGGAACTCTTGGCCGCGCAACAACTACGTCCCCCGCAAGTCACGCGCACCTTCCAACTGGTGCGCCAGCGGGGCGTAGCGATCACGCAACTGCCCACCCGGCTGGCGGCGGGCAAACGGCTATTGCACGCGCTACCCACTAGTTGCCCCACCGTTGAAAAAGAGCACGTTGCCGCGCCCGACCACCTCGGCCCCGCGCTACTAGCTATCAAAAACCTAACCCATCACTACGCTAACGGGACTCCGGCGCTGCACGATATCTCCCTGGAGATCAGAGCAGGCGAATATGTCTTGCTGGTAGGCCAAAATGGGGCCGGCAAATCGACGCTGGTGAAGCATTTCCTCAACTTGCTCACGCCCACGGCGGGAACCGTGACCGTGGACGGGCTAGATACGCGGCAGTTGGAGACCAGCGAGCTGGCGCAGCGCATCGGCTACGTGGGCCAGCACCCGGACGACCAGCTCTTCACCGCCAGCGTGGAGGACGAGGTGGCGTTCGCGCTGCAAAATCTGGGCTACGCGGAGGCGGAGATCGAGAGACGGGTCACGGTTAGTTTACGCCAGCTGGGACTGTTGGCCCACCGCACCGCCCATCCGCTCTCCCTGCCCAGAGGGGATCGCGCGCGGCTCGTCATCGCTGCCGTGTTAGCGATGGAGCCGGAGATCATCATCTTGGACGAACCGACCACCGGCCAGGACTATCGTGGCGCCAAATATATCCTGGACTTGAGCCGCAAGTTGCACCAACAAGGAAAAACCATCCTCGTCATCACCCATCACCTCTACTTGATGCCGGAGTACGCGGAGCGCGTCATCGTGCTGGGTAAGGGGACGATCTTGTTAGACGCCCCGCTGCGCCGTGCCTACCATGCAAAGGAACTCCTGCGCCGCACCTACTTGACGCCGCCGCAAGCGGTCTTGCTGGCTCAGGAACTCGCCCCCCCCGAGGGAGAGGGCGCGCTACTCCGCGTGACGCCGGAGGAAGTGGCGGCTTGTTTCCTGCCCGGAGGCGGCCGGTGAGTCACTTCCGCAGCACCTACCAGCACGTGGCACGTGATTCCTGCTTCACGCGGCTGGATATCCGCTCCAAGCTCTGGATGATCTGCGCCGTCACCGCCGTCGCCCTCCTCTGGCAGAACCTGGTAGCCAGCGGGTTACTGACGCTGGGCATCATCCTCGTCGCGCTCTGGGCCGGTATCGACTGGCGCTATATCCGCTCCGTGCTCCTCCTCTCCACCTTCTTTGGCGTCACGTTGCTCTTCTTTCACGGCTTCTTTCCGCACGGGGGAATTCGCCAGCTGACCAGGCACGCTACCTTGACACCGCTCTTCACCTTCCCCGCCCACTGGCAGCTGTTGGGTGGACAAGCTCTCTACCGCGAGGGCTTGCTCTACGGCCTAAGCGTCCTCGCCAAAACCCTCTCCGTGGTCTTGATAATCCCCGTCGGCATCTTCACCACCGAGTTGGACAACCTGATCGTCGGGCTGGTCCGCGCCGGGCTGCCCTACAAGATCGCCTTTATCTTCTCCTCGACGCTGCGCTTCTTTCCGTTGCTCGTGGCGCGCATCCAAACCATCACCGAGGCGCAACGGTTGCGCGGTCTGGCCCTGGAAAAAATGGGGTTACTGCAAAAGGCCCGCAACTACGCCAAAATCACGGTACCGCTGATCTTGGGCGTGCTGATGCGGTCGCAAATGGTGGAGCTAACCCTCCAAGCCAGAGCTTTCTCCGGAAGTTCAGAGCGCACGCAGCTACACGACTCGCGGCTGGGGCCGGGTGATTATCTGCTCTGCGCCTGCTCCACGCTCTTCTGGGGAGGCGCGCTAATCGCCTATTTTGGCTGGGGGATCGGAAAGTGGTGATAGCGAATGCTGAATGGGCGAATGATGAATGATACGTCCCCTTGTCATTCCGAGCCAGCGGAGCGTTGGCGACGCGCCAGCGAGGAATCTACTACTGGGTCAATGCTGAATAGGTGAATGCTGAATGGGGAATCAGCACGGGAACAGCTAGAACGGGTGAGCGACTAAAGACTACCCGACTACTTGACTAACGACTACCCGACTAACGACTACCTGACTACTCGACTACCTGACTACCCGACTCCCCCGACCACTTCCCACACCAAGGTCAGCGCGTGCTGCACCAACGCTTCCTCATTCACTACCTGCACCGTGCGCTCCGCCCGCTGGCGGCCCAGATCCACCGCCAGATAAATAGGCTGCAAAAGACTCTCCTCCAACGTAGGCCCCTCTCCCCAAATCGCCAGACAGATTTGCACACCCAAGAAAGTACGACCCTTCCGCGCCCCCGCGCGCGCCGCCTTCGCCGAGAACTCCCCCGCCTTCTTGAACTGCGGGCGCGGCAACTCCATAATTGTGACAGCTTCTGCTACATCATCCACCACCAAACTACTCCCTAGCACCAGCGGCCCTTCCGCCGTGTTGAAAAGCCAGCGACTGACCGCCCCCTCCACGCCGCACTCCACCGTACCCAATATCGACTCCCGCTTAACCAAAATCCCGGCTACAACCTCCGCCACATCCTCTTGCTTCATAGCAAACTTCTCCTCGAATATCTTTTTTCTTTAGGTTGCCCAATTCTAACACGTTCTTGGCATAAAACGCGCGCAATGCTATTGGCAACCTCAGTCGTCAAGCCCGCGCGCCTTGCCACGCGATGGTATCCAGTAGTGTCTCCCGCAGAGAGCGCGGATGATACCCCAACTCACGTTCCGCTTTAGCCCGGCTGAAGAGTGCGTTATCATGCACCGTGCGCAACGCATAGCTGGTAAAGCGCGGCGTTATCTGGGTCAGCTGATAAAAAACCTCCGCCAATCGCGCTCCTGCCGAGGCCAAGCCAAACGGCAACACCAGCTTGGGTGAATGAATCCCTGCCAGCTCCTGCACCAAATCGTGCAACTTAGGCAGCGCAATATGCGTCCCCGACAAGATGTAGAGTTCACCAGCGTGCCCCTGCGCGCCGGCCGCCAGCACACCCTGGACAACATCGCGCACATCCACAAAATCATACGCGCCTGTCACTAGTACATGCAGACGGTTCCTCGTGTACTCCAAGATCGTTTGCCCCATCTCCGAATGCAGATAATCACGCGGCCCGATGATGCCGGTAGGGCAAACCACTACCGCATCTAACCCCTCCGCCACCACCTCCAAGAGCGACTGCGTACCCGCCGCCTTGGTGTGATCATAAGCCCCCGCCGCCCCTTCCAGGGCCAGCGGTTCCGTCTCATCCACCAGCCTACTCTGCGCTGGCCGGTGGAAAGCGTGTACCGAGCTCACATGCACCATCCGCTCCACCCCTGCTTGGAGCGCAGCCTGGGCCACATTGCGCACGCCCTCCACATTCACGCGCTGCATCAACCCCGCCGCACCCGGCAAGATAGAGATGATGCCGGCCAGATGATAAACCGTCTGCACCCCGATCAACGCTCGCTCCAACGTCGAGGGAACTAGCACGTTACCGCTCACACGCTCCACATCCAACCCCACCAACGAGACACAGTAATCATTCGGCAGCACCAGCGCTCGCACCCGCTCACCACGAGCTAACAACTTACGTACCAACACATTTCCCAGATGCCCTGTCGCACCAGTCACTAAAATCATCTTGCTCTCCTTAGTTTATCCACGAATTTTTATCCACAGATTACACAGAAATAAATAATTCCGCTAAAAAAGGCTAATTCGCCACTAAGACATCAAGACGCTAATAAAAAACTAATTTTTAGGTTAAACATATTCAGCGATGCCAATTTGCCATTCGTTCAACCGGCAACAGCTAACTTTCAACCTTACGTAACCCCTCCAACAATAGCTGCATACTGGATTCCAGCAGCCGCCCCCAATCCGCGCCCTCGGGATCCAACAGGCGTTGCAAAAGCAAACCACTAGCCAAAGAGATGATTCCCTGTGCCCCCAAGACCGGATCGATAGCGGATAGCGAGCCTTCATCAATTCCCCGCTGCAACAACTCCGCGAAAAAACGCTGAAAATGATAATAAGGAGCAATTACCGCCGCATGTACCGCCGCATCGCGGCCAGCCTGCATCCAAAACTCAAAGAAAATCGAAATCTGCACTACATCCGAGGAGAAAAGTCCCGTCATCAGCCGGGACATCGCCAACAACCGTTCCGGCACCGGCTGGACGCCCTCCGCCACCTGCGCCAGCGAGCCTTCGAGCTCCCCCAACCAAGCTTCCACCAGAGCCATAAAGAGCGACTGCTTGCTCTCAAAATGATAATAGAAAGCCCCTTTACTCACACCGGCACTCGCACAAATCTCAGCCACCCCGGTAGCCGCGTAGCCATTCTGTGCAAAGCCCTCCTGGGCCGCCCGCATGATCTTCTCCGCGGTTACCTCACCCTTAGATCGTTCGTTCATCACACCTCCACGCTGTGTCAAACCGACCGGTCAGTATGTTTTATTATAGAGGTTAATCAAAAGTTGACAAGCTAGATATAAATACCCCACCGCTGGCCGCGTAGCCGGCACGGCTATTTCATAGCTGCTGGAATATGGTAAAATGCTATAACTTAAAACATTTGAGGCTGCTGAAAAATAAGGGTTCCGCCGCAAAGGTAGCGGAATTTGAGAATTAACCTTCAGCAAGTTGCTTTTTTACCATTATCAGCAAGTGCTTTCGACCTAAAACTAATTACAGCAAAGCCAACATTGAGGGGGAGAAAAAGGTCATGACAAAAATACTTATTGCAGAAGATGATCGCACCATGCGCGGCTTGCTATCCACCTTGTTGGAACTGGAAGGCGATCAGTCTGTCTTGGTAAGTCACCTCGCGGAGATTCTACCAACTGCCGAAGAAACCCTGCCCGACCTCATTCTATTAGATGTACATTTGGCCGGCGACGATACTTTTCCGGCGCTGCAAGAGCTCAGAAGCAGTCCTCACGTGTCGCAAATCCCTGTGATTATGATCTCTGGCATGGATCTAAAAGATAAATGTCTAAGTTTGGGAGCCACGGAGTTTATTCTCAAGCCTTTCCGCCCCCAGAAATTGCTACAACGTATTCACGCCCTAGCCAATTAGCTCTCATACTCTAAAGGAGACCCTCTGATGCTCAATCCCATTCGCGTAGCTGTGCTTACCTCCAGTGACCGCGCCGCAGCCGGTATCTACGTGGATAAGAGCGGCCCGGCGCTACAAACGTTGGTCAGACGAACTCTCCCCGCCCAGGTCGTTGCCACGAAGATCTTGCCCGATGACCGCGCCAAGATCGCCGCGCAACTGCGCGCCTGGGCCGATGGCGGCGAGATAGACCTCATCCTCATCACCGGCGGGACCGGGTTCACGCCCAGTGACGTGACGCCGGAAGCGACCCGCGAGGTGCTCGAGAAGGAGTCCCCCGGTCTAGCCGAGGCTATGCGCGCGGCGTCTCTCCGCATCACGCCCCACGCCATGCTCTCGCGGGCTGTCTGCGGCATCCGCGGGCTAACGCTCATCGTGAACTTGCCCGGCAGCCCCAAAGCCGCCTGCGAAAATCTCCAAGTGATCATCCCGGCACTGCCGCACGCTATCGCGTTGCTGCGTGGGGATCCACCCGGCGCAGGGGGACATGCGCACACCGCCTGAAATGCCCACTTCCCCGCTGCGTTTCTGGCGTGACCGGTGGATAGCCAGTGCCCTAATACTCCTAGCTGCCCTTCCTCGTCTCACGTACCTAGGGTTAGCCGAATTTAAGATAGACGAGGCCCGCCACTATCAGCTAGCCTACCAATTATTACGCGGTGTCTGGCGCTGGACCGGCTCGACCGCCTCCATAGGGTTCCCCAAAGCCCCACTGTTGATCTATGCTCTGGCCCTGCCATTGAAAATCAGCCGCGATCCCCGCGTAGCCACCGGCTGGCTAGGCTTGCTAGCGGCCCTGGCAACCGGAGCGTTCTATCTAATTCTCCGCCGGCTACTTAGCAAACGCGCCGCATTCAGCGCCGGATTATTATTGGCGTTCAACCCGCAGGCGATTCTCTATGCACGCAAGCTTTTCACTGCTGACTTACTACTCCCGCTAACCACATTTTTCTTAGGCGCCGGGCTAGCATTTCTTAGCGTCCCACGCGAGCGAGCCGGACGCTACGCAGCGGTAGTCGCTTTTGCCTTTGCCCTCCTCCTACTTACCACGTTCTCCCCACTCTTGCTGCTGCCCGTCCTGATCTGGCTCTACTGGGAACGACACTCAGAGCTCACCTGGCGGCAACTGGGAATAGCAGCCGCGGCCTTTATCATTCCCTGCCTCCCCTATTTGCTTACGGTCGCGCCGCAATTACCTGGTTTCCTAAGCCAGATCAGCGCAACCAGCAAATCCGTTCTGCCACCACTCTCCGGCTGGATTTCAAGTTGGTTATTGGGCGCGTCTTGGCCCGTCACACTCTTCACTCTCAAGAGTTTAGTTGCTCTATTATTGGCCCTATTTTCACTGGGAGGAATGCTATCTCTATTCCAACGTAGAGATGACCGGCGGATACGTTTTTTGGGGGCTTGGCTCGTGCTCACACCCCTCGCGGCCCTGTTACTTCCCTTGGAAATTCAGTTTCACTATCTGATTGTATTGCTACCTACCCTCTACATATTGCCCGCCGCAGGCGTGGAACTGGCTTGCCGGCGCCACGACCGGCTGGGCTGGTTAGCCACTGGCTTAATACTCCTGGTCGCTCTCTGGCAAGGGACTGTTTGGGTACATACTTTGCAGGATGTAAAGCAGGGCGTCGCGGGTTATGGCACCCCATTGGGTTATTGGTGGAGCGCCGCTCAGCAGACACGCGCACTGGTCGCAGAGCAAGAGGCTGAAGAGGCGCTGTTATTGTTGCCCGGCACTCAACCCTGGGATGAGAAAGCCGCCGTTCTCAATGCGTTGCTAGCTGGAACACCCCACCGGCTCGTTGATGGACGGCACACGACCGTTTACCCACCTCACAGAGCGGTGTTATTGATAGCCTCCGAAGTGCTGACGGCTAACCAAATTCTCACCGGCACGCGAGTGGTGGCGCCACCCCTCCCTGCCTCGCCCTGGGGCGAGCAATATCATTATCACTTATGGGAGCCAGCCAGCCAGGGAGACTCTTTTGCTGGCCTGCAACCGGCCTCGGCCAAGTGGGCTTCTGGTAGTCGCTTGCTAGGGTATCAGATAAGCGGGAACGCAGCGCCGGGAGAAACTGTGCAGGTTGTTTTAGGCTGGGAAAGTACCAGCGGTCCCTATCCGCAAGCCGTACATTGGTTCATTCACTGGTTATCTCAAGAGGGGCAAACTTGCGGCCAGGTGGACGATGTGGGCTGGCCCACATCCCGCTGGCAACCGGGGGATTACATACAGATGCAATTTGCGCTCACCATCGCACCGGATGCACCGCCGCCGCCCTACACTTTGCAGGTAGGGCAATATACCTATCCTGGCCTGGAAAATATCCCGATAGTAGATGTCGCCGGTAATCCCGCCGCTGCGGCAGTTGAATTTCCCTTAGATTAACAAAAAGGATCTCTATGCGTATTCTATCCATCACCGAGATGCAAGAGTTGGAACAAGCCGCCGCCGCAACCGGACATCCATATCAGCGGATGATGGATTTAGCCGGGCAAGGGGTCGCGCGCGCAATTTTGGAACGCCAGCAGGTCAAAGGCCGCCGGGTGTTGGTATTGGTGGGGCCAGGAAATAATGGCGGCGATGGTCTGGTCGCGGCCCGTTATCTGGCCGAGGCCGGCGCGCAAGTGACGGCGTATCTCTCCCACACACGCGACCCGGAGAGCGATCCGGTCTTCAAAGCGGCGATAGAGCATGGCGTAACGATCCACACTCACGCGGAGGAGACGGAAGGTGGCGAATTACGCCGTTTACTCTCCCGGTCGCAGCTACTCATCGACGCGCTGCTGGGCACAGGAGCTAAACCGCCTCTCCGAGAGGGCATCGCCGCGATACTCCGGGTAACGCAGGCCGTATTGGCCCGGCGCCGGCAACACCCGCTAACGATTCTCAACCGCCCCCAGCCGCAAAAACGGCAAACACCGTTCATCGTCGCCGTGGATGGCCCTTCCGGGCTGGATTTCGACACGGGAGAGGCGGACCCGCTGACCTTGCCGGCCCAGCTCACCGTGACCTTCGCCTATCCCAAGCGCGGGCACTTTCGCTTCCCCGGCGCAGAGCTGATCGGGGAGCTGGTAGTGGCCAAGATCGGTATTCCCACCGGGGTGACGCCCTCTCCAGATGGCCCAGCGTTGGCGACACCGCAACTAATCCGCGCCTGGCTGCCACCACGCGGGAGCAACGCGCACAAAGGGACCTTTGGCAAAGCGTTATTGGTCGCCGGCTCGGTGAACTACACGGGCGCCGCGGCTCTGGCCGCGCAAGCCGCCGTGCGCAGTGGCGCGGGGCTGGTCACGTTGGGGATAGCGGGTTCGTTACAGGCCAGTCTGGTGCCGCTCGTGCCAGAAGCCACCTACGCGCTCCTGCCAGAAGCGTTGGGAGTCATAACGGCAGACGCACTCGACACGCTCGAGGAGCCGCTGGAAGAATATGACGCGCTCTTAGTAGGGCCAGGTTTGGGACAAGCGCCGGAGACGGGAAAATTCATCGCGGGATTATGGGGTCTCGGCTCGGAGAAGCGGCGCACGGGTTTTCTCTCTGCTGAGAAGATAACCAGAGAAAGCCCCCGACGGCAGCTCCCGCCCCTGATCTTAGATGCTGACGGACTGAACATTTTGAGCGCGCAACCCCACTGGCCGGAATTGCTACCGCCCCAAAGCATCCTCACCCCTCATCCTGGCGAGATGGCGCGGTTGACCGGTCTGAGTGTGACGGAAATTCAAGCCGCCCGCTGGCAGGTCGCCGGGGAATACGCGCAAAAATGGGGACAAGTGGTCGTGCTCAAGGGCGCGTTCACCGTCATCGCGGCGCCAGATGGACGCGCGCGGCTGCTGCCGTTTGCCAACGCGGGCTTGGCCTCCGCCGGCACCGGCGACGTGCTGGCCGGGGTCATCGTGGCGCTGCGCGCCCAGGGATTGGAGGCTTTCGAGGCCGCCGTGACCGGGGCATATCTGCACGCGCTGGCCGGAGAACTGGCCCGTCAAGAATACGGCGAGGCGGGGATGCGAGCCAGCGACGTCATCCACGCCTTGCCGGCGGCATTTCTGAGTTTGCAAAAGGAGTAGTTGCCCATGGATTTTCCAGCCTTCAATCTGCATAACTTTATCACCGGTGCGCTGATCGCGATGGGGAGCGCGCTAGTACTGGCGCTCTTGCTGCTGTTGCTCACCTACCGGCGGCTCAAGCGCATTCGCATCCCCGCTCAAGCCGATTTCTTCACCACTCTGCGCCACGTGCCACTGGTGCTGGTAATCATCCTTGACCTCCTGGATTTTGGACTGGATTTCCTCGGCGCGCCGGTGGGCTGGGTCATCCTCAGTCACCTGGGATTGGAGAATTTACGCGGCGTGACGCTAGTTGAAGGGCTGATTCCCGGTACGCAACCCATCCCCACGCTTACCATAGCCTGGATACTGGCGAAGATAGGGGTGCGCATTCCACCGGGGATACTTTCGAGTGAGCGATAAGGCGAGAGGGCGAGAGGACGAAGTTTTCCTCTACTTACTTGACTTCCGCTTGCGCGCCCGCCATGCGTGTGATTTCACTGTGCCATCATCGTAGATGCGCACGATCTCGAAGCGCACACGACCCTCCTCAATGGCCCTGGCGATCTGTCGCTGGCCCCGCGTGAGACTCGCGCGCCCTTTTTTGATGTCCAAGATCACGACCTCCAGATCATCACCGTCAGTATGGTTATCCTTCATCCTAGAGTAACCATCGAAGACCACATAGTCTATCGGGTCGCCTAAGAAGCGAGCGTCGGCGGGCCAATAGTTAAAACCGGGCAACAACGGCGCGATCTGTTCCGCCATCTTCCCTTTGAGCACGGCCCGACTCTGGTTAGTGCTATCTTTTCGGGCCTGCTTGATGGCGGCAGCATGTTCTATCTCCAGGGTGTGAAATTTCTCCTCGTAGTCCTGGATGAGTCGGGCTTGCTCAGTCGCCATTTTGGCCCGGTGCGCTGCACGCACTTGCTCTTGCCAGGCCTGGCGATTGGATTCTTGGGACCGGGTCAGCAGGAAATAGACCAGTGCTGCGCCAGCCAGCAAGCCGATGATGAGATATAGAATGTCCATATTGAATTTTCTCCTGTTCTGAAAATGAGGTAGATAACGTCCCGGCTAGTATTAGCGGCAGCGGCCTTACCCTATAGTGAGCACGATAATGCCACCGATGGTCAGTAGCATCCCGATGATCTTCTGGGGCGTGAGCGACTCCGCGCCGGTTAACACACCCATCAGCACGCCGAAGAACGGCGAAGTGAAGGCGATGGGCATAACTTTCCCCAAAGGCGCGCCCTTGAGCGCGGCGTAGAAGCAGAGCATCCCCCCGACGCCGGCGATAAGACCGCCGCCGATGATCATCATCGCCAGAGACTTCGGCCCGGCCTGTGTCAGAGATGACCACTCGGTGTAGCTGAGCAATCCCAGCACAGATAACGCGACGGCGGTGCGAATGGTGATGCCCAGCTGCGGAGAGAGGTTCCCCAAGTGCAGACCTTTTTTCTCGAAGAACCCGCCAATTCCCCAAGCCATAGCCGTCAATAAAGCCAATAGTCGTGGATCTAATTTCATCTGAATCCTCCTGTGAAAACCCTCACCGCAGAGGTGCAGAGGGCACTGAGATTTTTATAAATGACTATACCGGGTTAGCGTTGACTTTCAGGCACGCGGGTGACTGTAAACCAACAGACCCTCACCCCTTAACATAGCGGCCTCCGATCTCAGATAGAGATCGGAGGCCAAAACAGATAGCTTGTCAATTAACTCTTAATCAGAGATGGTCCAGGTAGTACCATCCGTGCCGATATCTATCCCGGTTTCAGTTACCAGATCGTTGCCATCACAATCCTGCACTAAGAGATCATAGGTACCAGGCTCCACGTAAAATATGCGCGTGCTGCCAGCAGCGGGGATGGTCTCAAATTGCCCCATCCAGTCCATGCCCCATTCATCCGCTGATGAGAATGAGAAATAAGCGTAACAAATCTCATTGCTACTCTCGTTGATAACTTCCAAGGCCGCTTGGCCGTAACCGCCAATGGTCATGGTGGTATCAACTCTTACTTCCCAAGCGGTCGCCAGGACTGCCCCGGCGCAGTTTTCTAGTTTGATATCATGCGGGCCAGCGGGGATGTACTCGGAGCGCCAACTGCCCCCAGAGGCAATGGTCTGCCCATCCCCTAACCAGTCCTCTTGCCAATCATCTGAATCACTGGACGAGATGTAGATGTAACAAACATCATCAGCAGCGGCATTCTCTACCTCTAAATAGAAAGGCCCGCCGTCATCAGCCATGCTGTGCTGATCTTCTCCCCGTATCAATCCATCATTAGTTAGCGTCCAAGCAACATCTCCCGCAATCTCAATCTCGTATTCTTCCGCCAAAGCCTGCTCATCACAATCGCTTAGCAAGGCATCATAAGTTCCCGGCGACAGGAAGAAGATCCGTGAATCACCCGAACTGAGAGATTCTTTATCACCTAGCGCATCCTCGCCCCAGGTATCCAACGATGAGAGAGAGAGCTGAGCATAACAGATTTCGAAATCACTGACATTGGAGAGCGTGAGGGCCACTTGTCCACCGCCGCCGACCTGGATGGTCTCATCCGCCACCAGCTGCCATTCCGTGGTCAATGTTTCAAAATCACAGTTGGCGATTTTGACATCGTAGCTGCCGGCCGGAACCTCGAAATTCCGTGTGGCATCCGCAACGATGGTCTCATCATCACCCAACCAATCTTCGCCCCAATCTTCCGACTCGCTGGGTGAGATAAGAACGTAGCAAATCTCGTAGTTGCTCTGATTGGTTACCCGGATTGTAAAACCTTCGCCTCCCTCAAACACTGGCGGCTCTTCGGTTGCCACCGCCGGCTCTTTAGTTGCCGCCGTCGGCTCTTCGGTTGCCACCGTCGGCTCTTCGGTTGCCACCGCCGGCTCTTTAGTTGCCGCCGCCACAGTAGGTTCCTCAGCCTGCGGAACTGCGGTGACGTCCTCGCTTTTGGGGGAGAACACGTTACACGCTAACGAAAAGATCAACAATCCAATTACCAGCCACCACAATTTGTTTTTCATAAGCCACCTCCTGGCTAATTAAGGGGCAGTTGAATTTTGTGAGGAGCTGGCGCTGCCCGCTCCCCCAAACTGCCCTCAAGATAATTATACTGAGAATTGCAAATTTTAATAATTCCCGTTGGCGCATGGTGAGAGGGTAATTTTAGGATAATGAGCGAGCAGGCACCCTGTCACTCTGGTTTGTCGTGGGAATTATGCGTGTTATAATCGGGTAAGAGCTAACTGAGAAACAGGGGAAGAGATGCGCAAGCGATCCATACGATTTCTACCACCCAATGAAACTCACCAAATGGAACAATTGGCAGAACGCGCCCGACTTAGTCTCAATAGGTTTGCTGGTGTTGAAGCAGAGTACAACGCCAGCGGGATACAGTTGTTGGATGAATGGATTGATCGTCACACTCGCCAGTTTCCCCACCCTAATCGAACTCTGTTGACCCTCTGGGGGGCCTTCCTAGGCCAAGTCTTCCGCCAACGTTACAGCGGGGACTGGGCTGTTGACAAATCCACCAAGAAACCCCAGCTAGGATTGCTCTGCCCCCGCGCGGAACATGGGGTGCTCTTCCTGGATGTAATGGCTCAAGTAGAACGCCGTATTGAACGCGGGATGCAAGAATCGCTGACCTTCTACTACACTCTAAAGGGCATAGAACTGAAAGAAGTATAGTGTCTTGTCAAGCGTAAATGTGGTAAGTAGTAACCGGTAGTCAGTAATGGGAATAGATATCAAGACCACGGTAGCACCGCTGCGACGCTCCCCCGCTGCACCGCCAATCCTTGACGCCCATCTTCCCAGGCAGTATAATCGCTCCGGGAGATAAAATGGATAGTTGGCTCATAACAGCACATGACTTCATCACCGCAACGCCGCTCCACTGGATATTACATTCGCGGCATCGCTGGCTAGCGACGCTCTTTACGCTCTTGCTAATTGTGGTTAGCGGCATAGGTGGTAGTTGGTTGCTCGCCAAGTTTGGCATTATACCACTGGTGGCTTTACTATTGGTGGGCGGCTATGCACTGTTCGCCCTACGCAACATTGAGGTGGCCTATTGGGGCGTGATGGGATTAGTCACCCTGCTGCCCTTCGCCTCACTTCCCTTCAGTATTGGTTTTACCCCCACCTTCCTTGATCTGGCCTTGCTAGGACTCTTCTTTATCTGGTTAGCCCCTTTGATTTTGGGCCAACGTAAGTTGGAGCTCATCAGCACCCCGCTGGATGGCCCTATCGCGGCCTTCGCGCTGCTAGCCGTCGGGGCGTTTGTGATGGGACTCTCATACTCCCCCCTAACCAGCTATCTCATCCGCCATTTCGCCGAAGTGCTCATGAGCATCGGACTCTTCTTTCTAGTGACCCACACCGTCACCACGGTTGGCCGACTGGAGCGTTTGACCCGCGTCTTCCTCTTGCTGGCCGGCGGGGCAGCTCTACTGGGCATCATCCTCTACGCCATTCCCGACGCGCTGGCCATGCAAGCACTCTCCGCGCTGGGGAGAGTAGGATACCCGGTGGGCGGCGGGGTGCTGCGTTACATCCGCGACGATCCAGCTTTGATGCAGCGCGCCACCTCCACTTCAGTTGACCCCAATGTATTGGGTAGTTTGCTCAATCTGGCTTTAGCCATCGCCCTGCCGCAACTCTTCACCTCACGCCCGGTATTTAAGCGCAGCTGGCTCATCCCGCTCATCGGACTGCTGGGCCTCTGCCTAGGCTTGACCGTCTCGCGCGGGTCTATGGTCGGCGCAGTGGCAGCCATCGGGCTATTGGGAATAATGCGCTACCGTAAGATATTCCCGCCACTACTGCTGTTGCTCATTTTAATTCTGCTCCTCCCCTGTACGCAGGGATATATCGCTCATTTTGTTGAGGGAGTGCAGGGCGAAGATCTCTCCACCAAGATGCGCTTTGGCGAATATAAGGATGCCTTCACCCTCATTGGACGCCATCCGTTGCTGGGGGTAGGCTTCGGAGGGACACCAGATATTGATACCTACTTGGGCGTCGCCAGCATCTATCTGCTCATTGCTGAACAGACAGGATTGTTGGGCTTAGCCAGTTTCTTGCTCATTGTAGGCAGCTTACTCTACCGTTTTGGCAAACACTGGTACCGAAAAAACTTCCCGCCGCCAGAACTGGAACCATTCTGGTATGGCTATCATAGCGCCGTGGTGGGGGGATTGGTCGGTGGCATTTTCGACCACTATTTTTTCAGCCTAGATTTTCACCATTCGGTCACCATCTTCTGGCTAATTTTGGCACTGGCCACCGTCACCACCCAATTATTTACTGTTAACCACCACGAATAACCAACCCGCGCCAATAGTTGCCCATTTGCTCACCTAGAGTATACTGAAAGTCAATCAACCAAAGTCTGACAATTGACTCTACTGAAAAGCAAGTATGTCAACGCAAAAATGCGAAGGCCCAAAGATTTAGAAATTAACCATCAGAAGATTAATCCCTTGTTCACGTCTTAGCGACAAATTACCTTGTTTCAATGAAATCATAATTACCTTTTAACAACACTAACCAATCCATTTACCGAGGAGGCCCACTATGAAACTTTCTTGCTTGCAAGAGAATCTATCCCAGGGACTGAGTATCGTAGAGCGTGCAGTTCCTTCGCGCACCACCATGCCCATTCTAAACAATATCCTCATGGCAACCGACCAAGGGCAGCTCAAATTAACCGCTACCAATTTAGAATTGAGCATCGTGCATTGGGTGGGCGCCAAAGTGGACACCCAGGGGACACTCACCGTGCCCGCACGCAATCTTGTCGCGCTAATCAGCTCACTGCCGCCGGATCAAGTAAATCTGGAGATGGATCCAGAGGCGCTCTCTCTGGCGCTCAAATGTGGCACCGTAACCGCCAATTTCCGAGGCATCTCCGCCGAGGAGTTCCCTGTGGTGCCCGAGCTCAAGGATGAGGATGGCATAGCGGTCAAGGCAGAGGTGTTACGGAAAGCCCTAGAGCAAGTCACTTTCGCCGCCTCAAGTGATGATAGTCACCCGGTGTTGACCGGCGTGCTGGCCGAGTTTGAGGGTGACGCTCTGACGTTGGCTGCCGCGGATGGCTTCCGGCTTTCAGTGCGACATTTGTCGCTGGTCAGCCCAGTGGCCCATCCCTTCAAAGTTATCATCCCCGCGCGGGCGCTTTCAGAATTGATGCGCATCTTGAGCGCACAAGAGGAACCGGTGAAAATCTCCACCACCAATACCCACAATCAGGTGCTCTTCCGCCTTAAACATACTGTGCTCAACTCCCAGCTGATTGACGGCAATTTCCCCGATTACCGGCGTATCATCCCGCAAAAGAACGCAATCCGCGTGGTGTTGGGACGGGAGGAATTGGTGCAAGCGTGTAAGCGTGCCGCGATCTTTGCGCGGGATGTAGCAGATATCGTCCGCCTGAAGGTGGAACCTGGCGAGATGGTCGTTTCTGCCAATTCCGCCGAATCCGGGCAAGGCGCCACCCGGCTCGTCGCCAGCGTGGAAGGCGAAGCGTTGGAAATCGCCTTCAATGTACGCTTCCTCATTGACGTGCTTACATCGCTGGATACGCCGCAGGTGGCCCTAGAACTCAACACTGCCACCAGTCCTGGTGTCATCAAAGCCGTAGGAGAAGAGGAACAATTCACCCACGTGGTAATGCCCATGCACTTGGGGCGGTAAAGCCATCCACGAGCATACGCAAGCCCGCCGCTCTCATGCCGAGGGCGGCGGTTTTTTGTTACATCGTATAGATTATTAAGGAGTATTAGCCAAAATCTCCTCAATCCGCGCCAAAACTTCCGGCGTGAGTAACACCTCCGAGGCTTTGACGTTGGAGAGCACGTGCCTAACTTTGGACGCCCCGGTAATCGCTGCGCTGATCTCTGGACGGCGTAGCACCCAAGCCAACGCCAATTGCGCCGTGCTGATATCCAACTCGGCAGCCAGCGTGGTAAGTTGACGCACTTTAGCGATATTCTCCTCCGTCAAATCACCAGCTAACCAATTGCTCTTAGCCGCCCGGCTATCCTCTGGTATGCCATCATTATATTTTCCGGAGAGCAAACCTTGCGCCAGCGGACTGAAGACCACTAGTCCCATCCCCGCTTTAGCTGCCGTGGACATGATGTCCGGCTCAATGTGCCGGTCTAGCAGATTGTAACGCGGTTGCTCCACCTGCGGGCGGTAAGCGTTGACGAGACGGGCAGTCCCCACCGCCGCCTCAAGCTGCGCGGCGGTCCAGGTGCTGGTACCCCAATAGAGAATCTTGCCCTGATGCACCAAGTCGTCCATCGCCCGCACCACCTCTTCCACCGGCGTCTGCGGGTCATAGCGATGGCAGAAATAGAGATCTAGGTAATCTGTCCCCAATCGGCGGAGCGAACCTTCCACCGATTCCATGAGATGCTTGCGGCTCAGTCCCCGGTCATTGATATTCTTGCTCATGGGCCAGTAAACCTTGCTGGCCAGCACCAAGTCCTGACGACGTAATCCCAATTTCTGGATGGCTGCCCCCACCATCAGTTCAGCCTCTCCGTGAGCGTAAACATCCGCCAGATCAATGTAGTTGATACCATTTTCCACTGCTGCCTGGACGCATTGGCGCGTGGTTTCGGCTCCTTCTGTACCGCCATAGGTGAGCCAAGCACCCAGAGCAATCTCACTGACCTTCAAACCAGAATTCCCTAAGTTACGATACTTCATTTTAAGCCTCCAATTTATGAGTTGTAAATTAAAAGTTGCAAGTCTAACGTCAAATCTGTTGAAAAACCAAGTATTTCACCAAATAATTTTTTTCTTAGCGTCTTGGCATCTTTGTGAAAAACCAGCTCTTCTCCAGGCAGCCAGTGTCGTCTCAATACGGTACGTAGATATCCAGCAAGTCCCGCAACATGGTGGCCGCCGAAGGAATCGGTGAGGGTTCATCAATGATGGCGGTGATAGTGCCGTAGATATCGGTCGTGTAGACGATGCCCAACTGTTTTTCGCCCAATCTGCCCAGCGGATGGGACGGCGTTAGGGCCACCGGTGAGACATCCAGTGCGTAGCTACCATCTGGGCGGCGGACGGCGCTGGCGAGCAAGCGGTAATGTTCGCCACGGGTGTATGCAGAGCGCAAGTCGCCCAAGTCCAACTCGGCCAGCTTTACGCGCGGAACATCCTCCAGCCGCGCCGGATAACCCAGAACGGCATTCGATAAAATGGTCAGTTTGGCCGCGGTGTCCCAGCCCTCCAAATCCCAGGAACCATCACCTTCCATTACACCGGCGGCTCGGGCTCTGACCCGTGACTCCTCCCACGTCGCACCCGATGCCAACAGATCCATGACGTAGCCCGTGGTGAGATTGGGTACAGCTTCTACCCGCTCAATAATGGCACCACGCAGATCACGGCTCCCTAAATTGATGGCTGGCAGACCGCCCGCTACCGTGCCATCAAAGCGCAATTGGACGCCCTGCGCGGCGGCCAACTCGTGCAATTCATCAAAGGCGACCACTAACGGGCCCTTGTTCGGCGTGATCACGTGCCAGCCACGCCGCAGCGCCATACGCACGCAGCTCAGCCCCGGCTCCGCGCCCTGCTCCAAATTGACCGGGGAAGCTTCTAACAACAAATCTGCCTCTGCGGTGGAGAGCAACGCCATCGCGTCCCTCTCCCGCCGCCCCACTTGCGGGTAGTCGGCAATGGTGCCTCCGGCGAGTTTGAGCCGCACCACTTCCGCCAGCTCCAAACCCGCCGGGTCGTAAGCTGAACCGCGACTATCCGCCGCTCCGACCAAGCGCAAGTCTAAGCCGTACCGCTCGCGGAGCAACGGCTCCTTCTCCAGAACTATCTCACAAAAACGCCGGCCCAGATTCCCCAAACCCACCAGAACAAAACGAATCGTAGTCATAAAGTTAGCTCGCCCTCACTGGTAGCATTGAATACCTCACCCTCATGCTATCCAAAAATTAGCTGATGTCAAGCTAAGCTAAGTAATTTGAAAGCGCTATGATTCCGCATAATTAAACTCAGGGCTGCCGCAAATGGACAGCAATGAACGTGAAAAAAGTAGGTCTGCTGACTCTGGCCGGTCTCCTGACCACGCCACCAACTTCAGACACCGCTCACTTTGTCATTCCGAGCCAGCGAGGAATCTCCCACCATCAAAACTAACCATCCTGCAACGTGAGGAATGACACGGTGAGCCTCAGTAAGGTAAAAAACGCTCCAAGTCCCCGAGGGCAGGTACTATGAGCCTTAAAAATAGATTTCGCGGCTACTTGATTTGATACCAGAATAAGGATATACTGGGAGCTAGTAATCCATAAAAGCACTCAAGGAGGCTAAAGAGATGTTAACTGAAGTTCACGACCATATCATCAATGAGTTGGGGCAGAGCAGTCGGACCGATACTATCTTTGTGGTGACAGCGGTAATCTTCAATTTGATTGTGCTGGGGATCAATTCGGGCGTCTCGGCGGCCGCAGCCGATAACGGCTCCTACGCGGCGGGCGACGTGATCTTGGTCGTCTTTATCGCTGTGACCATCTTGATCAATACTATCGCGGTGACGGCGTTGTATTTGGGACGCCGCACTCGCCACCTCTTGCTGGAAGGACTAGTAGCCATGTACCACGACAATGAGGTATCGCAGTATTACAGCGCGGAGTTGCTTTCCAATTACGGTATCCGCTACTTGCTCTTTGCCGGGGTGATCATAGCGTTGGCCCTGACGGCGATTCTAATCCCGTTAATCATCCGCTTTGTCTGAAGACGGGCTAAGAGTTGTGCCCAAAGCGTCCGTGATGCGCCGGAATCCATTTCTCCTCCTGGGATTAGGAGTTTTACTGGTCTTGGTCTCCGCATTGGGAAGCTCTCAATTGGTCGCCCGGCAGCATTTTATGACCGTGGGCATACCTGCTGATTTCCCCGCCCCGGTAGACGACACCAGCGCGTCCCTGCTCTGCGTGAACGCGGCGCTGGAGCAATACGATGACACCTCATTACCCTGGGCGTTGGATACTATCAGTGCCGGTGGGTTCACCTGGATACGCCAACGCTTCCCCTGGGCGGAGATTGAACCGGCGCCGGGTGAATATCACTGGGAATGTTGGGATCGCATCGTGGCGGGGGCCGTGGAACGCGGCGTGCAACTTATCCCGGTCTTGGACTCGCCACCAGCGTGGGCCGGCACGCTGCCAGAGCCGGAGACGTTTGCCCAATTCGCCGGGACTTTCGCCAACCATTATCTGGCGCAGCTGGTCTATTACCAGCTCTGGCACAACCCCAACCTGGGCACGGCCTGGGACGGCGAAGCCAATCCCTACGTCTACGCCGAGCTGCTAGCTCTCGCAGCGCCAGCTATCCGCGCCGCCGATCCCGACGCCCGCATCATCCTGGGCGGGCTAGCTCCCAACGTGGAAAACGGGCCGCAGAACTACGCCGAAGACCGTTTCTTGGAGCTCCTCTATGCAGCGGGAGCGGCTCCGTACTTTGACGTGGTGGCGGTGCAGCCCTACGGCTTTGACGTAGGGCCAGAGGAACGGCAGGTATCCCGCGAAACGTTCAACTTCTCCCGTCCGCTCCTGGTGCGCGAGGTAATGAAAAGACACGCTGACGCCGAGAAAGCGATCTGGGCCACTGATTTTGGCTGGAACAGCCTGCCAGCCGCGTGGGATGACGGCCCTTCAATTTGGGGCAGTGTAGACGAGGCCACTCAAGCGGCCTACACGGTCGCCGCGCTGGAACGCGCCGAGACAGAGTGGCCCTGGATGGGAGCGCTCTGCCTTAACGGGTTCCAGCCGCGCCCCACAACGCAGGAGCGGCCGGTTCCCGACGCGGAAGAACATGGGGGCTTTGCTCTCGTGGGGCCGGAAGGGGATTCCCGCCCGGTCTACGCGGCGGTGCAGACGTGGGCCGCACGGCCCCAGGTGGCGCGACCGGGCGTCTATCCTGCGCAGAGTGCGCTGGCGGAATTCACAGGTACGTGGCGGCTGGGGCCGCTAGGCGCCGATATCGGCGCGAGCGGCGACCGCGTAGCCTTGACTTTTGAGGGCACCGATATCGCGTTGACGGTGCGGCGCGGGCCATATCGCGCGTTCCTCTTCATCACCGTGGACGGCGAGCCGGCCCCCGCGCTACCGCGCGATGAGCAGGGGCGCGCCTACCTGGTGCTCTACGACCCGCTGGCAGCGGTCGCCACGGTGGCACTGGCGGAAGGGTTGCCGCCCGGCCAACATACCGTCACGGTAGTGGCGGATCGCGGGTGGTATCAATGGGCGCTGGTTGATTGGCGTATCCTGCAACGTCCGGATCTGACTCCTTACCGGGTAGGTTATGCCACGTTGGGCGCGTTAGGCTTGCTCGGACTGGTGCTATCTGTAATGTCGGCGCGACAGATTGCTTGGCGGGACACTTACGCGCGACTGTTGGCGCACTATAACCGTCTCGGCGAACCGGGGCAGGTGCTGCTAACCACCGTGGCCGGCGCGCTCTTCGGTCTGGCAACCTGGTTGACCTGGGCGCAAGGCGCGTTCCGCCGCTTAGGAGATACTCCGACTCTCTTGGCGTTGCTAGCTTCCGCTGGCCTCTGCTACTTCTCTCCCTGGTTACTGCTCACCTTGAGCAGCGGCGCGTTACTTTTCCTACTGGTCATCCTGCGACCGGAGCTCGGTCTCGCGCTCACCATTGCAACCGCTCCGTTCTACCTGCATCCGCTCTCTCTCTTTGGCAAATCTTTCTCCATGGCGGAATTGGTGCTGCTGCCGACGCTGGCAGGCTGCGTGATCCGGGTACTTGGCGAACGGGCAACCCAGCGCGCAGCACGAGCAATCGAGAGACGCCTTAGCTGGCCAGTAATAGCATTTGTCCTGCTAGCGACACTTTCCACGCTCCTGGCCGCACATCGCCACGAGGCTTTCCGCGAATTGCGGTTGGTGATTATCGAGCCGGCGCTCTTCGCTTGGGCCTTACTCGCCTATCCACTGACCAAACGTGACCGTTGGCGCGTGGT
>JAYELZ010000056.1:0-21863 GCA_034717835.1 Chloroflexota bacterium
CAATATACAGCCGGATTAGCTATCCAAGAAAAACTACTAGGAACAAAACACCCCGACGTGGCAGAAACCGTCAACAACCTGGGGAGTGTGCTCAAAGCGCAGGGCGACCTGGCGGGCGCGCGCGCCAGTTTTCAGCGCGCGCTGCGCAGCGACGAGGCCGCCTACGGCCCCGACCATCCTAAAGTCGCCCGAGACGTCAACAACCTGGGGCTGGTGCTCCAGGAGTTGGGCGACCTGGCGGGGGCGCGCGCCAATTTACAGCGCGCGCTGCGCATTTTTGAGCAGTTCCTGCCGGCAGGGCATCCAAACATTGAAGTTGTGCGCGGCAATCTGGAGTCATTGGGGGAATAGCAGAGGGAGTAGTGAATCGTAAGTTATCATTTCGAGCAGAGTGCGACGAGCCACGCGCGGAGCACGTAGTCGAGGAAACGCTAGCAGTTGCGAAGAAGGTCTCTAAGCGCACTAGGGAGATTCCTCGACTGCGGGCTAAAAACGCCCTCCGCTCGGAATGACAACAGAGAGAAATCGGATGTCTCTGGGATGTCTCCACCACTACCACTACCCCAACTGCTGCGCGACCCGTCTCAACACCCGCAACCGGGGCAGCTGGCGCCAGAGCCAGAGTAACCAGAGCCGCCAGCGCAACACACGCCAGTTCCGCCACCCGGCGTCGCTCGCAAAGACGTCCGTCTCCGGTAAAACCTGGTAATGCAACCGGACGTACTCTTCCACCAGCTCGCTGATCTCCGGCAGTGCAGCGCGTTCCCACTCCGCCAGCGGATGGCGTTCCACCCAGAGCGTCACCCGCGCCTCAAGGGCAGCCGCGAACTCATAAGGGGTATCGCCGGGTTGCAACTCCACATCCAAGCGCCGCGCCCAGCGGCGCAGACGCCGGTAGAGCGTCTCACTAGCGCGGCGCGGTGCGCGGTAGCGCAACCAGAGCAAGTCCAGTTCCGACCAGAGCACGCTACCGAGCACGACGGCGAGCACTCCGCCCCCCAGCACCCGGAACCACCGCCCCGGCGGGCGTGGGGGTGTGAGGGATACCGGCTCCGCCGCCCCTAGCGGTGGATACTCCTCCTCTGGGAACCAGGGTTCCGCCTCACCCACGTAACGTGCCAGCGGCGGGCGCCCCGCCGTCGGCTCAAATTTAATCCAACCATAATTAGGAAAATAAATCTCTACCCAAGCGTGCGCATCCACCTCGGTGACCAGATACTGCGCCCGCTCCGCCTGGTAACTGCCCGGCGCATAGCCGACCGCCAGCCGCGCGGGCAAACCCGCCGCGCGCGCCAGCACCACCATCGCGGTGGCGTAATAATCACAATACCCCTTCCGTAACTCAAAGAGGAAATAATCGACGATATCCAACGTGGTGGGCGGCGGGGGCACCTCTAAGGTGTAGGGATAGGTGGCGCGCAAGTGCGTCTCAATGGCTACCGCGCGGTCGTAAGGCGTCAGCTCCGTCGCTGTCAAATCATGCGCCAACTCGGTCACGCGCTCCGAGATGTTTTCCGGCAAAGCCAGATAACGCGCCTGAATCCAATCCGGGTAATCACCGCCGGCTGCCCGCAGCTCCTCCACGCTGGCCGTAGGAATGAGTGAGTCGGCACGGTAGCTCTCCGTCTCCTCCTCCAACCGAGCCGCGAAAGGGTCCTCGTAGGGACGCCAGGCTAGCTGGTAGGGTTGATCTACCGCGACCAAGGTTCCGGCGGCGTACAACAGCCCGCTCGTCTTCTCCCCCACCAGCCGCACCTGTTGGCGCAAGGACCGATGCGCCGTCAACGTCTCGGCGCGGGCCGGCTCCCCAGCCTCGTAAGCCCGCGTCTCTGTCTGGTAGACTTGCCAGCCGTGGCCGGTATAAACATCGTAGGTGGCGCTGCGCCAGTAATGGCGAGGCGGATCCGCCATCAGCACATCCGCACGTTTCGGCGGCAGTTCGCCCGTACTCACTAACATCACTATTTCTTGGGAGAGTTCTGGCCCGGTACCAATTAGATGGCTGCGCGGCAATCCCCCGGAACGCGCGCGCTCCAACGTGGTGGGACGGGCAAAGCGCGGCTGCTGTTCCAGACCTAGCGAGAGGCCGACGTCCTCGCTCTGCCGCACCGGCCTGAATTTATCCACGAACTCGGTCAGCCCATCCAGCGAGATGGCAGGCACGATAAACGCCAACACCATCAAGCCGGCGGCAATCAGAGAGGCCGTCCAAGTCAAGTCCAAGCGCACGGCTTGCGAGTAATCCACCCGCTCATCATTCCATCTAAACTCGCGCCGGTCGTGGTTCACCACCGCCAGCAGAACCAGGGTAATGCCCATCAACAATATCAGCATGGAGGTGCTGCCCCAGACATAAGCGAGCGTCATGCCCAACAGGGCTAGGAGCGGTGCCAGCGCCAGTAGCGGCTGGCGGTGACGCCGGACTCGCCAGACCGCCCAGACAGCGAGGAGCCAGAAGAGCAATCCCCAGAGCAGTCTGGAGACCACGGGATCAAAGATGGCCTCATCCCGAAGCAGGGCCACGCTCCAAATCCAACTGCGGGTAGCTAAAACGCCAATATCCGTTCCCAGCCGGTCGAGGGCGCGCCAGAGAGGTTGCCACACAGGCGCGGGCGGCGGGAGGAACTCCCGGATCATACCCAGGGACTGGAGTGCCAGTAGCGTTTGCAACCGGCCCAAGAGCTGTCGCCCATACTGGATTAGCAACCCCCAACGGTAGCGCGAACTCGCGTAAATTAAGGGCGGCAATTTACTCAAGACCGCCCAGAGCTCCTGCTCCAGATGACCAGCGCGCATAAAAGTCACCACCAGGCCCACCAGCAGGTTGCTCAGGGCGGCGGGCCAGCCACGCCAAGCCGTGCGGGCCGTAATCCAGCCGGCCAGTAACGCCAGCGCGCTCAAATACCAGAGGAAAGTAAAATCCAGGGGTTTTACTACCGCCGCGACGCCCGTAGCCGCGACAGAGAACGCGGCTAACAAAAGATAGCCGGTCAGCAGATGTTGCACGCCCATCTTCTTGACCCAGAGACGCCAAAACTTCTGCCAGAGTGGCAGCCGCGTGGTCACGAGAGCACCTTCCAAGCAACATCGGAGGGTTGATGGAGCGGCACGGCCCTGCCCGTGCCCAAAATCCGCCATTCCTGGCCCCGGCCGGGGCGCGCTTCAGGAATATCCAGCAGGTCACTCGTGATGGTGTAATGTGCCACTCCCGCCTGGGTGAGCTGTTGCGCGGCCCCCACCGGCGAGCCTGCGCCGCCAAAAGAGCTGGGATCCAACAGGAGCACCGTGGGGATCACGCCCCGGTGTTGGAGCGAGAGCAACCGCTCAATCCAGTCGCCCTCCACCGCCGGGGTGATGACGATGATGCTGGTATGCTGGCGCAACGCCGGTTCGACGCGATAGAGCAGCTCGGAGAGCGTTCCTTGTCCCGGCGAGAGGAGCGCCAACGAGCGGAGGAGTTCCCAACGTTGGCCTTCACCGGCGCGGGGCGGCAGCCAGAGCAACTCGGCGCTATTCGCCAACAAGCCCACCGCGCGCTTATCCCGCAAGCCACGATCCGCCAGCGAAGCCGCCAAGATAATGCCCAGTTCCTCGGTAGCATCCTCTTCCACGCCCACCTGCACCTCTTGGTTGACGTCCAGCAAAATCCACCAGTCGCCGGAGGGTATGCCATCGAAGAGCCGCACGAAAAGTTCATCGCGCCGCGCGGTAGTCTTCCAATGGATCCACCGGCGGCTGTCGCCAGGCGCGTACTGGCGCACGCTGGCCGCGCTGACAGTGCGGGCAAGGGAACTCCGGCGAGGATGCCCGTCCCCCGTCCGACCGCCGGGTGCTACCTCGATTTGGGGCAAGGGCACAATCGGCGGCAGCACCAAAAGCGGCATAGTGGCAAGATACTCCAATGTGACGGTGTAGAGGCCAAAGGGATCGCCGGTCTGCACCTCCATTGGCCCCAGATAGAAGAGTCCCCGCCGCGAACAGGTCGCCTCCAGATGCCAGCGGATAAAGCTATCCGCCCCAATGCCGATACCCCGGCTCGCGTGGTAATTGGGCAGCGTTGAATGATCAACCAACTCCAGCCACGGGGCGGGGAAGCGGCTCCAGTTGGAGAGCGTGAAGCGATCCACCAACTGATCGCCCACCTGCGCCCAGCCGAAACGCATCTCACGAAACACTTCCAGTGAGCGGCCCAAGCTGAACGCCCAGATGGTGCTGAGCAGCCACGCGCCGCCCAGCCCAATCAACAGGACCAGCCAACCGCGATAGGGCGCGATGATCTCAATGACCAACAACATCCCGGTAAGGATGGGCAGGAGACGATTATTTAAGTGCCACTGCATTTTTGCTGGTTTCATGGGGGATAGTCTAAAGTCTAAAGTCGAAAGTCGAAAGTCAAAGGTCGAAAGTCTAAAGTCAAAGGTCAAAAGTCGGAAGTCATAAGAAAGATAGTGTCATTTCTCGCGGGCGCGTCGCTCACGCTCTGTTGGCTTGAAATGACAAGCGGCTGCGCGCCCCCATTCGCTATTTGCTATTAGCATTTAGCGCCGGGCCGCGTCCTCGTCAACGGAAGGTATTTCATCCAATAATGCCTGCACAATCTCCTCCGCGCGCTGCTCGCGCATCCGCGCGCCGGGGGAGAGGATGATACGGTGGGCCAGAGCGGGCCGTGCCAACGCTTTGATGTCGTCCGGTAGCACAAAATTGCGTCCGTGGATGGCGGCGCGGGCCTGCGCCGTCCGGTAAAGGGTGAGGCTGCCGCGTGGACTAGCTCCCAGGAAGACGTCTGGATGGCTGCGCGTCCGGCGAGTGAGTTTGACAAGGTAGTGCTTCACCGCCGGGGAGAGATATACTCCCTTGAGTCTCTCTTGCGCGGCCCGCAACTCCGCGATCGTCGTCACGGCTGCCAGAGTTTCTACCGGATGGCGGAACTGCTGACGGTCCAATACCTGTACTTCATCCTCGGAGGAGGGATAGCCCAAGCTGATGCGCAATAAGAAGCGGTCCAGTTGGGCTTCCGGCAGAGGGAACGTCCCCTCATACTCAATGGGATTTTGCGTGGCGAGCACCATGAAGGGCCGGGGGAGCGGATAAGTGATGCCGTCCACAGTAACTTGGCGCTCGCCCATCGCCTCCAACAACGCCGCTTGGGTTTTGGGGGTGGCGCGGTTGATTTCGTCGACCAGCAAGATATGGGACATCACCGGCCCCGGCCGGAACTCAAATTCGCGGGTGGCCTGGTTGAAGATTGCCACGCCGGTCACATCACTGGGCAACATATCTGGCGTGAACTGCAACCGTCCAAACGTGCCGCCGACCGAGATAGCCAACGCACGCGCCAGCATCGTCTTGCCCACGCCCGGCACATCTTCAATGAGCAGATGCCCTTCACTGAGCAACCCAATCACCACTTGCTCCACCGGGTAACGCTTGCCGACAATCACTTTTTCGATATTCTGGATGATGCGGTCTGCTAAAGATTTAATCTCCTGCATAAATTTCTCCATTGGTAGTCGAAAGTCTAAAGTCAAAGGTCAGAGGCCGCCTAGCGCCTAAAGTCGCAGTCGAAGGCGCTCCGCGCCGAGCGTCGACCTACGTCGACACGTTCCCTCGTTCGCGTAGGAGGACGGATAGCCGTTAGGCTTCAATAGTATACTTCAGTATGCGTTCAGCAATGACATAGCTAATCTACCGGGCCCCATCGCTGTGCCTCGTTTTTCTCGCTCACTCGCTTTCTTGCCAGCACCAAGCCCAAGAGGACTAACACGCCACCTAAGAAAGATACCATAGGGGGAGCCTCGCTTAATATCAACCAAGCTAACAAGGTGGAGCAGAGCGGTTCGGCGAGCGTGGAAAGCGAAACATAGGTCGCCGGGAGGTCACGTAACGCCCAATTGAGCGAGGAATGTCCGATGAGTTGTGGAATTAAGGCGAGCAGGAGCAGCCAGACCCAAGAATGGAACGCATAGCCGGTCAAGGGTGTAGCGCGGAGAAGTGCGAACGCCATCAAGGCTAGGGCAGCCGTGGCGTAGACGGGGAACACGTAACCCAGGAGCGAGAGGCGACGGCGTAACCGCTGGCCGATTAGCAGATACCCGGCCACCGTCAGCGCGCCCAACAGCGCCAAGAAGTCGCCGCGCAAGCGGTGCGTACCGAGTCCCAGATCATCCAGGCCAATGACGACCGCGCCGACCAATGCGAGCAACATGCCCCATAGAATCGGGCGCGGGAGTTTCTCTCTCCAGAGCAGGTAGTTCAACAAGCCCACAAAGAGCGGGTTGACGGAGACCAAGACGATGGCGGCGACCACCGAAGTAAGCGCCAGCGAAGTAATCCAGGCCGCGAAGTGGACGGCCAAGAGCAACCCGCTCGCCAGCAGCAACCCCCAGTCACGGCGGGAAAGCGCACCCCACTCGGCTCGGCGCCGCATCAACGCGAAGGGCGCAAGGATGAGCGAGGCTAAGGTGAGCCGCCAGGCAGCTACCGCCAACGGGGTGAGCTCGGCTTGCGCCAAGCGGATGAGGGTACTGGCCGTGGAGACCGCCAATACACCGATTACGAGTACCAAATAGGCTGAGATACGATTAGTTTTCATGATAGTTGGTTAGTCGGGCAGTCGTTTTTTCGCTCAACAGGGTGGCGCGGTCAGGAGACCGACCACAGCTAGGTGGTCTTCGCCTTCTCGCTTTCTCGCTTTCTCATACTACAATGCTTTCTGGAAAATCCGGTAGCGTTTGTACCAATTGACGTTCAGCGCTGACATATCTCCCAAGCTTTTAGCGTTACTCTCGGCGATGTAGGCGGTCTCGAGAAAATCGGCCCCACGGGTCTGCACGGTCTTCATCAGCTCCGTGTAGAGCACGGCGTTGGCGCCCACGCCTTGATATTGGGGCAGCAATCCAATGCCATTCCCCAACAAGCGGCGCGTGGTCTTGAAGGCTCGCCAGAGATGGAACCACCCCCAGGGCCAGAGCCGCCCTTTGGCTTTTCTAAGCGCCAAGGCGACATCCGGGAAGACCAAGACAAACCCGGCAATCTCTCCATCTTTCAACACCAGCTTGATGAGCTGGGGCTCGCTCAATGCCATCAACTGCTCTCCAACCAGCTGGGACTCGGCATCTCCCAACGGATAATAGCCCCACACATCGGCAAAGGCCGCGTTGTTCACCTGCCGAATTTCCGAGACCCATGCTAGCAACTCGCGCTTGCTACTAAAATTCTTAATCGAAAAACCATTGCGTTGTTTAGCCCGCTCCGCGATGCGATAGATACGTTCCGGCAGCTCGTACGGGGCTTCCAAGTAACCAGAAAGATAATCCATCACCTTAGTAAACCCGGCCTCAGCGAGCAACTCACCGTAGTAAGAATAGTTATAGAGTGAACCGGGCGTAGCCGGGTACTCAAACCCCTCCACCAGAATCCCTGAGGCGTCAGCGCGCAGCAACCCTTTGGGACCGATGATTTTATGCAAGCCACGCGCGCGCGCCCAACCGCTGGCCGCCTCCAGGAGCGCGTGAGCGACCTGGCTATCATTAACCAGATCAAAGTAATAGAAGAAAGCCGTCTGGCTCTGCCGATATTCGTTATAGGGACGGTGATCCAACACCGCGATCCGTCCCAGCAGGGCGCCTTGCTCGTTCTCGGCGACGAAGAAATCTGCCGTAGAATTCCGGTAGAAGAGATAGTTGCGCCGGTCAAGTGAATCGCGCACCCCAGATACCAGCGGGGGAACCCACTGTTCGCAGTCGGCGTAGAGTCCGAAAGGATAATTGATGAAGGACGTCACATCCCGGCGGTTAGTAGTATCAATTTTACGGATCCGCATAAAACCTCCCAGTTTGATTAGACGTTAAAAAAGCCCTCAAAGATTTATCATCTTTAGGGGGCTTTTTTTATTTGTAGCGCTGCTTATGAACCGCTGGTGGGCAGATAACGCGCCAGCTTGTGAGCCAAGTTGGAAAGCGGCAGACTCTGCAACCAGACACGGCCCGGCCCACGCACAGTAGCCAGGAAGAGTCCCTCTCCCGAAAAGAGGATGTTGCTCACGCCTTTCACTCGGCTGATGTCGTAGTTGATGCTAGCATCAAAAGCCGCAATATGACCGGGATCAACCTTCAAGGCCTGCCCAGCCTGCAAAGTGTAAGCGCGAATCTCACCGGGGATCTCGAAGAAGACCTTGCCCGGGCCAGTCACCTTTTGCAGAATAAATCCTTCGCCGCCGAAGATCCCCGTACCCAACTTTTTACGGAAGTGCATCTCCAGCTTGACGGTTGATTCGGCACACATAAAGGCATCTTTTTGGCAAATGAGCTGCTGCCCGGCCTGCAACTCCATGGGAAGCACGCCACCAGGTGCTTCTGGCGTAAAGGTGACGAAACCACGGCTGCTCCGGCAAGTGTAGGTGGTCATAAAGAAAGACTCACCCGCGAGCTTGCGCCCCAACCCCGCCATGAAACCGCCTTTTGTATTGGTGGACATGGCGATATCACCGCCCATCCAAGCCATCCCGCCAGATTCTGTATAGACAGCTTCGCCCTGCGTCATGGTGATATCCAACGTCTGCATTGTCGAACCGTGAACTTCGTATTCCATATGTCCCTCCTCTGGGATAAGATATGGTAATTATATCACCTTGTACGCGGGGGTGTAGTGAATTTACAGGATTAGGGAAAAGTGGGTCTCTGGAATTTGACGTGGTAAGTGTCACGCGACGTAAATTTTTCACCACAGATTACACGGATTACACTGATTTTTTATTTTTTTCGTGCTAATCCGTGGTTAATTTTAACTCAACCCCTCGAATTCCCAAAGAGCCAGTAACTATAACACCTTACACGCGGGACCGGACTTCGCTAAGTCAAGCGCGGCAGCACGTACTTCACTACCTCGTCATCATTCGTCGGCAGGGGCACTTGATCATAAAGGTGCCACTGCTCGCGGTGGAGCACTTCCGTCCCTGGCGCGAGTCGCACCAGTTGTCCCAACGTCTCCAGTTCCAACATCGCGGAGCTGGTGAAAAATTCGACATTGCAACCTCTATCGGGGTAAGTGCCCGTCTCAGCGTAAGCGAACGTCTTGACGAACAGATGCCCCCGGCGCGCGTAGGCTAACCAACCGTCCGGCACGCGCGCCCCGATCTTTTGGGGTGTGCTGGCGTGCGGATCCTGGCGCAGGAGTAGATAGCGCGTGCCCCACGTCCAACGGGGATCACGCAGGTCGGTGTAGGCCCAGAGCGCCAGCGTGCTAGTCGGCGTTAGATTACCCTCATGCAAGCCGCGCGGCGGCAGCGGGAGAATCGCGGTGCCACCCGGCGCCATCACGGAGAGCGCCCAGGGAGCCAACTCCACCGTCCAGAGATTGGTATTACGCAAGCGGTGCGTCACCTCAACCTGCGCCTCCTCAACATCCAACCGCACTTCCATTGTCTTCTGGATGCCGGTACTGGATTCCACCGGCTGCTGAAACCGCAGCCATCCATCCACCTCGGAGACCGTCACCGGCCCATTATCCGGCGCATAAGTGCGCGGCATCACCTCCGGCGCGTGCCAGAGCCGGTGCCCGCCATAATTAACCCACTCTGCACCGCCGGTCTGCCCCTGTAAAATGGGGTCTTCCCAGAATTCATTCTCGTCGCCGATAAATCCGCAACGAATCACTCGCGGGCCGACATCCGCAGTGATGACCAGTTCCAACTGTTGGTTTGCCAACCGATAACAATTTTTCCATCCGTGATAAGTAATCTGCTGCATGATTTCTCTATCCTTTACCCTAAAATTGAACAGCTACTGTCCAACTTGCTCCGTTGCTTCCAAATTACGCGGCAAGTTAAAGAGGAAACGGCTCCCCTTCCCTTCCACACTCTCCGCCCAGATATACCCGCCGTGCAACTCCACAATCCGCTTGGCGACAGATAAACCCAACCCAATACCTTGATACCGGCGGGTCATGTGATCCTCAACTTGGTAGAAACGTTCAAAAATACGTGACAACTTGCTCTGCGGGATACCCACCCCGGTATCAGAGATGCAAATCAATACCTTCCCCGTCTGGTGACGCATAGAAACCTTTATCATTCCCCCTTCCGCAGTGAACTTCATCGCATTATTGAGCAAGTTATTCAATACCGTGACTATTTTTTCCGCATCCAACCTCAAGCATCGTGCAGACTCAGGCAGAGACTTCCGTAAAGTTTGCTTCTTCCCCGCCATCAACGGCTGCCAAACGTCAACCACCTCTGAGATCAATGCGCCCAGATCCACCGACTCCAAATTCAACTGCAATTGCATCTGTTTCGATTCCAGATAATTGAGGTTGGTCAGAGATTCAATCACACTTCGCAAACGCATGGCCCCACCTAACAACTTTTCTGTTCGCCGGCCTAATTCTCCCTCCGTCTCCTCCTGCAGCAAATGCGCATAGCCGATCACAATACCCAACGGCGTCCGCAACTCATGCGCGGCAATGCTGATGAAATCGGATTTAACTTTATCCAGCTCCGAAAGTTGCTGGTTCGCTTCGCGCAGAGTCGTCACCAACCGAGCATTATAGATAGCTACCGCGGCCTGTGCCGCCAACGTCTGTAATATCTCCATATCTTCCGCCGTGAAGGTTGCTTCGCCTTGTTTGTTTACCGCTTCCAACACGCCAATCGTGTAATCATGGACTTGTAAAGGCACCGCCAAAATCGAGTGTGTAGTAAATTGCGTCTGTTGATCCACACCGTTAAAATAGTCTGGATCCTTTTTGACATCGCTAACTACCAGCACTTCGCCCGTATGGAAAACAATACCGGCGATACTCCCTTCTGTGGGCACCTCAATATCGCGTAGCTCCTCCGCGCTGGAGCCGGTAGCCGCCGCAAAGTAAAGGCTGCCAGTGCGCAAATCCTCCAACAGAATAGAGGCCGCCTCGCTCGCCAACATCTCAGTCGCTGTCTGGATAATAAATTGCAACAACTCCTGCAAATCCAGGGTGGAGTTCAACAGACGACTGATGCGTACCATCCGCTCCAAACGGGATTTCTCACGCCCCACGCGCGCCAAAGAACTCTCACATTCACCCAAAGCCTCAATATATGAATTTTGCGCCATCTCGTTTCCTCCTCATGGACCAGAACTTAGACTCGCCTGCTACCGCTATCGACATTGACCCTCATTATATGTTAAAAATCACCATTCTCCAAGGGCACCACGTTGCCCGTTTCGGGACGGAAGTTATACTGGGGGAACCAACACCACGGAGGGAGGAAAAATGAGACGACCGCCAAACAGGAAAGTTATTTTCTGGGGAATTTGCACCGTAGGGCTGATATCCCTAGCCTTTCTGGCCGGGGGGATGCTCTTCCGCCACTATCGCGGGGGGACGACCGGCGGCCCCTTGCTTCCGCAGTTGGCTACCATCCAGCGTGCGGAGCCAGCGACCACCTTCACCTTGCCACTCGATCCGGTACGCTTTGCGCCTTACATCCCCCACCAGAGCGGTGCCCTGGACGTTGATACGCGCTTTGATGTACAGAATTCCGGCTTGGGAGATCAGGGAAAATGCTTCGTTGACCGCACTGGCGAACAGATCCCTTTTTCGCATCTCTGGCACGCGGGTGAGGATTGGTTCGTCCATGACGCCAACGGCAAAGTGCAGTGGGGGGACGCTGCCGGGGAACCGGTCCAAGCCGTCGCTAACGGCGTCGTCAGCTGGGCGCAAAACCTGGGAACTGAAGGTAACGTCCTCATCGTGGAACACCGACTATCCAACGGAGAGCGCGTCTGGTCCGTCTACTGGCATCTGGCCGACGTGCGGGTTGCGGTGGGAGAAGCCATCACACGCGGGCAAACCCTCGGCGTGATCCACAACCGGGGACTCAACAGCCACCTCCATTGGGAAATCCGCACCTTCGCCACGGCCACCGAGCTCTTCTCGCCGGATTCGGCCGGCGGGCGCGGCAAGTGCAATGGGTACGTGATGGGCGTCGGCTACACCTGGGACGACGAGCCCACGCGCGCCCATCCGCCAGCCTGGGGCTACCTCCATCCCAGCGAGTTTGTGGAGGAGCATAAATAAAGCAGACCCCCGATTTCTCTAAGAAATCGGGGGTCTCTATTTAGAGAACCGCTTGCGCCCCTTCCACGATCAGATCAAAACGGAAATCGCGCACCAGCAGCCACAAGGAGTCGGCCAGTTCCGCGTGAGACTCACGCACCTCATCAATTAGCGTCACCAGAGTATCAGCATCCGCCATCATAGCGGCCTCCTGGAGTTGGGCCAACATCTCCGCAGAGAGCGCCGCCAACTCTGGCGGCCCTTGCAGAGCGGGGGCCGTGGCGCTATCCGTTCCGGAGAGATCCTCATAAACAAACTGCACGCCCAGATGTTTATGCAGCACGTCGAAGATCTCCTTCTCACGGAAAGGTTTGCGAATAAAATCATCGCAACCATTAGAGAGGATCACCGACCGTTCCTCATCGAAAGCGCTGGCCGTGATCGCCACGATCACCGTGGCCTGCCCTTGCGTGGTGTCCTTGATGCGGCGCGTGGCCTCGTAGCCATCCATCACCGGCATCCGCATATCCATCCAGATAAGATGTGGCTCCCACTCCTCCCACACTTCTAACGCCGCCTGCCCGTCGGGTGCCACGCGCATCTCAAATCCGAACGGGGCGAGCAATTTGCGTAACAACTCGCGGTTGGCCTCGCGGTCTTCGGCAATCAGCAGCCGGTAGGTCGGTTGATGGGGTTGTAGCCCCGTCACACGCCGTTTTACCGCCAGTTCCGGAATATCCTCAGCCGCAGCGGGTTGGGCCTCCACCGCAAATTTGAAGAGGCTTCCCCGACCCAGGGTACTAAACACCTCTATTTCCCCCCCCAGCAACTCGACGAATTGTTTGCTGATCGCCAGACCCAAACCAGTACCTTCCTCCGCTTGTCGCCCACTGGAAGTCTGAATAAAGGGATTGAAGAGCATCTCCAACTCCGCTGGCGACATACCAACCCCCGTATCCTCCACCTCGAAGAAGAAACGCAACTCCGCATCCGCTTCTTGACAACCCACACGCAACGTCACCCCTCCTTCATCCGTGAATTTAATGGCGTTGCTCACCAGATTCGTCAATATCTGACGCAGCTTGCTCTCATCCGTCTTGATGTACTGCGGCAGGTCGGGGGGATAATCGACAATCAGCTGTAGCCCCTTCTTCTCCGCTCGGAGCCGGAACATCTCTTCCGTGGTCTGCAACAGGCGCTGTAGATCAAAACTCTCTGGATAGAGCGTAGTCCGCCCCGCCTCGATCTTGGACATCTGCAACACATCATTGATCAACGCGAGTAGATGCTCACCGCTGCGACCAATAGTTTGCAGATTTCCCTTTTGCTCTGCGGTGAGTAGCGTGTCGCGCTGCATTAGGGTGGAGAAACCTAAAATCGCATTGAGAGGAGTGCGCAATTCATGGCTCATGTTAGCCAAGAAGACGCTCTTAGCCCGGTTCGCGGCCTCGGCAGCTTCTTTGGCCTGCCGCAACTCTTCCTCACTCTCTTTGCGAGCGGTGATATCATGCACCATCAACAACCAACCGGCCAACACCTTACGATGGGTGTAAAGTGGCGAGAGCCGCGCATCATAATAACGCTCGTCCGCCCCTGCCCCTAGAGCGAGCTCCCAGAGCGCTTGGCCCTCTTCCTCTTGAAAGAGTTCCTCGGTTTCCACCTGCGGAGCAATCGTCGCCAGCGGTTCCCCGATCAACTTCGTCGCGGAGATAAACATCGTCTGCGCCGCCGGGTTCAGATGCACAATCCGCCGTTGCGGATCAAGCACCAGCACCCCATCCCCCATACTCTCGATGATATTATCCAGCGCCACCGGCATAATATCGAAAACTTGGTGTTGGGCCAAACCACGAGCGTTGATAATACTCCCCACCAGAAAAGCCAGCGGGACCAAACTCACACCAGGGAAAAGATGTAACTGCACGACCTTCTCAAGCAATACAAAAGGCCACGGGAGTAACGAACCGACCAGTAACACAAAATACTGCTGGCGGTACATGGGAGCGCGCAGCATGGCCTTCCCCATGATCAACGCACCGCCAATCAACAGGGAAAATCCGTAGAACATGGCGATATTCTGCCCCCATCGGTAAACCGGTAAGGCCAGCAGTTGGGGAAAGAAGACCTGGGACCCACCCCCCACCAATTGAAACACCGGGATTACCAGCAAAAGTTTACGTAGCTGTGAATTCAACCAACGGGCATGTCCGGTGTACTTCATAGTGAAAACGAACCACGTAACGGGCATCGTAACCACGCCACACAATGAGACAAAGCCCCAGAACCGCTCTGCTAGCGGATAACGTGCGAGCATCGTCATAGTCATACCCAACGACCAGAAGATGGTGGCTATCATATAACCAGCCAAACTACCAGCCCCGGGTACCGAGCGGCGGCGCCAGATGTAGGCCACAACCCATAAGGTAATAAAAACACCCAACAAGAGCGGCAATATATGAAAAATCAGTACCGGAAAGAGAAAGAAGAATTCTTGCCAAGACATAAATTGATCCTTTGTCTAGCTTCGACTCACCTGCAAAGTAATTATCTCAACATAACCGGCAAAGTAAACCCAAAGGTGCTCCCGGCGCCGAGTTCACTTTCCACATAGACCTCGCCCCCCAGTTTCCGAGCGATGCGCTGCACAATAGAGAGGCCCAAACCATGCCCCTCGGCGCGCGCTTGCTGCAACCGCTCAAACGGCGCAAAGAGCTTGCTTGCCTCTGCCGCCGAGAGTCCAGGCCCATTATCACGCACCCAGAAATGAACACATCTTTCTTCTGCGCAGAGTGTCGCTCCCAACTCTACCCGTGGAGGACGTCCCCCGTACTTGAGCGCATTGCTCAAATAATTCACCCAAATCTCCTCAACCCAGGGGCCGTACCCTCGTGCCACAGGCCATTCCGCAGCCACAATCAACTCCGCCTCATATTTAGCCACCAAATGCGCCAGCCGGTCCTGAACTTCCGTGACAATTTCCGCCATCGCCAGCGGCCGTAAATTCACCTCTTCCATCTGCCGCACGCTGGCTAAGAGCAAAAGTTCCTCGATAATGTTCGTCATCCGTTGCGAGTTACGGGAAATAGCGTGCAGATTCTGAGCGATCTGCTCCGTGGACATGCGCTCAAACCGCGCCTCCAACAATCCACTGAACCCCACCAGCGCCGTGAGTGGATTCTTGAGATCGTGGGCTACAGTGTGGGCGTAAGCATCCAACTCGGCGATCAACTTATCCCGCTCCTCAATCTGGTGCTCTTGCTCACGTTGAAGATTGCGCAAAGTCAGGTGCGTTGCCACCCGCGCCAACACCTCCTCTATTTGGAACGGCTTGGTGATGTAATCCACCCCGCCCACCGTGAAGGCTTTGACCTTGTCCTCCGTCTCATCCAGCGCACTGATGAAGATGACCGGAATATCGCTCAAGGCCACGTCTGCCTTGAGCTTCTCGCAGAGTTCATAACCACTTATGCCTGGCATGTTGATATCCAACAAAATCAAATCCGGGGGAGCGGCCTGGATAGCCATCCACGCCATGGAGCCATTGATCACTGAACGCACTTTGTATTCCTGCGCGGAGAGCATACTGGAGAGCAAGCGCAAATTCGCCGGCTTATCATCGACAACTAAGATATTTCCTCTCGCTGCTAATTTTGACATATTACCCCTTCAAATATTGATACTGACCCAACTCTATCCATACGCAAGCAACACCATCACGGTTTCGTCGGTTCCAATCAATCGTCTACGGGTGGCATTATCCCCGATTATCACCATCTTTCAACCAACGCGCGCCAGGCCATTTATCTTCCTATTGTAGTCAGCGAGTATTAAGAAGCTGTTAAAAAATTATTGATATTCCAATTAGGGATTGCGCTGGCTAGGCCGCTAAACCGCTTAGGGGGCGTTAAGAAATAACTTCCGCTTTTTGGACAGTCTATTAGCGGCAGAGCGGCTAATAGATTGCCCATACTCAAGAGGATATGTTTGTCGTCCAATACCTGGCACGTTTTCAATTTTCCCTGCTCAAGGGGTCTGCTGCAAAGGTCTCTTTTTCATAAGCCTCAACCTCACCACCTGGTAACTATTTTGCCTTAATGGGAATCGCTGCTACACTGCAAATTAGTGCTGTTACAGATATAAGCAGTTATCAGTTGCGGGTATTATACCGAAGTTTTGCGTAATAATATCTTCTGGGAGGTGATTATGATGAAATAGTTCCTGATAAGCGGAGTTTGAGGGTGTTATCGTGAATTTTTTCGGAATATCTAGTAGTTAGCGGGCCACATCGCAAAACACGGAGTTTTGTAGAATGAAAGAGAAGGATATCAGACGCTTTCGGGAAGCTCTCGAACTACAACTCTCTTTGCTTGCAGAGCACTACCAAGTCCAATCATTGGGTATTTTTGGTTCGTATGTCCGCCGAGAACAACACTCAAATAGCGACTTGGATGTGTTGGTCTCATTTTCCGAAACCCCAAGTCTGCTCAAGTTTATTGCTTTAGAAAATTATCTTTCAGATTTGCTGGGTGTGAAAGTCGATTTGGTCATGCAAGACGCTCTCAAACCCAACATTGGGCAACATATCCTGCGTGAGGTTATCCACGTATGACGACCGAACGAGTATACATCGATTACCTTGAAGATATTCTGGAAGCTCTGGAGAAAAGCTCGCAGTTCACCGCAGGGATGAGTTTCGAGCAGTTCAGGAAAGATGACAAAACGACCTTTGCTGTGATTCGAGCATTGGAAATCGTCGGTGAAGCCGCCAAGCAAATCCCGCAAGAGTTGCGGGCAAGGTATCCCGAAGTTCCTTGGCGCGAAATGGCAGGTATGCGAGATAAACTGATACATCATTATTTTGGGGTAAATTTGCTGGTGGTATGGAAAACGATGGCTGAGGATGTGCCAGTTTTGACACTGGCGGTACAAAAGATACTGCGTGAGATAAAACAGCAGGAGTGAGGCTGCACGCTACAGGCAAGGTCTGTATCCAGCGGGGATAGAGAAGGCTGAAGCAAACGTATGTCTAGGGAAGCAGTAATGCCAGTTCGTTCGCAGGGGTAGGTAGGCCCGCTAACCACCGCATGAACGCGACTTGGCTAATCTCGCGCCAAAACAACATCTTCACGCGCATTGGGGTTAGCTGGCTGGCGAAGGTGCTCACGCCGCATCCGCCAAGCGAGTTATACGGGTGCCGTTAGGCGGCCTGAAATGCAAGAAAGTTTTGTCATAAAAAAGGAGTAACGAATGAAATTGATGGTAATCACAGGTGCGAGTAGTGGAGTCGGCAGAGCGGCTGCGTTGCGTTTTGCTAGGGAAGGATATTTTGTGTGTGTTCTGGCGCGTAGCACAGAAAAACTAGATGAGTTAGCAATGATGGAAGCAGGGAAGATATTCCCATACCCAACCGACGTCTCAGATTCTAAGTCAGTGGAACGGACATTCGCTAAAATACTTGAAGATCACGGGAAGATTGATGTTTTGGTGAATAATGCGGGTGTTACAACTGGTGGACAGCCAATTGATTATGACATGATTGACCGCATCATCGACACGAACTTGAAAGGTACTCTGTACTGTACCTTCGCAGCACTACCGTCAATGCGGAAGAATGGCGAAGGGCATATTGTGAATATTTCCTCCATAGCCGGTGTAAATATATCCGAGAAGGGAGGCGATGGTCTATATGTTGCATCAAAGCATGGCGTTGTCGCCCATTCCGAGGCATTGGGAAGGCTGGTCAGGCGTGACGGGGTCTTGGTAACGACCCTTTGTCCCGGCGGTATTGATACCCCGCTGTGGAATGATGAAAACCCATATCCTCATGACGAAAGTATGATGATCCAGCCGGAAGAAGTTGCAGACCTGATAGCCTACATCCTGACACAGCCGAAGCGCACCCTGTTCAAAAATGTTATTTTCGTACCTGTTGTTGAGCAGGGGTAAAAACTTCCCCGTCATTCAAAGATAATGTGGTCGTCCAACCCCGCGTGAACCATGACCTGCTTCGCAGCAGAGGCCCGGGCGCTAAATGCAATCTTTGGCTCTGGTTGAGCAGCGTTCGAAGCCAAAGCGCAGGCAGGTTACGCCCACGTTGGGCTGCACTCGCTGTATTAACGTTTGGCCCGTATAATATGGTCAAGTGGATTCAGTTGAGCATAAGGAGGAAATTTATCCGTGAGTATAGGCCAACTTTCTTTTCTAGAAAACATTGGAATGAAAGATTTGAAGGACGACGAACTGCCCAAGACTTATAAAGGCATTTATGCAATGCACAAGTATTGGTCAAAAAAGCCCTATAATCTTGTCGCAGACTATATAGAGCGATTCTCATCGCCAGGTGATATAGTCTTGGATTCCTTTTGTGGTTCTGGAGTTACTGTCGTAGAAAGCGTGCGCTTAGGTAGGCGTGCTATTGGAATAGATATAAATCCTGTCGCTATTTTCATAACTCGGATGGGCCTGTCTCATATTGATATTCGGGATTTGAGATACACCTTTGCAAACCTGAAAATGGAGATGCAACCCATCATAGATCAGCTCTACCATACTGAATGCCTAAACTGCCGCAATCCCAATGCAATAGTTACACACACAATATGGGAAGAAGATAATCCCAAGGAAGTATGGTATAGGTGCCCTAGGTGTCGAACACGCAAAGCGATTAAGGAAGCTTCTCAGAAAGATGCTAAAGCCGCTCTTGAACCAACCAATACCCTCCAGTGGGCCCCTTTGACACAACTTGTAGAGAATTCTCGTGTCAATGTAAAGGCAGGCATGCATGTATCGGATTTATTTACCAAGCGGGCACTGGTTGGCCTGTCATTGCTATTAGAAAGAATAGAACAGGTACAAGATCAAGAGATAAAATCAGTGCTAAAATTCTGTTTCACCGGAGCTCTACCACAAGCCAGTAATATGGTTTTTGTGATTAGAAGAAGGGGAAAACAAGGAGGGGAGCAAAAAGCAGGCAAGGCCGAAGTTGGAAGTTGGGTGATTGGCTACTGGGTGCCTTCAGAACACTTTGAGATCAATGTCTGGCGTTGTTTTGAGAATCGCTTCAAGCGCATACTAAGAGGCAAAAGAGAGATAAACCAAGTTATTCCAACTTCAGCTATTCAATGCTCCAACTTTGAACAACTTGACCAGGTTGAACAAGGATATTGGATCAAGACCGGGACAGCAACGAGCCTGAAAATTCCATCAGGAACTGTCGGCTATGTCTTTGTTGATCCACCACATGGCAATCGAATGCCTTACCTGGAATTAAGTTTAATGTGGAACTCGTGGCTGAGGTTTGAAAGTAATTGGGAAGAGGAGATTGTTATATCAGCATCTCCAGAACGACAAAAGGACGAGGAGGACTATCGCAAGCGTTTAGCGGCTGCTTTTGGGGAGATTTGGCGCGTCCTTGGGGATAATCGTTATGCCTCGATTGTCTTTAACAGTCTCAGTGATGATACTTGGCTTTCTTTGCTCAACAGTTGCCTGGGAACGGGATTTGAAATAGTAGATATTCAACCTCTTGACTACTCTGCTCATTCGGTCATACAAGATACACGGAAACAAGCTCTGAAAACAGATTTAGTTATTACATGTCAAAAGCAAATCCCAAAACAGGCTAGGAGAATTCGTTTTAATGGAAGTGAACTTGAGTTGGAACGTAAACTCTCCGATTACCTGGTCCATCATCCAGAAGGTGCAGAAACCTACCAGATTTTGAATGCTCTTTTGGTATCTAGCATCCCCACCGGAAGTATCTACAGGGTTTCTTCGATTCTTGACACACTTGAAGACAAGTTTAAATTTGCCCAAGGACGCTGGTGTTTAGAGTCTAAAGGATGAGGAGAGAATTGATGCCAACTAATTTCAATACGCTCAAAAATCTGTATGACAACAACCAATTTGTAGACCTTATCAATGATCCTGATGGAATTTACTGGCTGAAGCTTCGTTCTATATCCCGTGCTCCCCAGTTGAGAGAGTTATGTCGGAGAGCCGGTATCGACTATGAAGGAATCGGATACCGTCAGTTATTTAAGCATATCTACGACAATAGACCAAAAGAACAAGCCAGTGAAGAGTTGATCAAAGATTTATATGAAGAAGAGAGAGGCAAGCGACGTGAGAATGAGGACTATCTTATCTCACAATTGTATCAGATGAAAGCTTTTGACTGGGGAGGTCTGTATCAAAACAGCCTTGAGCGGACCATTGTCAACAACTATGTCAAGCAGATACAGGGCTGGGATGAGCTCAACAGCGCTATTGACAACGAGATTCATATGAGCATGCAGGGGTATGTACGATGCTCATGGTACAATCATTGGACGTCCATAATCATAGAGGATATATTTAAAGATCACCCAAAGGTCTTGCCAGCAGTAGGCCGTGTGAAGAAAGTGGATTTTTTCATAGCTGATTTTCCTTATGATCTTAAAGTGACTTACTTTCCAGACGGATACATGAAGGAACTTCGCAAAGATGCAGAACTGAGACCCGAGTTCACAGAGCTAAAGGGCTTTTGTAGGCAAGAAGGAATATGGTACGATCGTGACAAATCTAAACGAGAGTTGTTTCCAGAGTTGCTTGCGAAAATTTCCGAATATCCAACAGAGAGTGCATGCGACTTTATACAAAGCTTTGCAGCGACACGCAAACAATTTGTGCGGTCAACAATTCAAGACCCCACAAGACTCAAGGTTTGGCTTTATGAGAATCAGGGCGTACGTCGTTTTGATGCAGCAAGTAGATTTTACTTAATCCTAGTCAACATTGACAATCTTGAAGTCAGTTGGAGGCTAAAACGCAATAAAAAGCTACTAGCAGATACCATCAATTCCCATTTGGATCAGATAAGCAGAGAACACATCGAAAAACTAGGGATACACTTTGACTGGCAAGGTAGAGTATACGAAACTTATGCTGATATCCTCTTTGTAGTTGTTCATAGGTAGGTTTCTGTATCAGGGGCAGCCTAACATCCGCGGCACCCGACCGCGCTAGCGCGCGTGGTCAGCGGCGGCTTCGCGCGCTATGGAATTATGGAGTTAGCCCAGGTATGCACCCCGCCGCCGCGCGGCAGGTGAGCTTAACCGTTAGGTGCATTAAATTCAATGTTATTTCTGGAGGAAAAGTATGGAATTTCTTGAAAATACAGTGATTTTTATTGGAACCCTAATCGGTGGCTTAGGTTCTATTTTTTTATTAATTGGATATATCAAGTCCATCGGTTTTGGGTTTAACCATGGCAAATTACGGGGATACAGTATGATATTTCTCCCACCATTTGCTCAAATCATTTTCAATCTCAAGCATAAATGGGAGGCGAAAAAATGGAATGAATTTTTCTATTACGGCTTCCTTGCTTTCATTTTTGGGATTCTCGTAATTAGTAATACGATTGTCGGTATTATTCTCATTTTATTAAGCACTGGGTTATTAATCTTTGGTTTAACATCTAATTTCCAAAATATATCTTTCCTAAACAAACTACTTAAAGGGGGAGCTAGCAAGATAACAACTGAGGGTATCGAATTTAATCCCAAGCGATACAATAAATTTATCAATCATTGGCATTGGGGAAAATTCCTTTCACAATGGAGTGGACCTGCCAATGTCAGTATTGCATTTAAAACTTTTTCAAAGCCAGGTATCGTTCAAGATATTAAGCAATTCAATCGCAAGCACTTTGCGGAAATGCTAAGAACATCCAGGCAGAGAATGAACTGGAATGATGAACGCATTCAGCTCTTCTTAGAAGTCATGAAGAAGAAGCACAACCTGCGGCATCGAACAATTATGGCTTTATTATTGTACATATACGATGA
>JAYELZ010000057.1:0-5027 GCA_034717835.1 Chloroflexota bacterium
CTTATCTGGAGGCTGGTTTCCTTCCTCGGTCTCGTCCTGGACCTGCTCGCTATCCACGTCCCCTTTGTCCCCGCCGTAGCCGCCATAGTAGCCGCCGGAGATGATCATGCCCATGGAGCCGGAGGTACCGGCGGCGTTCTGCCAATCGTCAATGTAGCCGGTACCCTCCCAGGCGTTAAGCGTGATGTCGCCGTACTCCGGCAACACTAGCGTGCGGGTCTGATTGATGCTGGCTTCGATGGCGGCGAGCTGACCGGGGCTGTAGTTCTGCAATTGCGGTTTGATCGTGGCCCAGTTGTCCTGATCGGCGAGGAAGGTCTGGTCGCCGTTGGCGTTGTTGAGCGTGAGCATCTTGATCGTCGAGGCCGCCGCGCCGCCCTGGAGTTGCTCCAGCACGCCATGCTCGAAGGCGCTGCCCATCATCGTCTGCGCGCGGAAGGCGGCCCAGGTATCCGAGTTGCCGTCGGTGGAGACGTTGCTCACAAAGCCCATCCGCACGTCGATGAAGACGCCCTCTTCCTCTCCCATGATGCCGACTTTGTGGTGGGTCAGCGAAACGACATCGCCCACGCGGTCTATCAGCTCGGAGTAGAGGTGTACCTCATGCAACCACGTCCAGCCCATGAGGGAGAGCGTCTCTCCCAGCATCGCCTCGGAGGACTCAGCCAGCCCGTCGTGGCGCGATTTGGTCAACCGGGCGTTGCTTGCCGCGATAACGTCGGCGGAGACGGTGTTGAAATCGTGGAGCAGCGCGTAGGCGCCGCCGCTGGTCAGGTTGAAAGACGCAGTTTGGTCGAAGCCCTTATAGGGATGCGTAACCGTAACGTTCATGGTGTAGGTCGTGCCGCTGATAGTCGCCGTGCCAGTAACCACGGGCGTGCCATCCACGCGCAGCACGGGTTTGTTGCCGTCCGTTTCGTCGTAGAAAATCGTGACGCGCTGATCCGCCAGTTGGAAGGTGTCGAAGGTGTGGTCGATGTCCTCATGCTCGATTTGCAGCGTGTGACGGTAGCCTGCCAGATTGTCGGGCCGGCTGGTGACGGAGGTAGCGAGCGCGTCGGGCAGCGCGGTGGCGTAGGCGGTCATCTCGGTCTGGGCGATCTCGCGCCCGCCGATGACGTCCGCCACGCCGCCGCTGGGCAGGTCGGTATCAATGTAGTCCATGAGGTTTGTCGTATAGGTGATCAAGTCGGCGCGGATGTTAGCCTCGTTCAGGTTCAAGGTATAGGAGGTCGTCGTGGTGGCGCCAACTTGGGCGTCATGCAGGAATTGCGTTTGGGTGTAGCCGAGCGCGCTGCCTAAATCGGCAATGCCTGCGGTCTCGTTGTAAGCTTTCATCGCCGGGTCGAAGGTGTAGGTAGTGCCGCCGATCTCCGCCTCGGCCCAGATGCGCGTGATCTGGTAGCCGCCCACGCCGCCGGCGATGGGGATACCGCCATTGACGAAGACGTTGCCCGCTGCCTGCGCCGTCTCTACGCCCACCCAGTTAGCGAGGGTGGTGGTGGGGTAGGTGACGTTGCCGACGACGTAGCTCGCGGTGTAGTAGTCTGTTGCTTCCATGAGCGCGATGAAGAGCGCGGCTTGATCGGCGTCGGTGCCGCGCCCGGCGCGCAGCGTGCCCGCCGCGCCGTTGAGCGTGCCGAAGAGGGGCACGTAATCAATATGATTGTGGACGTAGTCGAAAATCAACATGGGATCGTGTTGCAGTGCGCGGGCCAGCGCCGTAATCTCCGGCGTGACCTCGGCAGCGGTCGCCGGAAGACCGGCGATTTGTGCCTGTGGAGTGCTTGCCGAGGCGCGGGCGAGGGCCGCCTGGCGCGCCTCGGCGGGCGCGACGCCCTCGGTGAGCGTGACCTGGTGCCAGCCCGGCCCCTGGGGTGAAGAGACGACCACCGGTTCCGTCGCCGCTTGCGCGCGCGGTGTTCCCGGTTCTATCAATACGCCAATCAGACAGACAAGAGCTAACAGATAATATGTATAGCGTTTCATGATTCTCCTCCCTAACCTGTATAGTTGCGCATAACGAGCGGTAGATAAATCTCGAAGTTTTGCGTGACGAGGCGCGTCAGTAAATTACCTGCCGCATCGTAGGCGTAGGAGATGGTCGTGTCGTCGCCATAGACGGCCTTGATGAGTCGCCCGGCATCATCGTAAGTGTACGCGATGGTTGTCGGGCCGTCGGCGGCGATAGGGCGAATGCCAACTAGACCCAATAACACGGCCAATATCACGACTAACCAGATATGTTGCAGTCTTCTGATGTACATTTCAATCCTCCTGTTTAGAATAGTAAATATATGAGGGGAATCCTCAGTGATTCCCCAAAGCCGTGACTGTCTGCGAGGTACACCTCCTCTGTGGTTTTGAGTGCTGTGTTGCCCACAAGAAATGAGATTGCGGCAGGGTACGTATCTTATTGACGTCAAGTGGGGAGGGGGTGGTGTGTCCCTGATGATAGCTGATTAGTTATCTACCATTATATAGATAATGTGGGATTTTATCAAGGAAGAGCCGGAGGATACCTACGCTGAACAAGTGCGCATCCGCATCTGGATAGACCCTTATCCTGGATGGGACAGCGGCTGAATCAGTCTCACTTCCGGTGCCGCCGCCACCACCCGCGACCATAATCTGGGCGGCGATGTCGATGACTACGGGGTAGATATGCAGTACCGGAGCGTGGGGAGCGGGGTGAACCAGCGCTACTACGGTGGGGCCGATTTTGGCGCCACGGCTTTCAGCGGCGCGCTGAGGACGGGTATGCTTCCCAGGTGCGCGTCCATATCTGGGTTAGGCCCACTCCAACCTGCCCGCCTTGGCAACTTGACGTGGCCTGGTGGCACGGCCACAGCTCGTAGTAGCCCGGCATAAATGCCAAGGCTACGAGGGGGGAGCCTCCTGCGGAGGCTACTGCAGTAGGCGAAAACCTGATGACACTAACCGAATGTACATTTTCACTAAAGATTCTATAATGTCCGCATGTTCAAACCCAAACTATCAAAAACTATGCAAGCTGAACTCCGTGACACTTTGGAGCGAGGTGGATGCCCGCTCTGCCGTCTCGCGGCCCGCGCCGAAGAGTCTTTTTTGAATTCGCTCACTTACGAGCGGATTTTGGATTTCGGCACTCGCGAGGAGCTCAAACATTCGCGGGGGATGTGTCTCCGTCACGCTCGCGCCTGGCGGGAGGTGCATGGCTGCGCGTTGGGCGTCGCCATCGTTTACGAGAATGTCATCAAGGATTTGCTCGGCGATACAGAGCTGGAATTTGAGTCATCCCTGAAGTTTTGGGAGACTCGCGCTACGCCCACCCAGCTCGCCGAGGAGCTGGCACCATCTGCAACCTGTCCCGCCTGCCAGGTGGGAGCAGATGCGGCAGCGCGTTTTGCTAACGTCCTGTTGCAAGATATTCACCAGGAGCACATCCGCACGGCATTGGAGCAGGCGGGCGGACTCTGCCTGCCGCATCTGCGCTTGACGCTGGCGCTGCGCGGCTCCACTGAGTCAAAGCGTTTGTTGCTGGAGGTAGAGCGGCAAGCTTGGACTGCGTTACGCGCTGAACTACAGGAATTCATCCGCAAAAACGATTACCGCTTCCGCGATGAACCTAAAGGCTCAGAGCGCGATTCCTGGCTGCGCGCGATGGATGCTCTGGTCGGTTTGAATTTAGACCGAGTGGCGTGAAGTCCACGCCGTGGCCCGCGCTACTCCGTTAGGAAGATGTCCGTGCCGCAATAGGGACAGCTCACCACGCCCTTACCCACGAGCTCCAGTTCGCCCCGACAGTTGGGACATTGTGAACCGTCTTTCAACTGCGAGGCGTCGCGGGAGTAGAGCATGCCCTCATCCCAATTGATGTAGCCCGCGAAGAAGCCCTTGTTGACCAGATCGTAGACCATCTCCTTGAGCGCAGAGCGGTTGACGTCCAGCTCTAGGGACGCGCTGGCGATGTCCATTTGACCAGCGGTCTGCACCATCCCCAGCAATTTGCGTTCCTGTTGTGCGTAAGCCAGCTGTTCTCCCTCGCCCCGGCTGCGAAAGAAGAGGAAGATCCCCGCTCCAACCAGCGGCGCGCTGATGAGAAAAGCCAACCCCACACCCAAAATAGCTGCGGCGTTGCTCAATCCTTCCCCCATGGCGCTGACGCCCGCCCAGAGCGCAGCGAGCAGGCAGATACCCAATCCCGCCGCCATCAAAATAATGCCTATCGTTTTACCCGATTTCATAATCGCCTCCCTGGCTAACTATATCAATGCACTACTTGCTATTTTACTGCAACTGACTACAAGTGCCAATTCTTTCCCTCGCAATTTGTCCAAACCGGCATTTTGAGGTATTGTTCATCTCTATGAGTTGAGAGCTATATCCGGGTTGTCTGTCGTGTAACACTTCCCCAAACGGAACACGCAATATGTTACCAGGAATTTAGTCGAGAGGATGTATGTCAGATGAATAAGATTGCACGGCTATGGCGCACTCATCACGGATTAGTGAGTGCGCTATCACTAGGTCTGCTCGTCTGGTTCTGCTACCATTTTGCATTACACCTCCCTTTTTTCCATGATGACCTCCCCATTATCTCCTGGCTGCAGCAACACAACTGGCGTGATATCTGGTTGACGCAGGAAAATAATTATTATCGGCCTCTCGCTTTCTCAATTTATAAGTTGGGATTACTATTTCCCCTGGGTATACGCCAGATTGTACTCCATGCGGTCAACCTCATCCTGCTCTGGTGGGGCGCGGTGCTTGTCCGGCAGATTGTGATGCACTGTGAGCGCCACGCCGGACGCGCCCTGCTAGCCGGCGCGCTCTTCGTCATCTTTCCCTTTTTTGCCGAGAGCGTTCCTTGGATCACCGCGCTCTCTCATCCCTTGGTAGTGACGCTAATTCTCCTGAGTGCCTACGCGGCCTTGAAAGCCACGGCCACGGGGCGCAGCAGCTACTGGGGACTCAGTCTGCTGGCGACGGCGTTGGCGCCGTTGGCTCACGAGAGCGGCGCAGTCTGCGGCGTGATTGTGGGCGGT
>JAYELZ010000058.1:0-21701 GCA_034717835.1 Chloroflexota bacterium
GATCATAAAGGGACCAATATCACCGGTGCGCCGGACATGCGTGCCGCCGCAGAGCTCTTGGCTAAAGGGTGCGGAGATATCACCGACACGCACCACACGCACCACATCGCCATATTTCTCACCGAAGAGCGCGATAACGCCCTCTGCCAGCGCGTCGCGGTAATTCTCCTGCCGCGTGGTGACAGCGTAGTTCGCCAGCACTGCCCCGGTGACGATGCGTTCGATCTCGGCGCGCTGCTCCGGGGTCAACGGCGCGTTCTGATTGTAATCGAAGCGCAATCGTTCCGGCTCCACCCGTGAGCCGGCCTGCGCTACGTGCGTGCCCAGCACGGCGCGGAGCGCGTGGTGCAGCAAGTGCGTGGCGGTATGGTTCCGCATGATAGCTTGACGGCGTTCTCGCGCCACCACTGCCTGGACTGGGTCTCCTCGGCAGGGACTGCCGTGGACTACGCGCCCTAGATGGACTAGCAGCCCCGCGATTGGCTCACGGAGTTCCTCTACCTGGAACTCCCAACCCGGCCCGGTGATGCGCCCGGTATCACTCACCTGCCCACCAGATTCCACGTAGAAGTTGGTGCGATCCAGGACCAACTCCACCTCCGCCCCTGGCGCGGCGCGCTCCAAAATGCGCTCCGGCCCCAACAGCCCAACCACCCGCGCGGAGATTTCCAGCGCGCCATGCGGAACGTGTGCTAACGTCTGGGGGAGCGTGGCGGCCAACTGCGGATAAAGTTTCGCGTGCTCGTCGGCGGTCAGCTGGAACTCGCCGGACGCGCGCCCCCGGGCGCGCTGCTCTTCGCGGGCCACGTGATACCCGGCCTCGTCAACGGTGAAGCCCTGCTCTCTGGCGATATCTCGCGTCACCTCCGGCGGCAAACCTAACGTATCGTGAAGGAAGAAGATTTCTGGGCCGGGAATCTCGTTTTTTCCCGCCGCTTGGAGCGCGTTGATGAGCTCTGCCAGCCGGACCAATCCTTGATCCAACGTGCGCAAAAAACGCTCCTCTTCGGCCAAGATGGTGGCCTGGATGAAATCCGCCCGTTGCGGCAGTTCGGGGAACTGCGCGCCCATCATCTCAATCACCAGCGCGGCTAATTTCGCCATAAAAGGCTCCGTAAAGCCCAACTCGCGTCCAAAACGGACGGCGCGGCGCAGCACCATGCGCAGCACGTAACCGCGCCCGTCGTTAGCGGGCAGCACCCCGTCCCCGGCGAGGAAGGTGCAGGCGCGGATGTGATCGGCAATGACGCGGTACGCGATGATGTGCGTCTCGCGTTCTGCGTCACTCTGCCCCACCATTTGCTGGGTCCGCTCGATGAGGGGCCAGAAGAGGTCAGTGCGGTAGTTGGAGTTGACGCCTTGCAACAACGCCACCAACCGCTCAAAACCCATGCCGGTATCGACGTGCTGCGCCGGCAGCGGTTCCAAATCGCCTCCACCCTGGTTATTGTATTGGATAAAGACTAAGTTCCAGAGTTCGAGGAAACGCGCGCAGTCGCCGTTGACACGACAGACATGCCCGGGGACAGCCTGCTTGTCGCAAGCCTGCGGCCCCTGGTCATAATGGATCTCACTGCATGGCCCACAAGGGCCGGTATCACCCATCTCCCAGAAGTTATCCCGGCGTCCGAAATCTAAAATATGCTCTGGCTCTATGGTGGTCTCCGTGTGCCAGAAGTTGGCGGCTTCGTCATCGCGGCCTAAAGTACCCAGATCATCTTTAAAGACGGTGGCCCAGAGTTTCTCCTCTTCCAGGCCATAAATACGGGTCAGCAGATCCCACGCCCAGCCGATGGCCTCTTTTTTGTAATAATCCCCGAAAGACCAGTTGCCCAACATCTCAAAGAACGTGTGATGGGTGCCGTCGCGGCCCACATCGTCCAGATCGTTATGCTTCCCGGCGACGCGCATACACTTCTGCGTATCGGTGGCGCGCGTGTAGGGGCGGCTACCCGTGCTCAAAAAAACATCCTTGAACTGGTTCATGCCGGCGTTGGTGAACAACAACGTCGGGTCGTCTTGCGGCGCCAAACTGGCGCTCGGCACCACCGTATGCCCTTGCTGCTCAAAATACTCCAAGAAGCGCCGGCGGATCTCCGCGCTGGTTAATTTTTGACTCATCTGCTACTCCTTCGAAAATAGTCAGGTAGTCTTTAGTCCAGTAGTCAGGTAGTCGTTTTTTGTGCTGGGATAGTATGCGCCAGCATAGGACGTCTCGTCTCATAAGACGGTAGACGGTGCTAGGGAAATTGTAATGGAAAGAGGGGGAGTGTCAAATGGTAGACAGTAGACGGCAGACAGTAGCGGTGTATAATCTCTTTGTGGGTCTAATAAATTAGGTAACAGAGGAGGCTTACCATGAGAACAATCCATTCTTGGATTTACGCGTTGAAGCCCTACGAGCGCGGGATCAAAGAGATATTTGGACGTTATACGGGGTTTGTAACTCCGGGATTGGGTTTCCAAATTCCGTTCGTCAACCTGGTGCGCGTGCGCGATATTCGTGAGCATACGATGGATATCCCGCCACAGTCGGTAATCACTAAAGATAACGTGGAGATTTCAGTGGATGGCGTGATGTGGGTGCGTCCTCAGGGCGATGAGAAGTCCATCAAACAGACCTTCTACAACATCGACAACTGGAAGATCGCGGTGGTGCGGCTGGCGATGACCAACTTGCGCCAGGAATTTGGCGATCTGACGTTGGACGAGAGCTTAGTAGCTCGCGAGAGAATTGCCGCTAACTTGCAGTCAGCCCTCAACCTATTCACCGAGGAGTGGGGCTTGCTAGTCAGCAAGGTAGAGATCATGCTCATTGACCCCCCTGAAGATATCAAGATCGCCATGCACAAACAGAAGACAGCGGAGCAGGAGCGCCGCGCCATGCGCCTGCTGGCTACCGGAAAATTCGAGGCCTCCGAGCAGGAGAAGCTGGCGGCCATCCAGCTGGCGGAAGGCAAGCGCGAGGCAGCCATCCGTCAGGCAGAGGGCGAGCGTGAGGCTTCCATCAAAGTCGCGGAGGGCAAAGCCCAGGCGATCAAACTGGTCAACGAGGCGGCCCAGAAATACTTCTGTGGCAATGCCCAGATTTTGCGCCAGTTAGAGACCACCGAGGCTTCCTTGCGCAATAATGCCAAGATCATCATCACCCAAGAAGGCATCAGCCCGCAACTCCTCTTGGGCAGTCTACCGGTGACGCTTTCCAAAGAGTAACACCAAGTAACCAGTTCATTAAAGCCGCTAAGAGGGCAACCCTCTTAGCGGCTTTTACGTTGACTGGTCGTGCGGCGCAGGCAGTAATTTTTTGACAATTACCCCGCTCGTGCTACATTCCATGCCGGCTTGGGGCAATTGGTAGAGTGGTTTACATCAGCGACCAATACCTTGAAGACAATCCCCCAGTGTATAAGCTGACGTATTAGAGTACACCACAATAGCACCTTGCAGTTGGGGTTGGTAAACTGCAATCCAGGGATGGTTTTGATATGTACGGACCAAACTGGTATAGAGCCAGTACGGTAATCTACCACCCAGAATTACACCACGGTTAGACGGCAGTGTGGGCACGAGCAGTTGGGGTAACTGATCATAGCTCAGATAAGTTTGCAGGATGCGACAATCTAAATATACACCATCCTCTAAAGGATGCTGTCGAATTTGGAGCGGTTGTGTGGAGGATTCTCCAAACGGCAACGTTTGGGCTTGAACCCAGCCTAGGCGGGGATCAAATTGGGAGAAGGGTGCGGGAAGGGTTAACAGCGATACTGCAGTGTAGATCCAATTGGTGCCACGTCCGTACAGGCCCAGCGGCGTGGCTGCTGGTAGGTAATTAAGGATTGCCGAGAGATGATGTGGCTTCCATTGTGGTTTTTGGCCTACACGGGGGACATCAAATGTGCGTGCCAGACGTAGCAAATCAATGACCAATTCTGCTTTACAGAGTCTCTCATGAATACGGAACAATGCGCGTGGCTCATAGTCAAATAACAACACCACTTTTTCAACTAAAGCCTCAAAAACCGGGCCGCTGGCGGTGTGACGCCGTTCCAGACCGGTAAGCACTCCCTCTAGCACCGGAGTTGATTTAATGATGATATCCTTATCTTGAAGTGCAGAAGTGAGATCTGCCAGGCGCGGTAAGGCATGGCGGGCGCTGAGTTCACGCCAATACGCGCGGGAAGTTCCCTCAGGGGTAAGTAAAATCGCGTGGGTGCAATAGTCGAAGATGCGTTCTTGTGCCGGCGTAGGGCGACCTCCCATATCCACCAACAGCGGCAAGTGCCGGTTGCGTAGGCTTTGGCAAACAAAATCAGTAAAAGCAGCTGTAAAGTCACCCTTATACCGTAATTCACGCACCAATTTCTGGTCAATTTCATTGCTCCAATCCCCTTCACCGTCTGGAGCGGCGCGAATGACATAATGCTGGATGCCGCGCTGGCGGAGAGCGTGGGTCAAACTGTAGGTAAGTACGGATTTTCCACTGTGGGGCGGGCCACCAATGAGAATTGCAGGGAACTGTGCCATATATCTAGCGTATCCTTTCTTTTAGAGCTGGAGGAAATTTAACATGTTCACATTATCATACGTTATGCTGGCTACCCTGGGCGGTCAGCCACAAGTGGTGACATTTGCCCTGGATGATTTGCTCCGGCGCGGATTTGCCATTCGCCGAGTCTTAGTCTTACACCTCATGCCACCCGAAGCTGCTCCACGTATTCAACGGGCCATGGAAAAACTGACTGCCGAGTTCTCCACCCCTACTTACGCCGGACATCCCTGCCGTTTGGAATTTTTGCCGGTGCGCAGCGCCGGGCAGCGGCTCGACGATATTCGCGACGCAGCCACGGCCAATGCTGCGTGGAGCAGCATCTATACCCAAATCGCCGGCCTGAAAGCCCAGGGACTCCATCTGCACGTCTGTATCTCCGGCGGGCGCAGGATGCTGGCCTTACTGGCCATGTCAGCAGCCATGTTGCACTTTGATCACGACGACTGTCTCTGGCACATGTACACTCCGCAGCCTTTCTTGGAGCGCGCCCATGATGGCGCCGTGATGCATGCCCAACCTGCAGATGGCGTGCATTTGATCCAGGTGCCGTTGGCCCCGTGGGGAGCGTACTTTCCCGGCTTGCGCGCGCTGGCCCAAATACCGCCTGCAGAAGAAATCGTAGCCCAAACGCGCCAACTGGAAAGTACTGAGCGCCACCGTTGCCAGACGGTCGTGAAACACCTCACCCCGCGCCAACTTGATACCTTGCGGGCCTTTGCGACAGGGAAAAATCCGCAAGAAGTCGCCGAGTCGCTCTACGTCACCGTCAAAACCATCCATGCCCACAAAACCGTGATTTTGGCCGAGTGTCGCAATTCCTGGCAACTTCCCGAAGATGAATGGTTGACGTACCATTTTTTGTACGAGAAGTTCAATCGCTATTGGCAACACGAATTGTGAATAGCATAGCATGAAGGGGGGTGGAAAACATTGGAAAGAGTGCTAAGATTTTTGAGAGAGGGTTCTATGGTGGGATGTAGACTTGAGATATATACTTGAGGAAGGTTAATAAGGGAGGGGATAATGCATGAAGTGATGAGTAGGTAAGATTGGTACTCGGTAAGTATGCTTTGTTCAAGTTAGACAGAAGTGATCCTTATGTGGGATTGGGGGAGGCGTTATGGATAAAACTAACAGTTATTTATTTGTCTGTGCAATCGGGCCCGTGCAGGACTTCATCGCTACGGCGCGAACCAGCCACGATCTTGAGTTTGGCTCTTGGCTACTTAGTGAGCTTTCAAAAGCAGGGGCTAGGGAACTTTCAGCAGCCCCGCAGCAGCTCATTTTCCCTGCACCAGGGCAAAATTTAGAACGAGGTTCGAAATTGAGTGTAGCCAACAAGATTATCGCTGTAATTGAAGATAGTCCTGGCAAGATCGGAACAAACGTCAAGCGAGCTGTAGAACAGCGGTTAACGCACATATACCGAGAAACCTACAAGAAGTTCAAGGGACGTATAGATCGTGAACTTGCTGAAGAACAACTGCGGGACTTACTGGAATTCTACTGGGTCAGCGTTCCTTACCCTGATGAGCGAGAATACAAACTCGTACGGGCACAAGCAGAGGCCTTACTTGCGGCGCGCAAGAATACCCGTGACTTTGAGCCCCACAATGGGCCAGAGGGGCTTCCTAAATCCTCGCTAGATGGAGTACGCGAATCGGTGTTACAAGATACCGCTAAATCCTTAGGTGGTGAAGACGCTTTTTATGACGCTTATCACGCTGGGCAAGGCGAGATTCTCTCCGGTGTGGATCTTCTCAAGCGTTGGGGCAAAAATGAGTTGCGTGATTTTGAGAGCACAACCGATCTAGCGGCAGTTCCCTTTCTGATCAAGTTGGGAGAGAAGAAGGAAAGTCTGGTTCAGGATATCAGAACCATGTTGGCGGGTTATACAAGTCAGCCAGAAACCGAAGGCGCTATGGTCTACGTAGAGCGACTGGTACAGTTGATTGCCGACAAAGACAAACGTGGTGAGTTCCGGAAACAATTTGTCAAGATATTCAAAAATGAGGGGATTAATTATCGCCCCAGCCCCTATTATGCTCTATTGTTGGCTGATGGGGACAATATGGGCAAGTTACTTGACGCGCAGGATAGCATGGAGAAGCACCAGGATTTTTCGCGGAAATTAAGTGCGTTTGCCCAGAGAGCTAAGAGTATCATTAAAAATCATGGAGGCGTGCCGGTTTATGTGGGCGGCGATGACGTGATGACCTACCTGCCCTTGCATACTGCGCTAAAGTGCATTTCTGCTCTGAATACTGAATTCAGTCAAGCAATGCAAGTTTTTTCGTTCTCGGATGATGAGAGGCGACACTTGCCGTCGCTTTCCGGGGGCTTGATCATCGCGCACCATCTTACTCCGTTGAATAATGTGCTAGATCTGGCTCGGCAAGCGGAAAAACAGGCTAAAAGCGTTCCGGGGAAAAATGCGTTGGTGGTCATCTCAAGTAAGCGCGGTGGTGTGAATCGGATAGCAAGCGCCAAGTTGAATGCGCTGATTGAACGGATGGAAGTTCTGATTGAATACGCGCGGCAAAAACAAATCAGCACTGGGACGGCCTATGAGCTTCAGAAACTGCACCAGGAGTTGAGCCATACCGCACTCTCACCAGAAGCCTTTCAGCGTGAAGCTCTGCGCATCATCCAGCGCAAACATAAAGGGGGCAGCGAGCGAGAAGTTCAGCAAGAAGTTCGGCAGAAGTTTGAAGCGTGGTTCAAAGACAAAGAGTTGGCCCTGGACGAGCTAGCCCAGGAAATGATCATCGCTGGCGAATTTGTTGGGGCCTATGACATGGCGGATATCGCTATGGTCGAAAAGGAGGTGCAAGTATGAGTGTGTGGTTGATTCAACCTAGAGATCCGTTAATTTTCAGGGATGGCAAGCCTTTTAACGCGACACCTGGCGCGCAGGCGACGTCGTTGCCTTTCCCGTATCCTTCTGTGTTGGCTGGCGGGATGCGTACACGGGCTGGTCAAAACGAAGCTGGTTGGTTCAATCCTAACCAGCCACTTGACAGGCTGCGCAGATTAAGCATTCGCGGGCCTATTTTGGCGAGGATAGATGTGGAAGGTCGGGCTAAGGAATGGTATCTGCCGGCGCCCGCGGATTGCTTAGTCACCAAATCCGATGACGAGTTTAAAGGACAACGATACTGGGCACATCCGGTGGCCATTCCCGCTGGGGCAGCTACCAATTTGGCAGCGGATTTACTCTTGGTCAGTGCAAATCCTGTGGTCAAGGGCAAGCCCCATAAAAAGCCCCCCCGGTTTTGGACTTGGAGGGCTATGCGCGCCTGGCTAGTAGAACCGGCGAACGATACTGAACCGATGGAGTTGATGGAATTAGGTATCTCCGGTCTAACAGCTGAGCGCCGTGTACATGTGCGCATTGACGCGGAAACTGGCACCGCTCAAGAGGGTTTTCTATTCCAGACCAGCGGACTGGAATTTGCAGCCATACCTGGTGAAGAAAAGGTAGAGCCAAAGGTATTGAGCAAGCTGCAACAGTATGCGTTAGTCGTAGAAACAGATGCGGACCTTAGGGAAGGAGTGGCTTTCTTGGGCGGCGAGCGCCGCATGGTAAATTGGAAAAAGTCTGATACCTCGCTGCCCGTCTGCCCTGATAGAATTCGGCAGGCTATCGTGAAGGAAAAACATTGCCGGTTGGTCTTAGCTACTCCCGCCATTTTCCAGCAAGGGTATCTGCCAGAGTGGGTCTGTCACGCTAGTCCTGATTTAACAGTGGGTATTAGGGCGGCGGCGGTTCCTCGTTATGCAGCCGTCTCTGGTTGGGATGCTGCAAAGCACAGATCAAAAGCCAGTCGCCGTCTGGCACCCGCGGGCAGCGTTTATTACCTATCTTTGGATGGCGATGAAACAGCCATCAACCAATTCATCGATAACGTGTGGATGCAGACGCTTAGCGATAGCGAGCAAGACCGGCGTGACGGTTTTGGCTTGGCCTTACTGGGTGTTTGGGATGGTGAAGTTGAAAAGCTGGAGGTGAAGGTATGAGAGCGCGAGTTCCTAGTTTAGCAACTCCCCCGGAGGTCAAAAAACGTGAGGATGAGCGTATTACACAAGAGCGCCGCTACAAGTTGATTACCCCGCTGTTCGGCGGTGGGGTCGAACCTAACCAGGCCGATCCCATCACCGTGGTACGGGGTACCGAGATACGCGGCCAGCTGCGTTTCTGGTGGCGAGCCACACGCGGTGGGCAGTTTAATGGGGATTTAGATAAAATGCGCCAAGCGGAAGCAGCTATCTGGGGGGCAGCCGCGGGAAACGGGGGACCGTCAAAAGTCAACGTCTATGTATATGATGTTGTCGAGGGAAAACTGGATAGACCTTTTGAAGTTACTAGAAATAGATATGGAAGACCCTCAATACGCCCGCGTAAAGATTCTGTAGTACCTGCCTACGCGGCTTTCCCCTTACAACCAGAGAAAAAAGAAGCCCGAATTGGCATGGAAACGGCTGCCGTTAGAGTGGGCGTGGAGTTTATTTTAGAGGTCAGTTATCCGCAGGACAACGCAATCCAACAAGAAATTGAAGCCGCTTTATGGGCCTGGGAAACTTTTGGCGGTCTCGGCGCACGCACCCGGCGCGGATTTGGGGCATTACAGTTGCTTTCCGTGAATGATGACGGTGTTCCTGTAACACCATCGGGTAAATTCAAGGCAGCACTACGCAAAAAATTACAACATCTTGTCGTAAACGGTAAGTGGCCTGATGATGTGCCTCATTTGGGTCATGACATGCGCATTGAAGTGTATAGACCTTCGCATCATATTTCACCAATTCAAGTTTGGAGTCACTTGATTGGGAAGCTACAAGACTTTCGGCAAAAGCGCCACAAGCACATGGGGCTAAGTCTATGGCCCGAGGCTAACGAAATTCGCTATCGATTGAACCGTTCTCTAAAATGGCCAAAACGAAATAAGTCGCCCAAACTGGTTCATAAGTTTCCCCGTGCTGTTTTTGGCTTACCCATTTTATTTCATCTCCCCCATGACAAAAATCTATATACTAATTCTTTCACACTTCGGGGAAAACCTGATTCAAAGACAGGCAAGACCTTTGAACGTTTGGCCAGCCCACTGCTTCTCAAACCTATCGTCTGTGCAGATGGACACGCAGTAGGTTTGGTTGCCGTCCTAAAGGCACCATTTGTGCCGCCTCACGGACTAGAAATAGAAGGTTTTCCCACAAATAAACGAGATGTCGAGTGGCAAGTTACTAACAATGAATCCAATACCGATCCTCTCGAGGAGATGTTACTGGGTCAAACGGATGTCTTGCAAGCCTTTCTCACTTTTCTAAAAAAATAACAAAGGAGTATATGATGAAAGCTAAACTATTATTTCTGCACGCACTTTCCCCGCTGCACGCTGGCACCGGCCAGGGTGTAGGCGCGATTGATCTGCCGATTGCCCGCGAGAAAGCCACCGGCATCCCCATTGTTCCCGGTTCGAGCATCAAGGGCGTACTGCGTTCTAATTGCGAAGATGATGCTCTCAAAATCCGCGTCTTTGGCCCAGAGACCGAGAACGCCAGTGACCATGCCGGCTCGGCGCAATTTTCTGATTTGCGCTTGCTATTCCTGCCGGTGCGCAGTCTCGCTGGTACCTTTGCCTGGGTCACTTCACCATTGCTGCTCCAACGCTTGCAGCGCGATTGTAAAATGGCAGATACGCATTTCGCAAGCGAGGTTCCCGTGGTAAAGGCAACAGATGAGTGTCTCGTTTCAGCAACAGATTCTCAACTGCTCACGAACGTGAAACGAGCAGCAAACAAGGTCGTGTTGGAAGACTTGTTACTGCAAGGCCAGCCTGCTCCTACTGTCGATGATCTACTCAATTGGCTCAAACCCCTGCTATTTGGCACCGATGCAGCCTGGGGCGAGCTGTTCGCCGAGCGGCTGTGCGTGGTACATGATGATGTGCTGAGTTTCCTATTGGATACCGCGACCGAGGTTACTGCTCGTATTCGCCTTGACGATGAGAAGAAAACTGTGGTTGATGGTGCCCTTTGGTACGAGGAAGCACTACCTGCTGAGAGCATTCTCTCAGGCTTGATGGTCGTCCAGAAAATCGAGGCTAGTGAAGAGGATGTACTGAGTGCTATTACCAAACTGGCGCGAAGCCCCTTGCAGGTTGGCGGCAGCGCCACTGTAGGGCGCGGTCTTTGTCGTCTACGTCTAGTTTCATGAAGGAGGGCAACATGCACACCTTACAACAGAAATACGCACAAGCGGTCTACGAAAAAATTGAAAGTCGTAGGGGGAAATACCCCAAAGAGAGTTTGAAGCGCAAGCAGTACGGCTCAATGGCGCACAAGTTCCCGGTTTTGGTGCGGCAGGCCGGGTTGATTCAGGCGCTGGCGTTTGTCCATACACGTGGAAAAGATGGCCATCAAGCATTGTTAGCAGATTTGGCCCAAGTTATCGCTGAAGGGGATGCGCAAGAGTTTGTCAAACAGTGTCGGGAAGCCGACTTGACAAATTATATGTGGCTCACGCGCCAGACTTTGAGCGCCCTGGAATGGTTCAAGCGCTTCGCCCAATCGGTGCTGGAGGTTGAACCCGGCGCTGATGAGGAGGGATAAGAATGGAAACCCCAAGTCGTAGAGAAGAACTAGAAGCTATCGGAATCGGTAAAACTACCCACACCGGACTTTGGCTTGATAAGTACCTGAAAAAGCAAGTCGAAGGCGGCGGAGAGAACGCTAAGACAGCACACTTTCAAGATGCCGCCAGATGTTCTGTGCAGGCTTCCTACCGGACCTTCTTTGCACGCTGGACAAAATCACTGGATGCAGCCGGGGCGCTCTCTCAAGTTGCAAAAACAGAAGGACGCCTTGCTATCGGGCTAGGCGGGGAAAGCGTACTCGAAACCGCGATCACCCTACACCACACCTATGGCGTGCCCTACATCCCTGGCAGCGCGCTCAAGGGACTGGCGGCACGCTATGCTAGAAATCGCCTAGAGGAAACATGGGATAAAAATTCAGCGGCTTATAAAATTCTTTTCGGTACTACTGAGGAGGCCGGTTATGTCACCTTCTTCGACGCGCTCTACATCCCCGTCAATATCGAACAAGACCATCCTCTAGCCCTGGATGTTATCACTGTGCATCATCCCGAATACTATCAGGGTAAAGATTCTCCCCCTGCGGATTGGGACAACCCTACACCAATCTCTTTTCTGAGTGCTACCGGCAGCTATCTCATCGCGTTACACGGAGCGGAAAATTGGGTCGAGGCTGCTTTTGAAATCCTACGCTTGGCCCTGGCAAAAGAGGGGATTGGCGCCAAGACCTCCAGTGGGTATGGGCGGATGGTATTTACTGGCTGGGCGGAGGCTGAAAAAGAAGCCCGCGCTGCACAAGAACGAGCACAAAAAACGATCGAGCGTTTTCGGTTGAGATTAGATCAGATGTCCACCAGGTCGGTGGCGGGCAGAATACATAATGAGTACGAACGCTGGAAAAAATTAGAGTTCAGTGCAGCTAGTAAACGCATCATTGCACAGTTGATCTTGGAGAGAATTGAGTCCGCCGGACGAACGAAAAAATCACGCAAGAAGAAATGGTTCCAAGAGTTAGTAGCCTTTAGCGAGAAGGAGGATTAGAATGATTGTGGAAAGACAGAAACAGTTAGTACTTTCACCAGTTGGCATAAGCCTATTTTTTAATAGTCTCGAATCCGATGAAAAAGACTTGCGCAGAGAAATCAACCAACATAGCAATGATGTTGAATTACCCTCGGAGCTAGCTGCTCAGGCCGGTGAATTGGCTCAACGCGCGGCTGAAAAACTGCATACGGGAAGTGTATCGGAACGTCGCAGGCTGAGCGCAGAGCTAAATGGTTTGTATGCCCTCTATGAAAATCATCTCGAGGCCAGTGCGGATATGCATCTTCTGGTAGCAACCGATACGGCATTAGGTAAAAAGGCAGCAGAAACTATTGAGAACTTTCTCCGGGAAGATATCGGCATTAAAAATATAGATACATTTGTGCCCTCAAAGTTAAGTACAGGCAGTGTAGCTAACTTTTCGTATGGTATCAAGGAATTACTAAACCATTTTGAAAAGATTATCCCGCCGTACAGTGCGCAAGAGTATAAAATCATCTTTAATCTTACGGGTGGTTTTAAGAGCCTCCAGGGTTACTTGAACATCATCGGTATGTTTTATGCTGATCGTCTGGTCTATATTTTTGAGCGTAGTGACGAATTATTGAATATACCTCGCCTGCCTCTCAAAATAGATGAGGCAAAATTAAACCCATATGCCAACGAGCTAGCTAGATTGGCCGCTGGTGGTGTTTACCTACGTAGTGAATTGCATATAACTGGTGCATTGCTGGATGTAGACGGGAATAAAGATGCTACGTTATCTGATTGGGGACAACTACTTTGGAACCGCCTCAAAGACCCCTTGTTAGCAGAGAAGCTACTCGAATTACCGTACATTGAATACGAGAATAGCTTTAAAAAGGATTGGAAGAAATTTAAGGATAAATCCTTACGTATCAAATTGCAGGAGACGGTTTGCCAAGCAAGTGTCATGTTAGAAGAAGCAAAGGGTGATATCACCGCACTAAAGCGTTCTGGCGGAATGCTATATGATAACTACGAGGAGAAGAGGCTACCCTCTGGTCTGCCTATTGGACATTTCCGCATTGATGATGGCAATCGTGTTACTTGCACGTATCAGGGGAATAAACTCTCTTTGCGACACTTTGGCAGCCATGATTATACTGAACGCGCTGAAGGCGTAAGATAGGGAGCTTATATGATCCTCCTAAACTTCGCCCACCCGGTGACCGCCGCTCAGCGCATCCAAATCGAGGCCCTCACCGCTCAATCCATCGCGCGCGTCATCGACATCCCCAGCCAGATCGACCCGCAGCAACCGCTGGCGCCGCAAATCGCGGCGCTGGTCGACGCAGCGGGACTCTCGTCCGCCGAGTGGCAGACGCTCCCGCTGCTCGTCGTCCCGCCGGCGCTTAACTTTAGCGCCGTAGTGCTGCTGGCCCAGATTCATGGACGCTGCGGCTACTTCCCGCCCTGCGTGCGGCTGCGACCGGTGGCGGGCAGCCTCCCCCGGCGCTACGAGGTGGCCGAGATTCTTGATCTGCAAACCGTTCGCGAGCAGGCGCGGCAGCAACGCTGATGAAGCCTCCCTCCAATTTTTTAATGTCGAGGTACTTCGTTATCAAATGGCTCAGACCTCGACATACCCTGACGAGGGTCTCTGGTAATCTAAATTCAACTTAGAACAGGAGTGCTTATGGGACATGAAGCGATGCACAAAGCCTGGCGTTTACTGGCGTTACAACGATATCTCTTCCGTACCCCCCGTGGGTACCGCACCTCAGAGCTCGCGGACTTATTCAACGTGGGGCAGCGAACCATCAACCGCGACTTACAGGACTTGCAATCCGCGCCTTTTCGTCTGCCGCTGGTGCAAGAAGAGGCGCCGGACTGGCGTTGGCATCTGATGGCAGGGGCGCGCTTCCAACTACCACCCTTGCAACTCACGCTGCAGGAAGGTGCCGCGCTCTATCTGGCGGCGCGCTTGCTGGATCAGGCCAGCGATGAACCCAACCCCTTCGTCAATCGCGCGTTGGAGGCGCTGGCCAAGGTACTCCCCGCGGCCGTGGGAGATGAAATCCAGCGGTTAGTCACCGCACGTCCTCAGCAGGAGGCGGGCTCTTTCGCCGATATATTTGAAGTGGTGACCTTGGGTTGGGCTACCGGACGGGTAGTTCACATCTGGCATCGCTCCGCTAACAGTGAGCATATCCACGACTATCGCTTGCATCCGTATCTCATAGAAGCCTCCGCGGTAGGCTATGCGACTTACGCCATCGGTTGGGCCTCCTGGTTTACTGCCGTCCACACATTCAAGTTGGAGCGTATCGTGCGGGCTGAGCTGACCGCGGAGGTCTTTGAAATACCACCCAACTTTGACGGGGAGGCTTTGCTCCGGACCGCCTGGGGGATCGCTTACGCGGAGCCGGGAGCACCGCTGGAACGAGTGCGGCTCAAATTCTCCCCGGACGTCACGCGGCGAGTTAAGGAAAGCCACTGGCATCCGTCGCAGGAGCTCGCGGATACCTCGGACGGCGGCTGTGTGCTGACGGTGGAGGTAGGGCACGCCTGGGAGATGGTCCCCTGGATTCGCGGCTGGGGCGCCGCTTGCGAGGTGCTGGCGCCGGAGGACCTGCGGGAGCGCGTGGCGGAGGAACTGAAACAGGCGGCGGCGCTATATGGATGAGACAAACTAACGAATCAACAGATTAAGGAGGTGCAAATGCTTAAGTACACAGGACATCCGTTAGTAGACGTGGGGATAGCAACGATTGCGGCGTTTGCTGGGAAACACGATCCGGCACGACTTACTGAGGCAGATCTGGATAAGATGGCCGACTACATTGCGCGTGAGTACGTCCAACAACCACTTAAATCGTTTTTGACAGTTGCCTTCACCAGTAATGCCTGGTTTAGCCAGAATGCTTATAATCCAGATAAACCTAATTTGTCGGTTGAGAAGCGTGAAATGCGACGGCAGAAACGAGAAAAGTGGAGCAGACATCACTTAAGGCAATGGGCTTGTGAGAACACGGGAACCACGATTGAACAGGATATTTTCACAGGTGAACCTACTGCACCTCTCGAATTGTCTGGAAAATTACCACCAGGTCGAGGCGGACGTGCCCAGGTACCTCTAACGCTAGGTGATAAATATATCAATTTCTACACGAACGGCAATCCAGGGATCCCGATCTCAGGGAAAATGGTTTTTTGCCTTCAGGCCTTCCCTCTGGGTTGCGCTAAGTGCGGTGGTCGCTTGCTAGCCGTTCACTCTGACAACGATGACTTGACCTATCACTTTGCAAAAACGTTCTTGCTTGGAAACCGTAAGGCAGTGCAATTGGCCCAAGCCGCTGACAGTAGAAAGATGCCCGGAGCGAAATTCTCTCACCGCACATTGCTGGTTGATGTGTTACTCCAGGCCAAAGAACTGCAACGCGAAGCGCGCGAAGATGAAAGTCATTTTTCCATAACGGCCTATCATCTGACAAACAGCGGGCAGAAACCGAAACTCGACATTTATTACTTGCCGATGGAAATGATCAGTTTTTTGCGCGATATGCAAAGGGCAGAATATCACCAAGAGTGGAATGCGATCGTTCATCGGGCATGGGCGGTAGCTCCCAAGAAGAAAAGGAGGAAGAAGAGCACCAAGCCTTTCCAACCGCGCCGCAACTGGCTGTATGAAGACTTGTTTGATTTGCCAAACAATGCCCCGAAGTTCTTGCGCACCTACTTCTTGCGCATTGCGCTGCGCTATGCACGAGGCAAGACCGATCCGCGCGTTGATTATTCGTTACAAAACGAGGCCAATTTGGTCTCGTGGAAAATCACAGAACGTTTTCTCAGGAGGGTACTACATATGGACAAAGAACGTATTGAACAAATCCGCACCATGGGCGACCGGCTGGCTGAGTATGTCAGCAGTCAGAATGATCGCCGCTTCTTCCGGGAATTTTTCACCGAGCAACGCTATGGCTACTTCCGCACAGCGCTCATCAAGGTAAATCTATCCCACGTGAAGCACGGTCACCCGCCCATTATCACCCTCGATCCATACATCGAAGTTTTCGAAGAGGGAGATGATCTCGCCCGCGCAGACTGGCGGCTGGCACGTGACCTGGTGTTGATTCGTATGATTGAGCAACTGTATGCACAAGGATGGTTAGGAAACAACATAGATGCTATTCCTGAATCCACCGATGAACAAGTTGCATCGGCCTGAGAGCCAACGTAAAATATAATTATCTCAAGGAGGTTTCAAATCATGTCATTCGTAACCGGTTTATTGTTAATTGATGCTCCTGCTTCAGCGTTGAACAATTTGGGTAGCATTCCAGGCGCTCGCACCGATAACACGGTCGGCGTCAAACTTATCCGGGCTAAGGATGGAGCGTATCCCTACGTTTCCGCGCAGGCCTTCCGCTATTGGCTGCGAACTACTCTGGAAAACAGCAATTTCGGCTGGAAGGCTGCGCCCATCTACCGCGAGAAGAAAGTCGCCTACACCGACGCCAATCCCATTTTGTACTGGGATGACGACCTGTTTGGCTACATGCGCGCGCCATCGAAAAAGACAGCTGCCGTTAAAGCACGGGAAGCCGATGCATCCCGTGCCGGGGAAACGCCAACTACAGATACTATCACCCGCGTTTCGCCCTTCCGCGTCAGCACGCTGGTCTCTATTGCCCCAGTCAACGTCACCAACGACTTTGGCACAATGTCGCGCCATGAAGGGAATCCGGTGCCTCACGAGCACCAGTTTTACCGCACCACGCTCAAGGGACTGCTCTCCCTCGACTTACACGCCTGTGGTACGTTTTCCTACCGTCAGAAGACGGGGTTTCGCAACTTGGACGACGTGCGCACCAAACTGGCCGCAGAGAGCAGCTTGGAACACCTGAAAGACAAAAAATCCTATCGCCTGGCATCTGATGAGCGTATCCAACGAGTGAGTGCCTTGTTCGAAGGAATGGCTCATCTGGAGGGCGGGGCCAAGCAGACCCTGCACTACACCGATGTTGCCCCATCACTGGTCATCTTAGCCGTGACGAAAGGCGGTAATCATATCTTTGGTCACGTCGTAGGTGCCACCGGGCGCGGTTTGCCCACGCTCAAACTAGCTGCACTTGAAGAAGCCCTCACCGTCTTCGCGGACGACATCATCTCGGATGTGTACGTTGGCTGGGTGAAGGGCTACCTGGATGACGAACGAGCAAAATTCGAGGCCGCGCTGGCCGATGGAGGGCAACTGGCTGCCTTTGCGGAGCAGGTGAAGTTGAGCCATCCGCGTGAGGCGTTCCAGGCTTTAGTGATTGATTTGAAAAATACCGAGAATGCCGGTTGGTTGGACTAACAACGTCCGCCCGAACGCAAACATTCGGGCTACGAGGTGGAAGCCTTTCCGTGCTTGGTCTAACCCCCAACGCAGGCTTCCACCTCGTAGCCGGGCCGCTTTAGCGCCCAGCACAAGCTCAGACAAGGAGAATAGCCATGCGCGTACTCAAAGTGGTAGCAGAAGGGATAACCACCTCTTTTCGCTACCCACACTTTATGCAACAAATTCACCCCAGTTTCCAAATGCCACCGCCAGCGACTATCTATGGCCACATCTGCAGCGCGCTAGGAAAATGGTTCGACCCCACTGGTGTCAAGTTTGCTTATCACTTCACCTATCAGAACCGGCGTAAACATGCAGATGTCGAGCACATCATCTTACTGAAAGCAGCCAGGGGCTATCTGCCCGGTACAAAAATCCCAAAAGTTCTAGAGGGCAAGGTCAATCCCTTTGAACGCGAACTGCTCTTCCATCCCCGGCTAACGTTGTACATCAACCGCCCTGAGTGGGAACCGGCCTTTCGCAGCCCACACTATGCCGTAGTGCTAGGACGCTCGCAGGACCTTTGCACTTACACTCACATCAGCGTGGTCAAGTTGGAACAGAACGACCGGGCTTATTTCGAGCATACCCTGGCGCCCCACGAAATGGCACTACAGACAATGCAAGGAGTAACGGTGCTGATGCCTCGCTATCTCGACTACACTCAGAACAGAGCGCCGGTCTTCAGCCGCTACGTGATGATCAAGGAACGGGTAGCAAGTGACAAGTTCTACCAGTTTAGCGACCAGCCTAACGGTCCCTACTGGATAGATCCAACCACACCCGCAGCCGAGGGAGCACATCTGGGGCTGGTTTTCCTTAGTTTTACGGGAGAAGACGGTGACCGCCTCGCGTTGGCCTGACTGGTTGGACGACATCTGGGCCAAGAGCGCCGAGAGGGGCGCCGGTGGCCAACCGGAAAGACTGGCACTGCACACCTGGGCGGTGCTCGAACGGCTGACCGATCTCATCCGCCTGCGCCCCGAGCTGCCACAAACACTCGGCGTCCCACGTTTATGGCATATTCTGTTCTGGGCGGCTTTTCTACACGATTTTGGCAAGGCCGCCAGCGGATTTCAAGCCCTGCTGCGCGGCGGCGAACGCTGGCCCCACCGCCACGAGGTACTGTCATTAGCTTTCCTGGATTGGATAGCAGACGGGTTGACATCCGATGAGCAATCCTGGGTAGCGGCGGCCATCGTCTCGCATCACAAAGACGCCGCCGAAATCCGGCGGCTCTACGCACCGCCCGACGATCTCGATGACGACCAACTCAGCGACCGGGTGGCCGAGATGGATGAAGCGACACTGCGTGGCTTGTGGCGTTGGCTGGCCGAGTGTTCTGCCGCCTGGATAGACGAGCTGGGATTGGGCGAGGCAGGTGTCATGATGCCAGCCTTCCCCAACCAGGATCAGGCGGTAGCGCGGGTACAACAAGAGGGGGTAGCCCGTATCTATCACTGGTTGAAAATCTACCGCCGCTTTGTACGCCGCATTGAACGCAGCGCTGAGCGGGCGCTGATTGTCGGCACACTGCTGCTACGCGGACATCTTGTCAACGCCGACCACAGCGCGTCGGCGCACGCCGGCCCCTTGCCCCACGTCCACTTCGACGCCGATGCCATTCTAGCCAGCCGGGAGCTTTCGCGTGACAAACTGTTCAAACACCAATCAATGGCGGAGACAACCACCGGATCGGCAGTGCTGACCGCGCCGACCGGCAGCGGCAAGACCGAGGCGGCATTGCTCTGGGCCACGCACCAGGCCGCGATCAGCGGCGGGCTTCCTCGCCTGTTCTACACGCTGCCCTACCAGGCCAGTATGAACGCGATGAAGATACGGCTGGAAGAGAGCTTCCCCGGCAAAGTTGGCTTGCAGCACGGGCGCAGCCTGTTGGCGTTGTACCGGATGTTGATGGAACAGAAATACAACCCGGCAGCAGCGGCCGGAAAAGCAAAGTGGGCGCGTAATCTGGTTAAACTTAACTACCCACCGGTACGTGTCTTCAGCCCCTACCAAATGCTCAAAGGGATGTACCGGCTGAAAGGGTACGAGGCTATGCTGACCGACTACTATGAGGCGGCATTCATCTTTGACGAGATCCACGCCTATGAAGTTGAACGGTTGGCCTTGATCCTCAAGACCATCGAATACTTGGCGCAAAACTACCACGCCCGTTTTATAGTGATGTCGGCCACTTTCCCCACGCTTATCAAAGACTGGCTACGTGACGCGCTGGGGAATACGCAAGAGATCACTGCCGAGCCAGTCTTGTTTGATGATTTTAAGCGTCACCGGCTGGTCTTGCTCGCAGGGGAACTTCTGTCGGATGAAGGATTGGCACGCATCGTCAATGATGCCCGCGCCGGCAAGTCGGTGCTGGTAGTGTGCAATCTGGTGGCTAGAGCACAAACCGCTTATCGCGAACTGCGCGCGCGGCTGGCGGGAAGCTGCATTCCTGTTGAGCTGCTTCACGGACGCTTTACCGTGCGTGATCGGCTGGACAAGGAGAAATTAGTGCGGGATGCCACCGGTGCGACCAGCAAACAACGCCGACCCATCGTATTGGTAGCCACCCAGGTCGTTGAAGTGAGTCTGGATATTGACCTGGACACCATTTACACCGATCCAGCTCCTCTAGAAGCTTTAGTGCAACGCTTCGGACGAATCAATCGGCGGAGAAAGCAACCCGACTTGGCGCCTGTTCACGTTTACCGTCAACCCAATGATGGCCAAAAGATTTACGACCAGGAACTCGTCGCGCGCACACTGGTGATCCTGGACCGAGAAAAAGGCCGTCCGCTGGATGAGAGTGCCGTCGGCAAGTGGCTGGATGAAATTTACAGCGGCGAGGTCGCCAAGCGTTGGCAGGAAAGGTACTCTATCGCCGCCAGTGAGTTCGCGGCCACCTGCATCCGTCCCTTGCGCGCCTTTGATGCTGATGAAAGCCTAAAAGAATTATTTTACCAGGCCTTTGATGGTCTGGACGTCTTGCCCATATCATTGCAGAATGAATATAAACAGTTAAAAGAAGCAGAGCCCATCCGCGCCAATGAATTATTGGTCTCTATTAGCTATAGACGCTATCGCGCGTTACTCTACAAGGGACAGGTGCTCCCTCATGTACAGGGAAAACCTTACACCATCAGAGCCACCTACAATTCAGAGATAGGATTGACCTTTGATGCGCCCGACCGAATGTGAATGTTTGGGCTACAAGGTGAAAGGCCTTTTCAGGCCTGGCACAGCCTCCGCAGGAGGCTTCCATTTCGTAGCCGGGTTGCTTTAGCACCCGGCGGGGGCTGGCCATTAGCCTCCGCAGGAGGCTGCCATCTCGTAGCCAGATGGCTTTAGTCCGCCCTAACGTGAACGTTTGGGCTACGAGGTGGAAGGCCCTCCGGGCCTGGCCGGAGGGCTTCAGCACCCGGCGGGGGCCGTTGGTTCATAGACCGCTATTCATCGAAAGGATAAACTATGCCTTACTGGCAACTATACTATCATATCGTGTGGGCTACTCACAAGCGGAAGCAGCTAATCACAGCCAATCTTGAACCCGCGCTGCACAAATACCTGCGCGGAAAAGGTCTCGCTCTGGGAGGAATTGTGCATGCCGTGGGCGGGATTGAGGATCACGTTCACATCGCCGTCTCTGTCCCACCTCGACTTGCCATAGCAACCTTTGTTGGTCAATTGAAAGGGGCCAGTTCCCACTGGGTCAATCACCTGTCGGGCTATCCAAATCGCTTCGCATGGCAAAACGGATATGGCGTACTCTCGTTTGGCAAGTCCCGCAAACCTTTCGTCGTTCGTTACGTGCGGACACAACGTCAGCATCACCTGACAGACGGCTTGATCACTGCTATGGAACATATTGAGGTAGAGAATGTGGGACCGGCGGGTTCAGCCCCAACGTGAACGTTTGGGCTACAAGGTGGAGCCAGACGGCTTTAGTCCGCCCCAACGTGAACGTTCGGGCTACAAGGTGAAAGGCCCTCCGGGCCTAGCTGGGCTGCTTTAGCCTCCGTAGGAGGCTTCCAGCTCGTAGCCGGGTTGCTTTAGCTTTAGCGGGGGCCGTCGATCCAGCGCCTGCCCAACGTGAACGTTCGGGCTACAAGGTGAAAGGCCCTCCGGGCCTAGCTGGGCTGCTTTAGCCTCCGTAGGAGGC
>JAYELZ010000059.1:0-21646 GCA_034717835.1 Chloroflexota bacterium
ACTTGGTTCTGGATAGGCAACCATGATAAATATGAACATTTCTTCTCGTGAGTCGGTCACAGAGGGACTAATGATTACCCGACCAACAGACTACCCAGACTACCCGACTACCCGACTACCAGACTAACGACCAACAGACTACCCGACTACCCGACTAACCAACTAACCAACTAAGGACTAAAGCATGAACCTACTCAAAACTACTCTGGATAATGGCTTAACCGTGTTGGCACGTGAAAGTCACACCGCCCCCGTAATCTCCTTCTGGGTCTGGTACCGCGTCGGCAGCCGCAACGAAAAACCGGGCATCACCGGCATCTCACACTGGGTGGAGCACATGCTCTTCAAGGGGACGGAACGTTGGCCGCGCCGCAAACTGGATCAAGCCATTGCGCGGGAAGGCGGTTATCTCAATGCCATGACCTGGTACGATTTCACCGCCTTCTATGAAACCTTGCCCTCCAGCAAAATCAACTTGGCGCTGGATATCGAATCCGACCGCATGGCAAACTCGCTCTTCGATCCAGCAGAGGTGGCGTCCGAACGGAGCGTTATTATCAGTGAACGACAGGGCCGCGAGAACAGCCCGTTATTCCGCTTGGAGGAGCAATTGGCGGAGACAGCCTACCAAGTACACCCTTACCGCCACCAAGTGATCGGCTACCAACGCGATCTGGAGAGCATGACCCGCGCCGACCTCTACCAGCATTACCGCACGTACTATACGCCCAACAACGCCGTCCTGGCCGTCGCCGGGGACTTCAACTCCGGGGAAATGGTACGCATCATCGAACGGCATTTCGAGAAACTCGCTTCCGGGCCAGACGTGCCGGAGGTAACCGCCTCGGAACCCGCCCAACAGAGCGAGCGGCACGTTATCGTTGAGGGCGCCGGTGACACCGATTATCTGAGCATCGTGTACCACATTCCGGCCGCCATCCATCCCGACATCTTCCCCTTAACCGTGTTGAGCGTCGCCCTGGCCGGCAGTTCCGGTTCCCTAATCGGACAAGGGAGTCTCACCAACCACACCAGCCGCCTCTATCGCGCTATCGTCGCGCAAGAGCTGGCCGCCGACATCAGCGGCAGCTTGATTCCCACCGTGGACCCGAGCTGTTATCAGCTCTCGGCCACCGTCCTACCGGGGCACACCCCCGCCGAAGTCACCGCCACCATCCTACGAGAGATCAAAGAGGTGCAGCAACATCCCCTCGCCGCAGCAGAGATCGAAAAAGCCAAACAACAAGCGCGCGCCCTCTTCGCCTTCTCCAGTGAAAGCATCTCTGGACAGGCCTTCTGGCTAGGGTTCAGCGAAATTTTCGCCAGCTACAGCTGGTTTTTACGCTACCTACAGCGATTGGAAGCCGTCACTGCCGAGGATGTACTGCGAGTAGCGCAAACCTACCTGCAACCGGAGAACCGCACGATCGGAGAGTATCGAGCCAAGCACAAATAAACTCACCTGGAGGACTCATGCAGACCACCATAACACCGCACCGCCGCTACGCCTATCCCGGCCCAGATGACACCTTGCGCCAGACTTTGCCCAACGGCATTACTGTCCTCGCGCGGGAAAACTTTGCCAGTCCCGCCGTAGTAATCAGCGGCTACGTGAAAGCCGGCGCCATTGACGAACCCGCCTCCCAAGCCGGCTTGGCCAATTTTACCACGGACGTCATGGAACGCGGCACAGTCCGACGCCCATTCGACCAACTGTACGAAGAGGTGGAATCAGTGGGCGCCAGTTTCGGCCTGGGTTCAGGCGGGCACATCAGCGCACTAGGAGCTAAGGGACTGGCGGCGCAATTGCCTTTCATGCTAGACGTGCTCAACGATGTGCTGCGTAACCCGACTTTCCGCGCCGCCCAAATCCAACGGGTGCGCGGGGAGTTCCTCACCGCCTTCCAAGAACGCGCTAACGACACTCGCCGTATGGCGAATCTGCTCTTCCACGAGTTGGCCTATCCAGCCGCGCACCCTTATCATCGCGCGCTCTCCGGCTATCCGGAGACCATCGCCGCCATCACCCGCGCTGACCTGGTAAATTTCCATCGGCGCAACTTCTCCCCTCACGGCATGGTCATCGTCGTAGTCGGCGCGGTGAAGGCGGAGCAGGCTCTGGAAACCATCCGCCAGACGTTTGGCGATTGGAAAGCCTCACGCCCTGCAGACACTCCGCTCCCGCCCATCCCCGCCTTAAAAGAAATCCGCCGCCAAGAAATCGCTATCCCGGAGAAAACCCAGAGTGATATTCGGTTAGGTTGGGTTGGCCCAGCTCGCCGCTCACCCGACTTTATGGCTTGCCATCTGGCCAACACGATCTTGGGCGTCTTCGGCATGATGGGACGGTTAGGTGAAAGCGTCCGCTCGCAGAATGGGCTGGCCTATTACGTTTATAGCCAGCTCGCCGGTGGTACTGGTCCCGGCCCCTGGCGCGTCATCGCCGGAGTCAACCCGGCCAACATCGAGAACGCCATCCAGCTGATTATGACGGAGATTCGCCAGCTTAGAGAGCAGCGCGTACCAGCAGAGGAATTAGCTGATAGCAAATCCTATCTGCTCGGCAGCCTCCCCTTGCACCTGGAAACCAACGAGGGCGTGGCCCAAACCCTGATCAATATGGAACGCCACGCTTTAGGGCTGGATTATCTGTACCGCTACCACGATCTGATCAACGGCATCACCGCCGAGGATGTGCAGGCGGCCGCGCAACGCTGGTTAGACCCGGAGCATTACGTCATAGGGATCGCCGTGCCGGAAAATATGAGTGAGCAAATGGCAGAACCAGAGGAGTAAATCATGCGTCTTGTTGCACAGAGAGTCACGCAAGCCACCGTCAGCGTCCAAGAGCAGGTAGTAGGAGAGATAAGCGCGGGCTTGCTTATCCTACTGGGCGTCGGTGAGGGGGATAGCGAGAAAGAAGCTCGCTGGCTGGCTCACAAGACCGCCAACCTGCGCATCTTCGCCGACGCTGAGGGCAAGATGAACCTTTCGCTATTGGATACTGGCGGCAGCGTCTTGGTCGTCTCCCAATTCACCCTCTACGGCAACATCAGACGTGGCTTCCGGCCCTCCTTCGCGCACGCCGCACCTCCCAGCGTCGCCAGACCACTGGTTGAGCTCTACTCCACCGCGCTCCGCGCCGAAAATATCCCCGTGGAGACCGGCGTCTTTGGCGCAGAGATGAGCGTCGAACTGGTCAACGACGGCCCCGTCACCATCATCATGGAGAAAGCCCCTGGAAACTAGCTATGCGCAAACCCTTGATTGTCATCAATTGGAAGATGAGCATGACGCTGGCCGCCACTCGCGCCTTCGTCACGGAATTTCAGACGCTGGCTACCGGCCACACGGCCACGCTTGACCTGGTAATCTGCCCGCCGGCCACCGCGCTCACCACGTTGGCGGAACTAGCCGCAGAGACCACCATCCAAGTCGGCGCGCAGAACCTCTCCCCCGAAAGCGCCGCAGCCCACACCGGGCAACTCTCGGCAGAGCTATTAGCCGATGCTGGCGCGCGCTGGGTCCTAATCGGGCACTGGGAAGTGCGCCATGATCTCGGCGACGATGGGGAGACCCTCAACCGCAAAGTCCATCGCGCGCTGCACGCCGGCTTACGCCCCATACTGCTCCTGGGAGAGGTTGAGCCGGAGGAAGATATCGCGGCGCAGCTACGCCAGCAGCTCTCCACCGTGCTGGCCGATTGCACGGCAGCGGACGTGGCCCGGCTCGCTTTCATCTACGAGCCTTCCTGGGCTATCGGGCAATCCGCGCCAGCCTCCCGGGAAGAGATCGCGGCAGGGATCCAAGCCTTGCGCGCCACATTAGCCACTCAATTTGGGGAAGAAGTCGCGGCCAGCGTCCGCATCATCTACGGAGGCAGCGTCACGCCGGCCCACGCCCCCACGCTCTTAACGCTGGAAGAGTTGGACGGGCTGGGCATGGGGCGCAGTGGTCGCCACGCGGCAGCAGTCAGCGAGCTAGTTGAATTGCTCTACCAGCTTCGGGTAGCCGAGCAAGAGAGCACGGTGCAAGCCAATCTCTGGTATTGGTATTTTTACCAGAGTGGCCTGCCCACCGCGCGAGCCAAGGAACTGCTAGCGCGCTGGCAAACCGTCGGGATGACACTCTCACAAGTCCTGAAGTCGTTACCAGAGGGTTCTAAAGAGGCTGGAATCAACGTCCAAGAAGCGCAAAAACTATCTATTCCGGCCGAACTCCCTGCCGTCTCCGCTCTCTGCTGGGATGACGAGCTCTATCCGGCTGGATTACGGCAGCTGCCCCTCAAACTACGTCCCGCCCTGCTCTTTACTCACGGCGAAACAACTTTGCTCCGCCGCCCGCGCAGCTACCTGCCCCCCGCCACACTACCGGAAGCGGAACGACCAGCTCTCCACGAATCACTCAGCCTGCTGCTGGACGGCTCGCTATTGCCGGCCGCCGTGCGCGGCAGTGAACAAGCCGAGCTGCTGCTGGCAGAATTGACCCAGAGCACCGGAGCACTGCTCCTCTTCGTGCGCTCCGGGCTAGAAAAGATTACACTCACGGATACGGAACGCGCCTTGCTCTCCGCTGGGCGACTTCTGCTCATCAGCCCGCTGCCACCGGCTACCGCCTACAATCCCCGCTGGGAGAGCGTCCTCGGCCAAGTGGAGGCCGCCAGCGCCACCCACCACATCCTCACCGGAGCGGATTACCACCCGCCCGCCACACCCGGCTCCCCCATCCCCGCCGCCTGGCTTCATGCCGGTGAAACTGAGGCGGAGCTTCCAATGCACGTCACCCAACTCCACGGGGCAGAAGAGCTACTCTTCTGGTTGGCAGATACGGAGGAAGAACCGGACCCCCTTTCGACGACTACCGCCGGCACGCAGAGCGACGAAAGAGCAACCCCACCCCCCACCTCGCCAGCAGAGACCTTAGATATCTTGCAAAAAGGCGGCAAGATACCCGCCGTGCTCCGCGAGCGGCTGTTGGGGAACGCATAGTAGCTAGTGCACACCGACCAATTCCACCGCATCAATCTCATTCCAGAACCCGGTACGCGATTCATCCAACTCAACCCGCACTCCCGTCACCAGATACGACTCCCGCGAGAGAGAAACGGTCAGCACTCCGGGGCAAGGGCGCGTTTGATCAGTCCCTTCCCAGACCAGATGCTCACCACCGTTGTTATCAAGCAACAAGACTCGCGCGATTCCTCCCCGTCCCAGAGTTTGATAGACCCGCACCTCGGTCGCAAAAACCGCTTCCGCGTAGCTCAACTCCAGCCACGCCATCCCATTTCCGCGGGCTGAAGCCCAAGCGCGAGCATCGTCGCGACACGCCGGCACATCCGGCGCTCCCGTAGCACGAGCGGCGCTCCAATTTGGTCGCCCATATTCCGAACTGGCTTCCGCCTGTAACGCCCACTGAGAAAGAATGATGGGGGTAGAAAGCGCCACCGCATCTTCCTCTTTAACGGCAGTTCCACAACCTCCCACCAAAAGCACCAGCAGGCCAATTCCTATAAAAATTCCAATACGTCGTCTCAATGCCCCCCTCTCTTGTCATCAAAATACGAATACTATCTTATGTATCCTTAGAAATCAAAGATGTCAACCAGTGGCGTGAAAATAAGCATTTTTTTCTTGATTTTTTTACGTTCTTATGTTATACTCAGAAGGTAAATAGGTAAACTGGTACGTACCAGTAATTGATAAAACAAGTTTCACAGGTTCAGCACAAGTGTTGCAAATTTAGTTAACCTTAAGGAGAAAACCTATGTTTAAGGATAGAATACGCGAGCACTATAAAGAATTGACCCCTGGTTTCCGCAAGCTGGCCGACTACATTATGGAAAACACCTTAGATGTCGCTTTCCTGACCGCCACACGTCTCTCCCGCCGGGTAGGTGTGGATCCGGCAACTGTCGTACGCTTTTCTCAAGAGATCGGTTATTCCGGCTATCGAGAACTTTCACTGGAAATTAAAGATTATGTGCGGGATCAAGTAACCGATACTTACCGTCCGGTAGAAATTTCAGAAAACGACGAGGCCCTACTCCGCTCTCTAGTTGAAAATACCTCACGCAATTTCCAACATTTTGTCACCACCGATCTCAGCGATGTAGCCGCAGCCGTTGAAATCTTGAAAAACGCCAGTCAGGTCTACCTAGTGGCAGACGAGATGGGCTACGACCTCGCCAATTTCATGGCTAAAAACCTGCGAAGTCTAGGCCTTGCCGCGCACGCATTCTACCCCAGCATGGCAGAGACTGCCAGCATCGTCTCCCAGATGAAGGAAGAAGAAGCATTATTGGCGTTAGCTATCGAAGGACCTAGCATCGATACTGGCTATGCCGTCAAATTAGCCCGGAACAAGGGAGTGCATACTATTTGCATCACAGGTTCTGGCGTAGCGCTACCTGCTCGTGAAGCCGAACTCGCGATTATCGTCCCCAGCAAGTCCCCCGCTAACGTACCCAGCTTTGGTGCAGAGGTATTGATTTTAGCGATTCTCTGGGAAGCTCTGGCTGGTGAAATGAAAGAGGAGACTGCTGCGCGCCTCAAGAAACGTCGCCAGCAGATGGCTAACTTGTTGCAAATCCGAGCTGAAACGCCAGAATACGAGATTTCCGCTCCTCACGACCTGTGGGGCGACCAACTAATCCCGCAACAGTAACCAGCTCACCTAACGGTAAAAATCTACTTGAGCAAGCCTAGACAAACAGAGAGGTCCTATATGTTCCAAGAAAGAATACGCGAACACTATGCAGAACTAACTCCAGGTTTCCGCAAGCTGGCCGATTTTATTACAGTCCATACTTTAGATATGGCATTTCTCACTACAACCGGATTGGCGCGGCGCGTGGGAGTTGATCAGGCTACCGTAGTACGTTTCTCGCAAACTATTGGCTATAGCGGCTATCGCGAACTGTCGCGCGAACTTCATAATCATGTACTTGCGCTGCTAACAACCAGCTATCAGCAAGCCTCGGAGTCGCAAACAGCCGCAGAAATGGCAGGGGCGCTGGCCCAAAATACGATACAACATATCCAGCAGGGCATCGCTTCCGAAGCTGCTAAACTGGGGCAAGCCGCCGAAATACTCAATACAGCCAATCACATCTGGTTAGTGGGTGAAGGCATCAGCTACCCGTTGGCCGGCTATCTCCGCGCGGCTTTGCACACAGCAAAAATGCCAGCCACGCTCTTCCAACCATCTCTCGGTGAATCCGCGGACGTTCTCGCGCAGATGGAGCCAGGCGACGCACTGGTAACCATCTCCATCAGAAACCCTAGCATAGATAGCGGTTACGTGGTCCGGCTGGCGCGCGAAAAGGGTGTCAAGACCATCACTTTCACGGATTTTGGCGTTGGATTGCCAGACAGGGAAGCGGAATTGACCATCAGCGCGGATACCACCAGTCCTATTGGCATCCCTAGCGTCGGCTCACTCTTCACACTACTAAGCATCATGCTGGAGTTGCTGATCAATAGCCGTCCGCAAGAAACCGCTCAGGCTCTCAACAACTACCATAGTCGCGGGGAAGAGCTACTGGCACTGCGGGCCGAAACCTATGCAGAGGATATAAACTACTTTGAAGGGTAACCTACGTTAGCTTAAAATCGCAGTAACGCCAAACGGCGCTCCTCTGGGAGCGCCGTTTGCATATATATCAATCTTATGCACTAACGATGACTGCTATACTCATCCCACACTACCAGGATGGGAGCCGCCACAAAGAGCGAAGTAAAGGTCTCGCTCAACATCCCCACCAACATTACGGCAATGAAAGGTTTGATCGTAGCACCGCCAAAGAGCAAGATGGCGATCATAATGAACATCGCATTCAACTGCGTCGCCAGGGAACGATGAACCGTCTCCATCACACTCCGGTTGACAATCAGCGCAAACGACTCTCCATGGTGACGTGGGATATTCTCACGCACCCGGTCAAAGACCACGATGATATCCTGCACGGAGAAGCCAATTACGGTTAGCAGCGCGGTGAGGAAGAGCGCGTTAGCTTCCCAACCCTGTAAAATCCCCATCAAGGCGTAAAAACCAATCGCAACAATCACATTTACCACCATCGCCACAATGGAAGCGGCCCCATAACGAATCGAATGCGGCACTCCTCGGAAAGAGAACCAGATGAAAACCAACACAACCAATGAAGCCGCCAGCACCGCGACCGCAGCATTACTAGCCACCTCGGCGCCTACGGTGGGAGCCACAACATCCACACTGGAACGCTCTCTATCCACCGTCTCCCCCCGCGAGACAAACTCGTCAAAGACATTCTCTACCTCAGTAGCCACTGCGGCCCGGGTACGGGCCTGCCAGAGATTATCCTCACTATCGCCCAGCTGCTGGATGATCGCCCCCGTATGCCCCTGCGCCGTGAACACCTCGCGGATGGCCTCTTCCGTGATCGGCTCCTCAAACTGCAAGACGAAGAGACTGCCACCGGTGAAATCAATACTGATGCGCAACGGTGAACCGTACATCGCGGCAGAAATTCCTAAGGTCACCACACTCAATAGAATTAGTACACCTGTGATAATAAAATAGGTACGTCGTTTTTCTACAAAATTAAGCATCGCTCCTCCCTTAAATCCCCAACAACCAAGGTTTTTCCAGCGCCTTTTCACCAAAGAGATGGAAAGCAACGCGCACAAAAGTACGAGTAACAAAGATCGCCGTGAAGACGTTGACCAGAGTACCAATTGCCAGCGTGATTGCAAAGCCCTTCACCAAGCTGGCGGCAAAAGCATCCCCAAAGAACCAGAGCACGGCACAGGTCAAGAGCGTCGCCAGGTTGGAATCCCGCACCGAGGTCCACGCGCGGGCAAATCCAGCTTCAATGGCCCGGTGCAATGAACGGCCACGCCGCAACTCCTCTTTCATCCGCTCAAAGACCAGGATGTTGGCATCCACCGCCATACCGGTAGAGAGCAGGAACCCGGCGATACCCGGCAAAGTCATCGTGACCGGTAGCAACTTGTAAAGTAGCAAGTTCAAGAGCACGTAGAGCGCCAACGCCAAGTCGGCCGCCAACCCATTAAGCCGGTAGTAGACTAACATGAACAAGAAGACTACGCTCAAACCAATAATACCAGCGCGCAAACTCTTCTGGACCGAATCCGCTCCCAGGGACGGGCCAATCGTCTCATAGCTCTCGATTTTGAGGGGGATAGGCAGGGAACCGTAGCGCAGTTGGAGCGCCAAGTTTTGCGCATCCGCCGAGGAAAACTTTCCCGAGATCGAGCCAGAGCCATTGGGAATTACGCCCTGGATCTGGGGACAAGAGAGGATTTTCTTATCCAACACGATACAAAGCAATTGCCCCACATGACTGCGCGTATAATCAGAGAAGAAACCCGCCTGATCGGAGGTTAGCTTAAAATTCACCAGCCATTGCCCGGTATTCTGATTCATTCCGGGTGCCACTTCCTTCAAGGCCGCCCCGGTCATCACCGTTTTGAAGTATCCCGCCATAGTCGAAGTTAGCTCTGCGCCCTCCTCCAACCCAAACGTAGTGCTGACCGTCGCCCCGGTCAGCAATTGCTGCGAGGCCCCGGCTGGCGGTTCCGCAAATTCCAGCAATGCGGTCTCGCGGATCGTATCAATGGCCGCGCCAGGATCGTTGATACCCGGCAGTTCCACATTGAGTTTTCGCTGTCCACGTACCTGCACAATTGGCTCAGTTAAACCCAAGGCATTCACCCGGTTCTCCACGATCTGACTGGCAGTTTTCATGGCCCCGGCGGGAAGTTCCTGGTCCGCCGGCATATCCGCAGACATCAAAACCTGCAAACCACCTCGCAGATCCAAGCCCTGCCGGAAACTCAGCGAACGCGAGCCTTCCGGCCGCCAAAAGAGCAAATTGGCGACCATCTCCGGATGTTCGATTGGCAAAACTAAGTAGAGTGAGACGAGGGTTAATAAAACGATTGCTACCAGAGCAGTGAGCGTATTTTTATTCATAGACACCCCTTTACAAGAATAAAGGCCCCAACTATCGACTGCATAGCTGATGGCCCAGTGTTTAGAAAGGCACAACTACCCAATTATAGCCTCTACAAGAGATTTGTCAAACTTACGCAGCATCGCTATACTGTGGAAGTTGGAAAGAGAAGCTGCTGCCCAATTTTATATTTACCATACCAGACTTTTACGAGGTGTTGATGTGTCCATTTTAAAATCCAAGGGTCTATTACTACTAATTTTGGCTTTCTGCACCTTGAGCACTGCCTGGAATGTATCGGTGCCGGCCTACGAGAACTTAGATGAAATGGAACATACGGAGGTAGCACGCCATATCGCCGTGACGGGAAAGTTGCCGGTGCATCAGACGGCGGAAGAAGCCGGCTTTCAAGTGCGTCAGGAAGCCTCGCAACCACCACTCTACCATATCTTAGGCTCGGTGTGGATGCGATTGCTCCGGCTACCACTCGCTCCACCCACCGCACAGCTGGTTCCCGGCACCGTAGTCACCTGTGGCGATACCGAAACCTTCTACAACAAAGCCACCTGGGTACGCAACCCTTACCAAGACGGTTTTCCCTGGCAAGGCCACGTGCGCACCGTCCACGCGCTACGCCTACTCTCCACTCTGCTACAAATTGCCACTTTGGCCGGCACCTGGACATTAGCCCGGTTGATATTTCCAACCGGCACCATTCCCTTGTTGAGTACCGCCATCGTCGCTTTCAACCCGCAATTCCTCCTGGTCGCCGCCGGGGTGAACAACGACAATTTGATCACGCCGTTAGCTGTTTGGGCGCTGGTATTGCTACTTACAATCTGGCAGCAAGGCCCCACCCCGGCCCGATTATTGGGTTATGGCGTATTGAGCGGCTTGGCCGCTCTGAGCAAGTTAAGCGGCTTGGGGTTACTGGGCTTAGGCGGCCTCGTCTTGTTCAGCCGCACCCTACAAGAGAAGGAATCTTTCTGGTCACTGTTGCACCGCAGCATGTTGCTCATCTTGCCCGCGCTGATACTGCTCATCCCCTGGCTACTCCACAACTGGCGCCATTACGGCGATCCCACCGCCCTAACCCCGATGTTGGAGAAAGTAGGTCAGCGCCAAACCAGAGCGGAACTTTGGGGCACCCTCCGCTTGATGTACCTCTCGTACTGGGGCCAGCTGCCCTGCACCTTCTACCCGCGCGCCTTCTACTGGCCCTTCGCACTCCTCACCGGAGGCGGAGTTTTGGGTACAGTGGCCGGCTGGAAAAAAATTTCCCGCTCACAAAAAGAGCAACTGCTGTTGCTGGTTAGCTGGTTCGGCATCATCACCGGCGCGTGGATAAGATGGAATCTGATCACACCGGCGACAGGCGGCCGATTACTCTTTCCTGCCGCCCCGGCGCTGGCAATCCTCATCGCGCTGGGGTGGCAACAGCTCTCCCGGCTACTACGGATGCAAACATTGCTGCCTCGCCTCTGGGTCGCTCTCCTTCCGCTCCTGGCGCTCCTCATACTGCGGGGAGGTGTGATACCGCTCTTTGCGCCCCCGCCGCTACGCGCCGTAGAGAGCTCCGTCCCCCATCCCGGCGACTACACTTTTGACCGGAAAATTCACCTCCGCGGTTATAGAGCAGAGCTGACTAATCCCACATGGCGCTGCCACCTAGCCGCCTCCAGCTATTGCCGCCCTACCTTGGACGTAACGCTCTTCTGGGAGATTGACGAGCACCTCCCCCAAGACTGGGTACTGGCCATCCAACTGGTTTCCGCTGCTCCGGGGAACGACACCCTCCGCCTCAGCTACAATCATTGGCCCGGCCACGGCAACCTCCCCACCTCTGCTTGGCCCGTTAATCAGATTATCGAAGACCATTACCTCCTACCTCTGCCCGCAACCGATTTCCCCACCCAGGGCTGGGATCTGCAACTCGCCTTCTTCGCTCCGGAGGGACAAGCAAGATTGCCGGTCTGGGCAGGTGAGGAGCAAGTAGGAGACGCAGCACGTTTAACGACTATGCGCGTCCCTGGTGGAGCACCCACCTGCCCCACGCCAGTCGCTTTGGAAACACCCGCACATTTCGGCGACGCGGTAGCCCTCACCCATGCGGAAAGCCGGTCACTGAACGGGGATTGGCAGGTTGCACTCTGCTGGCAGAGTCTCACCCCGCTGCCGGACGATTACACCGTCTTTGTCCAAATGATTGCGGCTGACGGTACGCTGCTCGGCACTGGCGACGGGCCGCCCATGCAACAAGCATTCCCCACGCATCTCTGGCAACCAGGCGACCGCATCGCTGACCTCCACCCGCTCCAACTCACTGCCGAAGGAGAGCCGTCAGAAATTGTGGTAGGTCTCTACCATCCAGAGAGCGGCGCACGCTTACCGGCCACGGTCAACGGCGCACGCTTGCCCAACGATGCCGCCAGCATCTGGTCAGCCCAGCCCTAAAAATACCTGCCAGACAACTCGGGCGAGATTCTGTTCTATGGTAGAATAGCGAACCTAGCATATTCATTAAGTGGTAGTCTCGCACGACAGCCTTTAGACTTGCGCCTTTAGACTTATTTTCAGAGGAGGATCCATGAGTAATAAAAATGAGCAGGCCCGTAAACCGGTTGAGGCCACTGACTTCATTCGCGCGATCATTAACGCAGACCTGGAAACCGGCAAATTCGACGGGCGCGTACACACCCGCTTCCCACCAGAGCCAAACGGGTACCTGCACATCGGGCACGCCAAATCCATCTGCCTTAACTTTGGCATCGCCGAGGACTACGGCGGCCAGTACAATCTGCGCTTTGATGACACCAATCCCACCAAAGAGGAAGAGGAATATATCCAATCCATCATTGCGGACGTGCGTTGGCTAGGCTTCGATTGGGAAGACCGGCTCTTTTTCGCCTCGGACTACTTCGCCCAGCTGTACGAGTACGCCCTCCAATTGATCAAAGCCGGTTTGGCTTACGTGGACGATCTGAGCGCGGCGGAGATGCGCGCCTATCGCGGCACGTTCACCCAGCCGGGGAAGAACAGCCCTTACCGCGACCGCGCGGTTGAGGAGAACTTAGACCTCTTCCGGCGCATGCGCGCCGGCGAGTTCGAGGATGGCGCCCGGGTGCTGCGCGCCAAGATCGACATGGCTTCCCCTAACCTGAACTTGCGCGACCCCACTATCTACCGGATTCTCCACGCCAGCCATCCCCGCACCGGCGACAAATGGTGCATCTACCCGATGTATGACTTCGCCCACGGGATAGAGGATTCCATTGAGGGGATCACGCATTCCATCTGCACCCTGGAATTCGAGGCCAACCGTCCGCTCTACGATTGGTTTTTGGACAAGCTAGGCATCTATCATCCGCAACAGATTGAATTTGCGCGACTTAACCTCACCTCCACCGTGATGAGCAAACGCAAGCTCCTCCAATTGGTCGAGCAAGGCTTCGTCAGCGGCTGGGACGACCCGCGCATGCCGACTCTGGCGGGGCTGCGGCGACGCGGTTGCCCGCCGGCGGCCATCCGCGAGTTCTGCGACATGATCGGAGTCGCCAAGAGCAACAGCACCGTGGACGTCGCGATGTTGGATCACTGTATCCGCGATGATCTAAATGAACATTCACCACGAGTCATGGGGGTAGTAGAGCCGCTCAAAGTGGTGATTGATAACTATCCCGCAAGCCAGGTAGAAGAGTTTGATATCAAGAATCATCCCTACCAGCCGGAACGCGGCACACGCAAAGTCCCCTTCTCGCGAGAGCTCTACATCGAACGCGAGGATTTCATGGAAGACCCGCCCCGCAAATACTACCGTCTCTCTCTGGGGCGCGAGGTACGTCTCATCCGCGCCTATTACATCACCTGCGTAAACGTGGTAAAGGACACCAACGGCAAAGTTACCGAGCTGCATTGCACCTACGATCCAGAATCACGTGGCGGCGCGACTCCAGACAGACGCAAAGTGCGCGGGACAATACATTGGGTTTCCGCGCCACATGCACTGGATGCCGAGGTACGTTTATACGAGCCTCTCTTCCTCAAAGAGGACCCTTACGCTGTGGCGGAGGGTGAAGACTTCACCGCGAATATCAATCCCCACTCGTTGCAAGTCTTGAAAGGGTGCCAAGTCGAACCGAGCCTGGCGGACGCCGCGCCGGGCAGTCGCTACCAATTTATGCGCAAAGGTTACTTCAATATCGACCCGGTGGATTCTACCCCCGAAGCTTTGGTCTTTAACCGCACCATCACCATGCGGGACAGCTGGGCCAAAATTCGGCGCGCGCAGAAAAACTCTTAATACCATGTCTAGCTATCTATCGCTTCAGTTGTTAGCTCTCTTGTCATTCCGAGCGCAGGGCCGTTTTTTGGCCCGGCAGCTCGGAATGACACACTAATGTGGAAAGTGGCTCCGATAAACACTGATTTATCGTTTTTAACCTGCGAGCGCAGCCTGCGTGTATCTGCGTCCTTTTCAAAGGATAGAATCTCAATAAAATGTTCAAATTACATCAATCCCAAATTCTTACTATCTCTTGGTTACTCATTCTAATCGGCGGCGACTTCCTCCTCTTGGGGAGACAACAAGAACCAACTCAAGCCACGGCCGGCAGCTCTGCTGATCTGTTAATCAATGGCAATTTTGAAACCGGTGCATTTCAATGGTTCTACCCCAACCACTACGTAGCCGCCAACTGGAACCGCTGGTGGATTCACGGCACTCCCGCACCGGAGTTCACCGACATCGGATATGGACGCCTCCCCTACGAGGGAGACCACGCACAGGTCTACCACTCCTGGAATGCCTACACCGCCGGCATCTTCCAACAAATTACCGGACTCACTCCTTGCCGGCCCTACGAGCTGCGCTTCTACGCTAAAACCAACAGCCCAGGCAACACCACTCCCAACACCAAAATCGGCCTGGATCCTACCGGCAGCCTACTCACCACAGACGGAGCGGTCAAGAACGGCCTACCGGCTGAGACAGTCTGGTCTGCGGAGCAAACGGCATTGTACACCTGGGAAGAGCTCGCCGTGCAAGCCGAGCCAGTAGGCGCAAGCCTGACGGCCATTCTCTACTCAGCCCCTCGTTCCAGCGAATACGTCCCTTACGACACTTTCTGGGATGCAGGAGAGCTAGTACCCGTTAGCTACCACGATGGACGTTTACCGGCACCCAGTGCAGAAGCTACTGGTTTTATCAACAACACCAATATCGTCACCGGCAGCCAAAGTATCACGATCACCTGGCAGACCGACGCAGGAGCTTCCACACAAGTCTGGTACAATATCCTCACTCCCTCACCCCAGATATCCCCGACCACGACGCTAACACACACGGCCTACCTCCCATTGATCGCCACGGGAGAACGAGATTACGAATATAGCAGCGGCATCAACTACATACAAGCCACCATACACCAAGTCATCATTGATGCCCTACAACCAGACGATGAAGTACGCTTTATCATCTTAGCCCGTCATTTTGCTGGCGCTTGCCTCACAGAACGTTCGGAACAGTTCACCGCGCGCACTAAAGCAATGCCTTAACCAGATGCCCGAGTTCCCCAAACCTTTAGGCGTACTGCTGCTTACGTTCACCCTCTTAGTACTCCTGCATAGCTGGGCCACCCCGATCTTTGAGGCCCCCGACGAGGTCTGGCATTACGCCTACGCGCGCTGGCTGGCCACGGGCCACGACCTGCCCGCCATGGATGGCAGCGACGAGAGCGGAGCGGGGCAGGAAGTGGCCCAGCCTCCGCTCTACTACGGCGTAGCCGCACTCTTCAGCGCACCCTTCCCGGATGCGGATTTGCCGGCGCTCTCCTGGCACAACCCCCACTTTGGCTACCAGGCCCCCGGCGCTACGCTGGATAACAAAAATATGTTGATCCACACGGCGCGTGAGCAGTTCCCCTGGCGCGGAGCCGTGCTGGCACTCCACGTGACGCGGCTCGCCTCGCTCCTCTTTGGCCTGCTGGCCGTACTCTCGGCCTGGGGCTTAGGCTCCGAGACCTTCGGCACGCGCACCGGCGCGCTCCTAACGGCGATGTTGGTGGCCTTCCAACCGCAGTTCGTCTTTATCAGCAGCGTGGTGAACAACGACAGCGCGGCCGCGGCGTTAACCACGGCCGCGCTCTGGTTAACGGCCCGCATGTTGCGGCGCGGCGTGACGGGAAAACGCGCCCTTGCCACCGGCGCGGTCGCCGGCCTGGCGATACTCTCCAAGACCAGCACGCTCTTACTGCTGCCGTTTATCGGCGTCGCGCTGCTCTGGGCCGGCTGGCGCGAAAAACGCTCACTTAAAGAGCTGGTCGCGCCGGCATTAGGCTATGGTGTGACGACCCTAGCGGTGGGCGGCTGGTGGTACGCGCGCAACTTCTGGCTCTACGGCTCACCACTAGGACTCTCTGCCCACTTGAACACGCTCTGGGGCCGCGCTGAACCGGTCTCGCTGCTGGCGTTGCTCCCGGAAATCCCGCTGCTCGTCCGCTCCTTCTGGGGCGCTTACGGCTGGGGACACATCTTCTGGCCTGCTCCGGTCTATCTCACGTTGACGCTGGGCAGCGGCTACTTCCTCGTGCGGAGCGCAACCCGGTCGCTCCGCCGCCGGGAACACACCGGAGCGATGCTCGCTCTGGCGTGGCTCTGGGGCAGCGGTATCCTGGGCGCGCTCCTCTACTGGATGCGACAAGTTGAGGCGCCCCACGGACGGCTCCTCTTCCCCGCACTGGGAGCATGGGCGCTGCTCGTAGCGGCCGGCATGCAAGAGTTGCAGCGACCGCGCCTCACGCGGTTAGCATTATTAACGCTGGCCACACTGACGGCGCTCGCGCCGGGCGTCCGGATCTGGCCGGCGTTCGCGCCGCCGCGTCTGCACCCGCTCCCTGAAGAAGTGACCGAGGTATTGAGCTATGCCGGTCGCGCGCGCTTGCTAAGCGTCGAACTGCCGCCAGAAGGTGGACAAGCTGGCAAAGAGTTCACCGTGCGCGCCTGTTGGGAGGCGCTGCAACCGATGACCGCAGATTACATGATCTTCGTCCAGCTAGTGGGCCGGGAGAACACTCGGGTAGGCGAACGACACACCTACCCCGGTTTGGGACGCTTCCCCACCTCACTCTGGCCCGTGGGGAGCTATTTCTGCGATACTTACCGCTTCCCAGTGGCCGCGTGGGCGCCCGCCCCCGAGCTCTACGACGTGCTGATCGGCCTCTACGATGCCAAGACGGAAGTCCACCTCACGCCGCACAATCCCGCCGGGGAGGAAGTAGCGCTGCCGGTCGCGGCCACAGTGCGCATCGCGCCAGAGGCGGGAACGAAACCAACCCCGGAATACGCGACTGCGTACCGGCTAGGCGCAAACATCGAGCTGTTGGGCTACAACATCCCGGACGTGGTGCGCAGCCAGCGACCGCTCACTCTGACGCTCTACTGGCGCACCGGCGCGCCGCTCTCGGCGGATTACAAGGTCTTTGTACATCTGCGGGACGCTGCTGGCGCCATCATCGCGCAACACGACGGACAACCGCGCGGCGGACGCTATCCCACCACCACCTGGCGCGCGGACGAGCTGATTCCCGATACGCACCAGCTCGCCATCCCCACGCTCGCGCCGGGGCAAGAGCTACAACTCCTGGTCGGCCTCTATCATCAAGAGACGTTGGAGCGACTCCCCGTTTCCGGCCCGGAGGGAGCGCTGCCCCACGGAACCATCGTGCTCTCCATCCCCCACGTCGAGGAGTAAGTTAAATGAAATGTACTGAGCGACGCGCGTTGGCCGGCGCGTTGATTTTTTTCCTAATCCTGGCGACTATTTACAATGCCACCGCCGCACCTTTTGAATCCCCCGACGAGGTGAGCCATTTTTATTACGTCGTGCAGTTACTGGAGAGCGGGGAACTGCCGGTCATGCCGCCGCCGGCCGGCGACGCACCGCATTACGGGCAGGAGGGCACGCAGGCGCCGCTCTACTACGGCTCCGCCGCGCTCTTCATCCGCGCCCTCACCGCGCCACTCGGCTTGGATTTGGGCAATGCGCCGGCTGCGCTGCTCCACAACCCGCACTCCAGCTGTCGCGCAGACCTCACGGCGCGCTACAACCGCGCCTATCTGCCTCACGACCCGCACCAGGAGCGTTTTCCCTATACGGGGCGCGTGCGGGTGCTCCATCTGGCGTGTTTCTGGTCCTCGCTGCTGGCGACGGCCACGCTGGCGGGCATCTTCGCCGCCACCCGCGAGCTCTTCCCGCAAACGCCGGCGGCAGCCTGGCTCGCGCTCGGCCTGACGTCCCTGACGCCGGAATTCCTCTACATCGCCGGCGCGGTGAACAACGACAATTTGGTCGCGGCACTGACCACGTGGGGCGGCTATTTTATCTTCCGCGTCCTCCACCACGGGCCGACCTGGCGCCGGACGCTCTGGCTGGGGCTGTTGAGCGGGCTGGCGATTTTGAGCAAGCTCTCCGGCATAATTTTGCTGCCGCTCGCGCTCGCCGCGCTTCTCTGGGCGGAACCATGGCCCTCCAACTGGCGCGGCTGGCAACACCGCGTCTGGCAGCGACTTCCGCAACTGCTGACCCTCGCGGGAATCTGCGCCGCCCTCACCGGCTGGTGGTTTTTCCGCAACTGGCAGCTCTACGGCGACCTCACCGCCATGCAACCACACCTGGCGACGCTCCCCACCCGGCCGCACGGTAGCTGGGGCCTCATCCTCAGCGACCTGCCCCACCTCTTCCGCTCCTGGTGGGGCGCATTTGGTTGCGCCATGCCGCCAGGGCCACTTTACCTCTTTTACTTGGGGATGACCAGCAGTAGCCTTTGGGGCCTCAGTCGCGCACGGTTAGGGCGCGAGCTCTCCACAGCCACGTGGGGGATGGTAACCGCGTGGCTGGCGCTGATGGCAGCGGCGTATTTACAATGGAACTGGCAGAGCTCGGCAGCTAAAGGCCGCCTGCTCTACCCCGCGCTGGTCATCATCGCCGCGCTGGGCGGACGCGGTGGGGCTTACTGGCACACGCAGCACCGGCAGCTTAGCTGGCTCGGAGGCGGTCTCCTGGCACTCAGCGCACTCGCACTCCCCTTTACCACACTTCGACCGCTCTACGCGCCGCCGCCGCTCTACGCAGATAGCCAGGCCATCCAACCGCAACACCCGCTGACCGGCCAGTTTGGGGAGGCGATCGCGCTCTTAGGCTATGACCTAAACAGCCACACCTTCCAGCCGGGGGACGAGTTGGATGTGACGCTCTACTGGCAAGCGCTCGCCCGGCCCGCAGAGAACTACACGCTGGCTATCCAACTGGTCTCGGCGTTGCCCGCAGACGATAGCACCCTGCTCAACTTCAACGGCTGGACCGGAGGCGGGAATTATCCCACCGGCCTCTGGCACCCCGGCGACGTGCTCGCTGATCGCTACCGCTTGCAGCTGCCGGCAGAGATTGCGCGCGCCCAGGGCTGGCAGTTAGCAGTCGTGCTCTTTGAGCGCACCAGCGGCGAGAGATTGCCCTTCATCGTAGCAGGCGACCCTCGCGCCGCCGCCACCCTGGCGCAAGTGGGAGTAAGTGCCAGCAACGCACGCGCGGGTGTTCCGCCTACCGGCCAGCAGTTGGAGACACCCATCATCTTTGGAGAAGCCCTTAAACTGGAGGGCCACGCGCTCGCCACAACAGAAACAGCGCTCCAGCTCACACTCTGGTGGCGGAGCAAGTCCCCGCTCGCGCAGAACCTCACCACCTTTGTCCACCTCTACGACGCGGAGGGAGAAATGCTAGCGACCGCCGACCGTCCGCCGTTGCATGGCGGCTTCCCCACCTCGCTCTGGCAGCCCGGCGACCGCGTGCAGGACGAGTACACCATCGCGCTACCGGCGGAGGCGGCGCGCCCGTTGCGCCTCGGCCTCGGCTGGTATAATCCGGCTAACGGAGCACGACCAACAGCCATCCGCGCCGAGGAAAACCTACCCGCCGCCGAATATCTCATCACCGTACCGGAGGAAGTTCCATGAGCGAAAAGCCATACAACTCCAATCCAGGGACACGGGCAGGAGACCGGCTTCGGCCAGATTGGCGAGCCTACGGAGCACAACTTCTACTATTAGCATTGCTGCTGGCCTACTTCGCGCAAGGGCTGGCGCAGGTAACAGCGGCCTCCATCACCTTCGACGAAGGGCCGCACTTAGCCATCGGCTATGCCACGCTCCGCACGGGCGATTTCCGCTTGCAACCCGTCCACGTCCACCCACCGCTGGCGAATGTGCTGGCTGCCGCGCCCTTGCTGCTGCAACCTGATCTGCCCAATCCACGCGAGATAGACGGCTGGGAGCTCAATAGCCTCTCGGCCATCACCGACGCAGTTGTCTGGCAATATCCCCATCCCCGGCGGCTGGCGGTGGCGGGAAGGTTACCCATTCTCCTGTTGAGCGTGCTCTTGGGCGCGCTCGTCTATCGTTGGAGCGCGGATTTGGGCGCGCGCCGCGCCGGGCTGTTGGCCCTGGCGCTCTGCGCCTTTGACCCCAACCTCATCGCGCATGGCTCACTCATCACCACGGATATGGCGGCCGTCTGCTTCAGCGTGGCAGTGCTTTACACGGTGAGCAGGCGCGGGAGCGAAAAAGCGAGGGAGCGAGATCGTTGGTTGCTGGCGGCGGGAGTGCTATTGGGATTGGCGCAGTTGGCTAAGGTTTCTGCGCTGATGTTGGTGCCGGTGGTCGGGTTGCTACTCAGTGTCGAAAGTTACAGGTTACAAATTGAAAGTTACAAGTTACAAGTTGCAAGTTGGAAACGGTGGCTAGCGCAGTTTGTGCGCCATGCGCTCTGGGTCTTTCTGCCGGCAATCTTGGTAGTGTGGGCCGGATATGGATTTGAAGTCGGGCCTGTTCCCGGCCTCCCCTTTCCTGTACCCGCCGCCACGCATCTCAAGATTTTTCTAGCGCTACGCGAGCACTACGCGCTGGGCCATCCTACGTTTCTGCTGGGCCGGCTGAACGACCACGGTTGGTGGTGGTACTTCCCCGTCGCCTTCGCGCTCAAGACACCGTTGCCAACGCTGATTCTGGCTTTGTGGGCCGGCTTGTGCATGGCATTTTACATCACACGTAACCTGCCAAACGTCAAACGTCAAATGTCAAAATGGCTCCCTGTGACGCTCTTCCCTCTCCTCTACGCTGGTTCCACGCTCTTCAGCACCGTCAACATTGGGTATCGACATCTATTGCCCATCTTGCCGTTTCTGTACATTGGGATTACAAGTTGCAAGTCACAGGTTAAAAGTTACATATCACAAATTACACATTACGGCTTACTCGTCTGGCTCCTACTGGGGACACTTGCCACTAGCCCCTATCCATTAACCTTCTTCAATGAACTGGCCGGCGGCCCGGAGAACGGCTATCGCTCTCTGGTGGATTCCAACTTGGATTGGGGGCAGAATCTCTGGGATTTGAAGAGCTGGATGGACGACAACGCTTATAAGCACGTCTACTACGCACATTACAGTCCGGCGCGTCCGGCGGCCTACGGCATCCACGCGGATTTCCTGCCGCCGGATCCGCGGGCCGTCGCCTTCACTTCATGGTGCCCGGAACCCGGCCTCTACGCCATCAGCGCGACGGTGCTGCAAGGCCCTTACGCGCCCGACCGCAACACCTACGCCTGGTTCCGCGCGCAAGAGCCGGCGGCCCGGCTGGGAAACG
>JAYELZ010000060.1:0-4933 GCA_034717835.1 Chloroflexota bacterium
GGCGCGTTTCATTTCACCGTGGGCATTCAAGAAGCCGGGACGGTCATCGCCATCAATACCGACCCGGAAGCCCCCATCTTCGAGGCCGCTGATTATGGCATCGTGGGGGACGTGCATGAGGTGATACCGGCAATTATTCGGGAGTTGCAGGTTACAAGTTAAAGGTTGCCGGTTAGTTAGCTATCTGGCAGTATTAAAAATAGGACGCAGATAAACGCGGATGGACGCTGATAGAAATGCTTTCCCAGGTAGAGCTAAAAAATCTGCGTTTTTCTGCGCAAATCTGCGTCCAAAATTAAAAGTGTCGGGCTGACTTGTAACCCTTATCGGAGGAATATATGTCGAAACTGCACATCGTTGTCTGCGTGAAAGTTGTGCCGAAGCCGGAGGAAGTTCGGGTGGATACTGCATCACGGCGGTTGGATCGCGCTGGCGCGCGTTCCGAGATCAACCCGCCAGATATGAACGCGATGGAGTTGGCGCTCGTGCTAAAAGAGCGTCACGGGGGGCGCGTGAGCATCATCTCGATGGGGCCGCCTTTCTTCACGCCGCTCTTGCGGGTGGCGTTGGCGATGGGCGCGGATCACATCTATCTGCTCAGTGACCGCGCTTTTGGCGGGGCCGATACTCTGGCGACGACCTATACGCTGGCTAAGGGAATTGAGAAGCTGGGGGTGGTGGATTTGATTATCTGCGGTGAAGAGTCCTCGGATGGGGCTACAGGCCAGGTGCCGCCGGGATTGGCGGAGTGGCTGGATTGGGCGCAGCTCACCATGGTCAACAGCCTGGATGTCGATGTGGAACAGCGCCAGGTACGCGGTCGCCGCGAAATTCACGGCGGGCACGAGGTTCTGGAAGTACCTTTGCCGGCGGTGGTCTCCGTGCAGACTGCTTCGAATGAGCCGCGTTTTATGGATTACCGTATCAAGCCATGGGCTTTTGCTGAGGGGCGCGTCACCGTGTGGAACCAGGCTGACCTGGCGGCAGAAGCGGAATACATCGGCACTCCCGGCTCGCCGACGATCGTCTCCGGCCTGGATGAGGCCGCTTCTCGTGAACGAAAACGCATTATTTTGGAAGGCTCAGTTGATGAACAGGTAGCGCGGCTGGTTAAGGTGGTAGCAGAGGTGGTCTAGCGTGGGAAGTTAGCAGTATTACTAGACCTCCGAGGTCTTGGAGAACAGTGCTGTCTGCCAAAAAGCTCTTGAGAACTGCAGTTTGACAGTTTAAGAGCGTGTTGGTAGACCTCTGAGGTCTAATGTGACGTTGGGACTTGGCGTGGTGCATGCCCCGCGACGTAAATTTTTCACCACAGATTACATGGATTTTTTACTTTTTCCCGTGCTAATTTGTGAAATCCGTGGTTAATTTTGACTCGACTACGTGAACTCCCAAAGAGCCAAAAATGTGTTGTTGATAGTTTCCTCAAGCGATTTCATTCTCGTTATCTTCGGGTTGCTCCCCTCTAAACCCTTGTTGGAAGGCTTGGATACTATGGCCCAGCTCCCCGGCCAGGTTGGTGATACGTCCCGGGCCAAAGATCAACAACGCAATTACCAACACAATTACCCACTCTAAAGTTCCTACTCGTGCTAACATCTTATCCTCCCTGCGTGTGGCTACAATTAGGTTTGGCTTTACTGAAAAAAGATAATTCACCAAAAAGACATAGAGGATACGGAGAAAAGCAAATTTCGGGGAGGCTAAGTTGAACCTCTCTGTGTTCTCCGTGGTGAAAACATTGGTTTTTCAGTAGACTCATGTTTCACGGATTAGCTTAGCAGGATCATGGGTTTTGACAACTTGTGACTTGGAGATGCCGTGGGTTCGGGTATCATTATGAGCGATTTTTTAATTGAGAGAAGTCACCCTGTGTCTTTGGCGCACTAACAATAATGAAAACGCTGTACTGATGCCAACACCTCGGTCTTGCAGCAGACTTTAGACCTTTGACTGGTGACTTTAGACTTATCTTCAGAGGAGGATTTGTGCGTACTTACCTTGATTGTTATCCTTGTTTTCTCCGTCAGGCGTTAGCTGCGGCGCGCCATGCGCAGGTCAATGAGGAGTTACAGCAACGTGTGTTGTGTCAAGTGATGGAGATGCTTCCCACGTTTGATCTACAGACTAGCCCGCCAGAGATGGGGGCCGACATTCATCGGCTTATCCGCTTGGAGCTCGATAATCCCGATCCCTACCGGGAAGCTAAAGAGAAGAGTACGTCCGAAGCGCTTGCGCTCTATCCGCGCCTGAAAAAACGCATTGCCAGCTCCGCAGACCGGTTGGATACTGCTGTGCGTCTGGCTATCGCCGGCAACATCATCGACCTGGGGGTTAGCCAGACCTACGCTCTCTGGGATGTCGTGGAGCGCATGTTGACCCAAGAGTTTGCGATTGATGCGCGCGTCGCTTTCCGTGCTGCGCTGGCTACCGCTCAGTCAGTGCTCTATTTGGGCGATAATGCCGGCGAGACGGTCTTTGACCGTCTGCTGATTGAGACATTGGAACTCCCCGTGACCTACGTGGTGAAAGGCAGCCCTGTGCTCAATGATGCGACTCTCGAAGATGCTCGTGCGGCAGGGCTGGATCAAGTGGCGACGCTAGCCACTAACGGTACGGATATTCCCGGTACTATCCTGGCTAAAACCTCGGTGGAATTTCAGGAGCGGTACGCGGAGGCTGAATTGATCATCGCTAAAGGGCAGGGGAATTATGAGACCTTGAGTGGGAGTCGTAATCCAAAGCTCTTTTACTTGTTACAAATCAAATGCCCCGTGATTGCGCGAGATTTGGGGGTGCAGGTCGGCGCGATGGTCTTCAAGCAGGCGGGGTGATGAAGCGATAAGGCGATAAAGCGATAAAGCGATTGTAGTCGCGCAGCTGTGACCGATCTCCGACCGCGCCACCCGGCCGTACCACAATACGCTTCACGGGCACGGTCAGGAGACCGGCCCGAGCTGGGCGCACTAACTGTAAACGTATTTCAGGACGACACACGGGACACTAATCCCTAATCCCCATTCACCACTCCCTAATTACAAATCACTTTCTTGAGGATGCCAATATGTTAACCAAAGCTATCTCATTTTTGAGTATCGTAATGTTGTTGACGGCTTGCGCCACGGCTACGCCGGAGCCGACGGTTACGCTTTCACCGACGCTGACTGAGACGCCTGCGCCCACGCTGACTCCTTCCCCGACGCCGACGCCACTGCCGGCTATATTGAAGTTGCGCAGTCCGGCGGAGGTTTCGGCGGTGAATCCGGTGTACGTGGAGGTGCTGCTAGTGCCTCCCGCCAGCGGCACGGTGACGGCGGGGATGGTCGCCTCAGTGCTGACGCCGGACGGGAAGGTCTACGCACGCTTTAATCTGCGCCAGCAGGGCGGTTTGCGTTACGTGGCGGAGCAGCCGCTGGTGTTGCCGCTTGATCCGCCGGCCGGGGTCTGGCGGTTGGTGGTGGGCCTGAGCGCTTCGCGGCCGGTCATCGGCGAGCAGACGTTGGATTTTAGCACGGCGCCGGTCGCTTTCCGCGAGCTGGACGCCGTGCTGCCGGCCGGCGTGACCTTACGCATCCCCCAGGCCTTCGACGAGGTGCTGGCGCAGGGAGATGAGCGGGCCGGGGGGCGGGTCTGGCGCTATGGGGAAGGCGAGCTCGCGTTGTGGTGGGCGCCTGGCCCGACGGAGGAGCTGCTCTACGATAATGCGTTGGTGATGTTGGAGGCTTCGCACGCGGCCAGCGGAGAAGAGACGCCGGAGGTCTTGGCAGGTGAGGAGATGGATTGGCAGGGGCGGATGGCCTTTCGGTTCCAGGAAGAGTGGCCCGGTCAAGAGGGCGGTCCGGCGGAAGTTTGGGTGCTCCAGGGCGACGATCACTGGCTCTACGTGTTGCGCGCGCGCGCGTGCGGCGTGGAGGGGATCCCTGTGCTGCTCAAGGAAGTTCAGGCGACGTTCGAGTTTGTGGGGGAGTGAGGGAAGACGAAAGGCGCAGGTTGAAAGTTGAAGGGTAAAGGTTGGTAGGGATAGGGGGAGCTGGCGTTTTCATTCTCCTACTTGAGAGGGTGAATTAGGAGGGAAGCACGGTCAACTTCAGGCGAGGGCCTGCTGGATAAAAATCAAAAAATAAAACACGATCCGCCAGTTATTAGCCGGCGGATCGTGTTTTGGGTTGGCAGTGCTAGTTTTGCGCTAGAAAAGGTGGAAGGTGGCGATGATCGGCGCGAAGAGGGAGGAGACGAGTGACATGACGGTGATGAGGGTGTTGAGAGACGGCCCGGCGGTGTCTTTGAAGGGATCGCCGACAGTATCGCCGACGATGCCGGCTTTGTGCGCGTCGGAGCCTTTGCCGCCGAACATGCCGGTTTCGATGTATTTCTTGGCATTATCCCAGAGGCCGCCAGCGTTGGCCATCAGGAGGGCGAAGATGATGCCGGTGAAGATCGCACCGCCTAAGAAAGCGCCCAGGGCTTCTGGCCCCATGATGAAGCCTACGAGTAGCGGCAAGAGGACGGCTAAGAAGGCCGGCCCGATGAGGGAGGTGAGTGCGCCTTCCGCAGCCAGGGTGACGCAGGTGGCGTAATCCGGCTCGACGGTCCCGGCTAAGATGCCCGGTTCCTCCTCAAATTGCCGCCGGATCTCGGCGATCATATCGAAGGCGTTGTGCGTCACGGAGAGCATGGTCAGCGCGCTGAAGAGCGGCGGGGTGGCCGCGCCTAAGAAGATACCGGCAATGACCAGCGGATTGCGCAGGCTTAGCTCAATGGAGATGCCGGCGGCTTCCATACCTTCGGCGTAAGCGGAGAAGAGAGCCAGTACGGTGAGCGCGGCAGCGCTGATGGCGAAGCCTTTGGTGATGGCTTTGGCTGTGTTGCCGGCCGCGTCCAAGACATCGGCGGTGTCGATGACCTCTTGGGGCATACCCGCCATCTCGGCGAT
>JAYELZ010000061.1:0-4922 GCA_034717835.1 Chloroflexota bacterium
CACGGATTACACTGATTTTTTACTTTTCTCCGTGCTAAGCTGTGAAATCCGTGGTTAATTTTAACTCAACCCCGCGAATTCCCAAAGAGCCTCATTTTATCAAGATAAAACAAGGAAACCTCAGCGACATCCGCGTGCTCAACGGTGAAAATCATGCATATATCTAAACGCTTACTCTCTGTTTTTGAGACGGTGTTGCTAGCTGTTAGCACGCCGTTTTTACTTTTTCCCCACGTGGCACCTACGGCTACGCTGTTAGCGTTATTGGGGCTGGTTGTGGTCTGGAGCGTCTACTGGATTGTCGAGCGCCATCCATTGCCGTCTACGCCCATGAATGGCGCGCTTCTGCTCTGGGGGGTGGCGGTAGTAGTGGGAATTGCAGTGACCGCGTTTCCTGAACTTACGTTGCCCAAAGCCACCGGGTTGATCTTGGGGCTGGCGGTATGGCGTTACCTTGTTGTTATGATCCAGGGGCAGAATGATTTTCGTTGGGCACTCGTTGGCTCGGCTGCTGTGGGATTGGGCATCATGGGATTGGGTGCGTTTAGTGCGCGCTGGTATTATAAAGTTCCTGGCTTGCAAAACCTGGTGACTGTTCTGCCGCCGCAGTTGCTTTCTCTCCCTGAAGCGCCGCAAGCCGGTGTTAGCACGAACCAATTGGCCGGTGTCGTGGCATTTTATCTGCCGGTGGCTCTGGCGGCCGTACTTTTCTTTGTCGAGAGGTGGGGCTCCCGAACTGCCGAGCCGCGTAGGTGTGGAAAAGCAGCGTTGGGCTTCCTAGCCTCTGTGGCGGGGGTGACAGCGGTGGGGGGATTGCTGATATTGACGCAATCTCGGAGCGGTTGGGTTGGTGGCCTTGTCGGTGTCGGGGCATTGCTTTTCGCGTGGGGGCTTTTTCTGCCTCAACGTTGGGGTCGCTATCTTTCTCTGGGTTTGGTGGTGACGGTTATTGCCGTTGGCGCGATTTTATATTGGAACGGAAAGCTAGCACAGATTGCCGCGCTCTGGGATGCGGCGGGCGGTGTTAAGACAGAACTAATTGGCACCGTTACCCTCTCGGGCCGGGTGGAGATCTGGAGCCGCGCGCTCTACGCCGTACAGGATTTCCCCTTCACCGGCTGCGGACTGGGTACGTTTCGGGAGGTGATCTGGAGCCTGTATCCGTTATTTACCATCTCGCCTGGCCATGATATTGCCCACGCGCACAACATCTTCCTGCAGACAGCGGTCGACGTAGGATTGCCGGGGCTGTTGGCATACTTGGCCTTATTAAGTTTGGCTGGTGTGATCGGCGTGCGGATGGCCCGGCGCAGTGCCGGGGAACGTGCGCTAGGATTGGGTATCGTCGCCGGTTTGATGGCGTTGCATATTTACGGGCTGACTGATGCGCTGGCACCAGGCTCTAAACCTGCCCTTGTTTTCTGGATCGCGCTGGGCTTGTTAGCTGCGAGGGGCCGGTCCACCGATTGGCGAGATCAAGGAAAAGACCGTTTGACAGGATAAAGAAAAATACTAAAGTTTAATCTGCGTGAATCATGCAAATCAGTCTTATCTGCGTACTACCAAAAGACAGGACGCAGATAACCAAGGAAAGACCGATTACCAGGATAAGGAAAAGTACAAAAGCTTTATCTGCGTAAATCATGTAAATCTATTTTTTCTGCGTTCTATCAAAAAGGAGTGACTACCGTGAAAGGAAAGTACAAGCATACGGAAATTACCGGGCAGGTCATTAAAGCATTCTACACGGTGTATAATACATTGGGATATGGATTCCTGGAGAAAGTTTACGAGAATGCGATGGTTATTGAACTATCCGAGCTGGGCTTGGAGGTAGAATCGCAATCTGTGGTTGAAGTTTACTATCATAAGCAACTGGTCGGTAAGTATTTTGCCGATTTATTGGTTGAAGGACTTGTGATCGTAGAACTTAAGGCGGCACGAAAATTGTGTGTGGCGCATGAAGCACAGTTGTTGAATTACCTCAAGGCTACGTCCCATGAAGTAGGCTTGTTACTTAATTTTGGTTCTAAACCGGAGATTAAGCGCAAAGCTTACGACAATATCCGCAAGATGGGACGCCGATCGCCAAGGAAAGACCGTTTGACAGGATAAGGACAAAAACTTAAGGATTTACTCTGCGTAAATCATGTAAATCTCTCTTTTCTGCGTTCTATCAAAAAAGATGGGACGCAGATAACCAGGAAAAGACCGCTTACCAGGATAAAGAAGAATACTAAAGTTTAATCTGCGTGAATCATGTAGATCCGCCCTTTCTGCGTTCTACCCAAAGCGGAACGCCGAGCAGTCCTTTCTGCGTTCCATCAAAAAACAAACAGGAGACTTACTATGACTAAAGAAAAGATCAACGTTGATACCATTATCACCGCGGACACCGTCATCACTATGGACGCCGAGTACACGCTTTACCAGCCGGGCGCCGTGGCGGTGACTGACGATACTATCACGGCGGTCGGCCCGCAAGCGGAGATTCTCGCTGCGTATCAGGCGACGGAGCGCGTGGCTGCTGGCGACGCCGTGATTATGCCGGGTCTCATCAACACGCATGGACATGTGCCCATGACGTTGCTGCGCGGGTTAGCCGACGATCTCCGCCTGGATGTCTGGCTGATGGGCTACATCATGCCGGTGGAGCGTGATTTCGTCGATGCGCATTTCTGCTGGCTCGGAACGCAGCTGGCGGCCGCGGAGATGATCCGTTCCGGCACGACGACTTTTTTGGATATGTATTATTTTGAAGATGCTGTCGCCGATGCGACGGCGTTAGCCGGCCTGCGGGGAGTCTGCGCGCAGAGCATTCTCAAGTTCCCCTCCCCCGATGCAACCAGTTACGAGGAGACGTTGGCTAAGGCCCGTGACTACATCATTCGTTGGCAGGGACACCCGCTGGTGATTCCCGCCCTGGCGCCCCACGCGCCTTACACTGTGACCCCCCAACTGTTGCGGGAGACCGTCGCGTTGGCGCAGGAGTTTGACGTGCCGCTGCATATCCACGTCGCCGAGACTGCCGACGAGGTGCAGAACCATCGCCAGCAATACGGGATGCCCATAGTTCCCTGGCTTAAGAAGTTGGGCGTCTTGGATACTAAATGCTCTCTCGCCCACTGCGTCCACTTGGATGCGGGCGAAATCCACACGCTCAAACGTCACCACGTGGGCGTAGCGCATAACCCTTCCAGTAACCTTAAGCTAGCTAGCGGCATCGCGCCGGTGGCGGAGATGTTGGCGGCGGGACTCAATGTGGGTATCGGCACTGACGGCGCGGCCAGCAACAACGATTTGGATATGTTCGAGGAGTTGCGTCTGGCGAGCTTCTTAGCCAAGTTAGGGACCATGTCCCCTATCACCCTGCCGGCCCGCAAGACGTTGGAGATGGCGACTAGCATGGGCGCGCGCGCCCTGCACATCGACGAACTCACCGGTTCCCTGGAGCCGGGGAAGCGCGCTGACCTGCTCGTGGTGTGCATGGACAATGTCCGCCACACTCCGCATTACAACCGCGAGCCGGAGAACGTCTATTCGCGCCTGGTCTACGCTTCCCACGCGGAGGATGTGCAACATGTCATGGTCAACGGGCGCTGGTTGCTGCGAGACCGGGAACTGCTCACGCTGGAACCGGCGGCTTTGCGGGTCGAAGCTAACCAGCTGGCCGCCAAGATCGATACGTTCCTGGCCGAACTCGAGGAAAGTGTCTTGCGAAAGTTGATCGCCATCGGTGGCGTAAATCGGAAAGAGATCTTTGAAGTACAGGTCAAAGTCCGGCAACCAAATTTAGCCGACTTACGAACCGGAATTAAGGACTCAGAGGAGCTCACCCTTCTGCACGGGTCACAGCGTAACCAATATGATACCTACTTCTTCTTTGAGGATCGCTGGGGAAGCGTGTTGCGTTACCGCGAGGACGAGGTGCTGGCGGCCAACCCCGACCAGATGCCCGATATTATCTACCGCCTCACCTTGACCACGCAAACGAAGGAACGCGAGTACCAGAACTCGGTACTGCTCTCCCGCTCCCGCTTTGATGCGCCGGCTGACCGGAGCCTCCGCTTCTACCAAGAATACTTCCAACCCGACGCAGTGAGCAAGGTGCAGAAAGAGCGTGAGCGCTACCATCTCCGTTACCAGGGCACGGAATTCGCGTTTAACTTGGATCACATCACCACTGAGGGCGCGGAAGAGGCTATATTCTTTGAGATCAAGAGCCGCACCTGGTCGCGCCAGGATGCCGAACATAAAGCAATGCTCATTGGGGAATTGCTAACGTTGCTAGCTATCCCCACGGAGATGGTGGTTAAAGAAGGGTATTCGGAGTTGATCCGCTAGCTGCTTCACAATTAGGCTCTTGGAGAATTCGCGGGGTTGAGTTAAAATTAACCACGGATTTCACGGATTAGCACGGAAAAAAGTAAAAAATCAGTGTAATCTGTGGTGAAAAATTTACGTCGCGGGGCATCCACCATGGCAATTCCCAGAGACCCCACAATTAGGAGAAGCTGCTCTCTCCCCACACCCTATTGAGGTCAAATAATGCACTGGCAATACACACCTTATATTATCCCGCTTTTCATCGGCGCTATTGTCTCCGGCGCGTTGGTGGTCTGGGGGTGGCGGCACCGCTCCTCCCCCGGCGCGAGCTGGTTCACAGCGATGATGTTCTCGGCCTGCTTCTGGGCATCGTTCTATATCCTGGAGATGGGCAGCACCACTCTGCCCGCGACGGTCCTCTGGTCGAAGATGCAATACCTGGGGGTAGTGACGCTCCCGGTAGCATGGTTGTCCCTGGTGTTGGTCTACACCGGACAGCGCAAATGGCTGACACGCCGCAATGTGGCATTGCTCTTTATCATTCCTCTGATCACGCTGATATTGGTCTGGACTAACGAGCGCCATGGACTGCTCTG
>JAYELZ010000062.1:0-2413 GCA_034717835.1 Chloroflexota bacterium
ACTTCGGATCACTGATCACGAGCCTAGGGCTGGGGCTGCTAACATTACTGGGAGTAGGTTTGGCCTTTGACTTGACCGGGGCAGATCTCCAAGCCTTTGCCCACCGGCTGAAAGAGAGCTGGCAAACTCTTCGTATCGCAGAACGTGAAACTTCGGCGGATGCGACCAATATCAGTCAGGGCGTGGCTATCTCACCACTCACGGAACGGCCGGCGCAACCCCCGGCCCCGCCCACCAGCGACGCGGCAGCCCCACCCACTAAAGCCGAGAAACCTGTCGCAGCGCGGTCACCACGCCGGCGACGCGCTTCCTCACACGCGCTGCCGCCCCTCTCACTCTTGCAAGCCAGTCGCGGAGGAGGAGTCAATGACGCCGAAACCCGCCGCAAGAGCCGTATCATTGAAGAGACCCTCTCACAATTCGGCATTCCGGCCAAAGTGACGGAAGTCCGCATCGGCCCCACCGTCACGCAATTTGGACTCACGCCCGGCTATCTCAACGATGGCTCGAATGGCACGCAAGAACGCAAAGTGCGCATCAATCAAATCACCGCGCTCACGGACGATCTAGCGTTGGCCCTTGCGGCGCGCACGCTCCGCATAGAGGCTCCCGTCCCCGGACAGGCCATCGTCGGCATCGAGGTTCCTAACGACACCACGGAGCGCGTCACGTTGCGCCGCGTCCTGGATAGCCAGGAATTCAAGCACTGTTCCGCCCCCCTCTGCTTCGCCGTAGGGCTAAATGTAGCCGGGAGCGCCATCGCAGCCGACCTCGCGACCATGCCACATCTCTTGATCGCCGGCACCACCGGCAGTGGGAAGTCAGTCTTCGTCAAATCATTGGCCGCCAGCCTGATCATGCGTAACACTCCGCAAGAACTGCGACTCATCGCCTTGGATCCCAAAATTGTGGAACTCAGCCACCTCAACGGCCTGCCACATCTACTCGGCACGACGGAGACTGAGACTGAGCGTATGTTGCGCGTGCTACGTTGGACGGCGGTAGAGATGGATAATCGCTACAAGGAATTCGAGCAGCTGGGGGCGCGAAACCTGGATCATTACAATCGCAAAGCCGGCCAGCAAGGGCAGGAGACTAAACCTCGCATCGTTGTTCTGATTGACGAGCTGGCCGACCTGATGATGGCAGCTCCAGATGAGACGGAACGCACCCTAACGCGCCTCGCGCAGATGGCCCGCGCCACCGGCATCCATCTGGTGGTCGCCACCCAACGGCCCAGCACTGACGTGGTGACAGGTTTGATCAAGGCTAACTTCCCGGCCCGCGTCAGCTTCGCCACCGCCAGCAACGTCGATTCACGGGTTATTTTGGATACCCCTGGTGCGGATTCCCTCCTGGGCCGGGGCGATATGCTCTTCCTGCCGCCGGACGTTTCCGCGCCGCGCCGCATACAGGGGTGCTTCATCTCCGAAGAGGAACTCTCCGCCATCATTGAATTCTGGCAACTCAAAGAAGGTACCCCCTCTCACGCAGCCCCCTGGGACGTGGCCGCCAACAAACAAGGTCCCCAGCACCTACGCCTAGAAGGAGCCTCAACAGATGCCACTTATCTCGAAAAAGCACTCCAGATGGCCCGCTCTCAAAAGAAAATCACCACCTCCGGCATCCAACGGCAGTTGCACATCAGCTACCCGCGAGCTGCGCGTCTCATGGGAGAGCTGGAAGCAATGGGCGCGGTCGGCCCCCAGCGCGCCGCCGGCCGCAAGCGCCGGGTGCTGTTGGGAGACGAAAGCGAATGAGCGGCGGGACTGCACCCTTCCTAATTTCCAATCACCAATCCCGATCACTTTAACCCAACCATGAATTCTCCCCTTGAACAACCCCAGTCAGCGGCAGAAATTCGCACAGAGATGCGCGTAGAGGTGCGCGGCTATCTGGTGCTGGCTACACTGGTCAGCTTGGTCATCGGCGGACTAATCGGCTACTTCACGCCCCGGCGCAGCGAGCAACAGCCAATCAGTGCCCAACTCGAACCGCCGCCGGGTTGGGGAGCCGCCTGCGTAGGGTCTGTTGAGGGAGGGACACCCGACCCCACCGCCACCCCACACCCTCTGCGGGTCTATCTCAGCGGCGCGGTGCAGGAACCGCAAGTAGTGATTCTCCCAGCGAATAGTTTGCTGGCGGACGCTCTGGAGGCCGTCGGCGGGCCACTCTCCACCGCTAACATGGAAGCCGTCAATCTGGCCGCTCCGCTGGCCGACCATCAGCATATCGTCATCCCGGCCAACTCTGCTCCGCCGCCGCTCACCACCCAAGAGCCAACTATTGAAGCTAATCCCGCCACCACCACCCGCCTCAACATCAACACCGCCACCGCTGAGGAATTGGAAACCCTGCCCGGCATCGGGGCGAGCAGAGCCGCAGACATTGTCGCTTACCGCGAAGCACACGG
>JAYELZ010000062.1:2513-4815 GCA_034717835.1 Chloroflexota bacterium
ACTTTCGACTTTCGACTTTCGACTTATTCCCTTTGTCTCTACGCTACTTTGTGATACCCTAGAAAACCATGAAACTATTAACTACCCTAAAACTCAATCTTACACAGCTGGCCGAACACATCCGCGCCCTCTCTACCGGGCGCAAAGCACTCTTACTGCTGCTGCTAACCAGTTGGGCCTTGATGCTAGTGCTCTACGGGGTTGCCTGGCAGGAATATCAAACCCCCTTCCCGGGCTTCACGGTGGAGCCTAACGGTCTACTCACGCCCTTTGGACGTTCCAGCTGGGCACGCTATCAGCTGGAAGAGCCGCTCCAGATACTACACCGGTTGGTCAGCGTGGACGGGACTCCCATCCCCAGTAACCGCGCCCTCCTCCGCCTGCTCCGCAATGAATACGCGGTAGGTGAAGAGGCTTTTTTCACCTTCACGCTCCCCAATGGCACTGAGCGCACAGTACTCTTTCCACTGGTTCCCTGGCCGCTCTTGGATTTCATCGAGATCTTTCTGGTCCCCTACTTGGTCGGCCTAGCTCTCCTGGGACTGGGCACTTGGGTCTTCTGGTCGCGTGATGACACCGCCAGCGCTATCTTTACCGTCTTCTCCTGTACGCTGACCTTGACCTTGAGCACCATCTATGATCTTACCGGTTCCGGCCTCTTGCCCCACATCTGGATCGCGGCACTCTCTTTGAACGGTGCCGTTATCATCCAGCTAGGATTACTTTTCCCCATGCCACTTCGCTGGCTCCATGCGCACCCCAAAATCCAATACCTGCCCTACCTCCCGGCACTCCTGCTATTGACCGCCGGAGAACTCACGCTCTACACCTGGCCCACACCCTGGGCCATGGTCACCGTCTGGCGGCTCATCTACGCCCTGAACATCACCGGTATTTTCTTTTTCCTGACCCTCCAGTGGCAGCGGATGCGCCATCCTTCCTCCATCACCATCCGCCGCCAGAGCCGCATCATCCTGATGGGAGCCACCCTTGCCTTCGGCCCGGTCGCATTCTGGTTTCTAACCAACTTAGTAGGTTCTCCTGCCGCGTTCAGCGGCATCTTCTCCGCTCCCATATTTTTCTTCCCCCTTGCCACCGCCTACGCCATCCTACATCACCGGCTGGCGACGGTGGATCGCCAGTTATCTAAAGGTGTTACCTACGGCAGTCTCTCTCTGGTGATAGTTGCCGTCTTCTTTGAGTTGACCAACCTCCTGGCTAACGCGCTAGGCGAATTTTTGACCGATCCCTTCTTCCTCAGCGTCTTCATCATGCTCCTGGTACTAATTTTCAACCCGCTCCGGGTACTGGTGCAGCGCTTCATCGACTCCTTCTTCCTCCGTACCAAACCGGAGGAACGTCAATCTATCCACATCTTGAATCGAAAAATCACCCCTCTGTTGGAGTTGGTTCCCATCTTAACTACGATAGGCCAACAGCTAACTGAACATCAAATCACCCACGCGACGCTCTGGCTCTATAACGAAGTGGAGAGGGGCTACACGCCCTACGTGCTGGCAGAGGAGCAGCCAGCTACCGCCGGCCTCTGGCGCAAAGAGCACGGGTTGGTACGCACAATTGAGAGCTACCAAACCGCCTTTTTCATCCAGCAAGCCCCTTACAAAGGGAGCGTCTGTATTCCACTCCATTACTGCCAGAGTCTGATTGGTTGGTTCCTCCTCCTGGAGCGACAAACCCCCTATACCGCCGACGAGATGGAATACCTGACGGCGTTGGCAGAGAGCTGCACTCCCACGCTAGACCGGGCCAGGCGTTACACGTATCAACGAGAACGCACCATGTTGCTAACAGCTACGCTCTCCAACATACCTTGCGGCGTGATTACTCTGGATCAGCAAGGCAAAATCATCATCGTCAACGCCATAGCCGAGAGATTGCTGAATATCACCGCGTCCGAGGTGTTAGGGGAGTATTACTTGCCCAGCCTCACACCACTGCACAGTTCCCTAAATCAACAACTTAAAATAGCGCAGGCCGAAAATCGCTCCGTGCAGCTAGAAACGCACTTAATGTTAGCCGATCAAGAAACCCAACCCTTGCGCCTGCACATCAGACCACTGCACGATAACGACGGGAAAACAAGAGGGAACACCATTACCTTAGAACTTATTTAGTCGTTAGTCGTTAGTCGTTAGTCGTTCGACTTTTGTCCCATTCTGATATATGTTTACACCAAAACATAAGTCAGGAGGGTGTCAAATGGTCAAAAACATCATCAAGAAGTATAGTCTAGCTTTCAAAAAGCAAATAATCCGCGAGTACGAACAGGGGGCTAGTTTCT
>JAYELZ010000063.1:0-21038 GCA_034717835.1 Chloroflexota bacterium
CGAGACCGTGACGTGCCGCCTTTCCGGGATACCGGATTCCAACACAGCTTGCGCGTAGCAGCGCATGGCGATGCCAATGCCGCAACCCGGACAGAAAATGTGTGGCATCCGGTCAGAACGTAAAATATCGTCTAATGGATGCTTATCTGCAACAATAGCTTGAGCCAAATCACACCTCCTAATTCACCACGAAGACGCTTAGTGATTAACCATCTCTCGAATTGCCGCGCGGATACGTTCCGGCGTAATCAGCTCGCCGCCGGCGTGATGGACGCCGTACACCGGATGCTGGACGCAGCGTTCCACCTCCAGCCGCATCTGTCCCAAGTTCATCTCGGCGACGATGAATTTCTTGACCGTGCGGGCCAGTTCCTTGATCTGCGTCTCTGGGAAGGGCCAGAGCGAAATCAACCGGAGGAAACCCACCGGAATCCCCACCTCCCGTGCCTCCCGCACCGCCCGGCGGGCTGACCGCGCCGTACAACCGTAGGAGATCACCACCACTTCAGCATCCTCCAAGTAGTACCCTTCCGTGCGAATGATCTGGTCAGTGTTATGCTGAATCTTCGCTATCAACCGCCGGACCAACTTATCGTGGGTCTCCGGGGTGATCTCCGGATAGCCAATCTCATTATGCGTCAAACCGGTGAAATGTACCCGGTAGCCCTCGCCCGCGTGCGCGATGGGCGGCACCAGGTCATCCTCATCGGCCCGGAAGGACTTAAATCGCTCGTTGACGTAAAATTCAGGCGGATGGGCCGGCCCCTTACGTTCCCAATGCGGGATTTGCTCCGCCGGGGGAATGGTAACACGCTCAACCATGTGGCCGATGACCTCATCGCCCAACACGATCACCGGCACGCGATAGCGGTCAGCGACGTTAAACGCCAAAATCGTCAACTCGAAGATCTCCTGGGGCGACCAGGGCGCATAGGCCACGAGCGCGTAATCGCCGTGGGAACCCCAACGCGCCTGCATCACCTCGGATTGGCCGGTCATCGTCGGCAAACCGGTGGATGGCGACCCGCGCTGGATGTTGACAATGACGCAGGGCAATTCCAATATCACGCCCAGTCCCAGGTTCTCCATCATCAGGCTGAAGCCGGGCCCGGAAGTGGCCGTCATCGCCCGCGCGCCCGCTGCCGACGCCCCCAACACAGAAGCGATGCTGCCCAGTTCGTCCTCCATCTGCATGTAGACGCCGCCAACTTCAGGGAGCCGCCGCGACAGCCGTTCCGCGATCTCGGTAGAGGGGGTGATGGGATAGCCGCCGAAGTAGCGACAGCCCGCGGCCATCGCACCCTCAGCGCAGGCGTCATCGCCGCTCATAAAGTACCTACCCGTCAAAACCGCGCGTTCTTTCATGCTTCCCTCCCGGCCAAAAATAGTCGCTCGCCATCGTCCGCGGAAAAAATCGCAAATTCCGGGCAGATAATAGTGCAAAATCCACAATGGATACAAGCCGCTTCTTTACCGGGGGCAATTTCGGGATAATGATAACCCTTGACGTTCAACGCCTCGGATTCTTGCAGCACTGCTTGGGGACAAAACTCGATACAAATTTCACAACCTTTACAACGTTCCGGGATAATGTAGATCTGCCCACGGGGAACTTGAACCTGATCCAGGTTCAGGGGAGTACGTGCATAAACTTTCATTTTTCCTCGCTTCTCAAGTAGAAAATTCTCGACCGAGACAATGCTTAGGAATACAATAAATACTATGGCCAAAGTGGATTTGGCGGTTATTTATGCAATGCAGGGAGTATATATTTGTTTCAAAAATGTACAAGCAAACCTTATTAAAGCAAGCCAGTTCGCCACCAAGACAGAAATCTAATTCTCAAATCTTCGTGCCTTCGCGGCGGAACGCTGGCCTCTTCCAACTGACTCCACTGAAAAAGGATAGCCTAGCTAATAATTCATGCTACAATACTTCCCAATCCTATTATCATAAAAAAGTAACGTTGCGTATTTCCAAATGTTTCACTAACACAAACGGCCTGGTCTTGAAGCGAACTTTAGACCTTTGACTTGCAACTTTAGGCTTATTTTTCAGAGGAGAAGCACTATGAGCCCCAAGAAAAGAACCATCGGAGTAATACTCTTAATTCAGTTATTAATAGGCATGCACTTCGCTGCCCAACGCTACTTCTTCCCCATCTACATCAAAGACGAGCTAGGCCACTCGGCCGCGCTCGCCTCCGCCTTCGTCTCGCTCTCACAGCTGGTGGGGATGTTAGGCGCACTGCTCGGAGGCGCCCTCCCCAATACCCTGGGCCGCAAAAAGACACTCCGGCTTGGTCTGAGCGCACTCTTCTTGAGCAACTTCACCTTTCTGGTGGCGGTACCCTGGCAGCTCGCCATTCTCTGGCCTCTCGGCAGCCTGGCCTTAAGCTTCCAAAGCCTGATCTCGCAAAGCTACCTCATCGAACTAGTGGGCAAAAAAGGGCGGTTGGGAATACTTTCGGCGCTCTACAACTGGGGTTTCACGTTGGGCGGCGCGCTGGGCAATCCCGTGGCGGGAGTAGTGCTTGATCGACATGGTTTTCCGCTCTTCGCGGTGATTTTACTGGGGCTAACCCTCTTACCACTCACGTTGGTCATCCTCGGGCTACCTAACCAGCCGCCACTCCACCAGCAGTCAAGGAGCGGCCACCGGGCACGCCTAGCTAACTACTTGACCATCGTCCGCCGCCCGCAAGTCATTCGCCTGGGCTTGCTCCGCTTCCTTCCCACGCTCTACTGGGGCATGGCCACGCTTCTCTTGCCGCTCCTCATCAACGATCTCACCGGGCGCAAGACCGCCGTCGCGTTCTACGTCACCGCGAGCTTGATCTTGGCCTCCCTCTCCCAACTGATCGCCGGTTACTTTGCCGACCGAGTGGGCAGCCGCCTCCCCACTCTCACCGCCTTCAGCATACTAACCGCCTCAATTTTTGGCCTCGCGCTCTACGCGGAAGAACTCTGGGGCTTGTACCTCTTTGGGATCCTGGGAGCAGCGGCCGCCTGGGCACTCTCCACCCTCATGCCCTCGCTCGTCGCCCGCATCAGCCGCCCCCAAGAAGAAGGCCGCATCCTCGGTCTCCTCGTCTTCCTCTGGAACATTGCCATGATGGCCGGCTCACTCACCGGCGGCGCACTAGTCTCCGTCCACCCCGGCTTGCCCTTTCTACTCGCCGGCCTGGCGAGCCTCGGCGCGCTCCTTATCGCCCATTCCTTTTTTGCCCACCCCGCGCAGACAGCTTAGCGTCCTGGTGTCTTTGCGGGAAAAAGTCTTCTTACCGTAGGCTCTTACACGTCTACGGCTTATCTTGGGGGAAAAACAAAGAGGGCCGGGACGCGCCAACTAACGCGCCCGACCCCCCACACCGTTTAAGGGTATTCCTCGCAGCGCCCGCCGTCAAGCAGAGAACGCAGGTTGTGCAATTATATCGCCGTAGGTGGCGACTTTAACCTTTTACCGAACCAGCCATCATCCCATGCACAAAGTAACGTTGCAGAGAGAAGAAGACGATCAGCGGTAAGATCATGGATATAAAAGCGCCCGCCGTGAGCAAGTGCCAGTCTGCGCCGCGCGATCCGACGATTTCCGCCAGACGCATGGTCAACACCTGTACATTAGCTTTGCTGCCGATGAAGATCAAGGCGACCAGGTAGTCATTCCATACCCAGAGGAACTGGAAGATGGCAAACGAGGCCAAAGCGGGTACAGAAAGAGGCAGTATTAGCATCGTGAAGACGGTGAAGTGAGAAGCCCCATCAATGAAGGCAGATTCCAAAATTTCTATTGGTATGCCACTGATGTAGTTGTATAACAGGTAAACGGCTAGCGGCAGGCCAAATCCAGTATGAGCCAACCAGACCGCTAAGAAGGTGCCGTTAAGATCAAGTCTCACGTAGTCGCGCAGGATAGGGACCAGAGCAATCTGCAAGGGTACCACCAACAAAGCGATGACTAAAATGAAGAATGGTTTACGGCCTGGGAAACGCATCCAGGAGAAACCGTAGGCGGCAAAGGCAGCAATCAAGATCGGGATGACCGTAGCGGGAATTGTAACTGTCAAACTGTTTAGGAAAGCATTTCCCAAACCGCTGCCCTTTTCTATGATCTCGGTGCCATCCGGCTGTACGATCTTGTACTCCTTGCCGGCCAGCACTTGGGCATAGTTCTCAGAGGTGAAATCCGCATTGGTCGTCCAACGCTGTTCCTGGATTTCGACTATCCCTATCCTTTTGTTGCCGAGCCATACAATACGCCGACCATCATCCATATCAATACCTTCCCGGAATTCTTGGAAAGTAGCGGTGACTCCTGCGATTTCCATGGACTTATCGCGATCTAAGTCCTCAGAAGGCTTAATCTCATTAACGCTCATCCACTCACGATGAGGGAAAATATTCCACCACCCAGAAGTAGAGATGTCCGCCTTCGTGCGGAAAGAAGAAACCAACAATCCTATCGTCGGGATAGACCAGAGAATACAGATAATAAGAAGTGTCCCATTGATTAGAATGTCACGTACTGTCTGCTGAGCTTTAGCACTGTGTTTCTTCTTCATATTAGAACGCCTCCCGTTTACCAAACTGTTTCAAGTTGTAGATCATGACCGGGACGACAGCGATGAATAAGGTGAAAGCAATCGCTGAACCCAACCCAAAGTTGCGATTGGTGAAGTACTGCCGGTAAAATTGGGTGGCGATTACCTCGGTACCGTATTGCCCTCCAGTCATAACGATAACCACATCAAATATCTTCAGGGTGAAGATCACGATGGTAGTTGACACCGTGATGATCGTCCCCTTGATGTAAGGGATCATGATTTTGAAAAAGGTTTGAACTTCCGTAGCTCCATCAACCCGAGCTGCTTCCAAAAGTTCTTCAGGGATACCTTTTATCGCGGCAGAGAAGAGCACCATAGCATATCCCGTTTGCAACCAAACCATGATGAGGATGAGGAACAAGTTGTTCCAGGGTCGGATTTCTGTCCAGGCCGTCCAAGCATGAGATTGCCCACCTAAAGCGGTAACGATGGCGCTTAGGAGACCGATTTGAGCCTCTCCAGGAGGACGAACCTCGTAAATGAACCCCCAAATCACACCCGCGCCAACGAAGGAGATCGCCATCGGCAAGAAAATCAGTGACTTGGCCACCACTTCAAATTTGCTGCGATCTGCCAACATCGCGATGAGTAGTCCGAAAATAACGGCCAGGCTGGCTCCGAATAATATCCACATCAGGTTGTTTCTGAACGCTTCCCACATGAATCTCTCGGTGAAGATGGAAAGATAGTTTGCTAGCCCCACAAACTCGGTGGAATCAGCGTTGAACAGGCTGATCCATAAAGTCCGTACCGTAGGAATAGCTAAGTACCATGTCAGTATGGCAACTGCCGGGCCGACAAAGATAAAAGGCTGTAATCGCTCTCTCCACATGGATGGCAGTAATTCGACCAACCGGTTGGAAGCGAGATATAAAGCAGCCACGCCACCTACGCCCCAGACGATCGCCACAATAGCGATAGTAACTTTATGAGCCGCACTATCTCGCAAAAATATGAACCCTTGCCACAGAACTATAAAAGTCACAATCGGCACAATCAGCGAGACCAGCACGCGCCCTATGCCAACCGTGAACCACTCCAAAATATTGACTGGGGAAGTTTTCTCCATGTCTTTCATATTGTTAGCCTCCAATGAAAGTTTAAACTAGTTTTTGCATAATAATCTTAGTGGGGGGAAATGCCACCCAGCTCTTTCGCTAAGATTACTAGTGTGCCAAAACTATAACGAAGAACCAGCGATTAATCAAACGTTGATAAAAATCGAACGGAAGCAGGGACATCATTACGACAGCCCTGCTTCGGAGGTAAAACTTACTCTAAACTCTCGACTAGCTTACTTCCAAAAATTGCAACCGAGCCTATTTAGGCCAAGCCGCGTCTATTTCTTGCAAAGTAGTATCCAGGTCTGTAGCGCCGCTGACCCAGTCGGTCATTCCCTTCCAGAAGGAGCCGGCGCCAACCTCGCCGGGCATCAGGTCTGAGCCGTCAAAGCGCACACTATCGGCGTTGAGGATGATTTCCGCCACACCACGATCAACAGCGTTCGAGTACCAATCTAGGTCGGAGTCGTAGTGGGGGGAGATAGCGCCACCGGATTGAATCCAGGTCTTAAGGTGCTCACCCTGAGTGAAGTATTCCATCACTGCGCGAACCTCAGGACGGTCGTCAAACATCGCCCAGATGTCGCCGGCGACGAGAACGGGCTTGCCGTACTGCTCGTCGATGGGAGGCAGGTAGAAGAAATCGTAGTCCGTGCCCGCTTCCGCTTCGGCAGGGAAGAAAGAGGTGATAAAGTTGCCCTGTTTGTGGAGCCAGCACTTGGGGAGTTGCTCAAACATCGGATTGGGGGCATCCCCGAAGAAGGTGGTAACGATGGAGTCACGCCCACCATAAACGTAGTCGTCGTTGAGCCAGATGTCAGCCATCACCTCGGCGGCGTGCTTGACTTCCGGCGAATCAAAGGGAAGTTCCCCACGGGTCCACTTGTCGTAGTTCTCCAGAGAAGTGGTGCGAAGCATAATCTCCTCCATCCAGTCAGTGGCCGGCCAACCCGTAGCCGTGCCGCTCTCAATGCCGATGCACCACGGCGCATCCCCATCGTCCGCAATCTGCTGCGTGAGAGCCATCAAATCATCCCACGTCTCAGGAATCTGATAACCGGCGGCCTCAAAGTCATCTTTGGGATACCAAACCAAGCTCTTGCCGTTCACCCGCTCCCAAACCCCGGCCATGATGTCCCCACTGGGGCCAGCCATGGTGGCCATGTCCAACCAACTCTGGTTATAGTTAGCCTGCAAGGTGCTCGTGTCTATGAAGGAGCTGACGTCCACTACGCTGCCGCCCTTGGCGAAGTTAGCCAGCAGTCCCGGCTGGGGGAAGTCCACGATGTCAGGTGCATCACCAGCATCGACTCGAATGGAAATGGTCGTTTCAAACTCCTTGGAACCTTCATACTGCACATCAATGCCCGTCTTCTCTTCAAAGTCGGCCATCGTGCTATCAAACTTGACTGCGTCTTCCTCAGTGAAGGGGCCAAAAGCCGTCACCACCGTGCCTTCAAACTCACCGGCTAGAGCGCGCTCCAAAGCCGTGCCCGCCTCAGGTTCCGTTTGTTCTTTTCCAGGCCAAGCCGCGTCTATTTCTTGCAAAGTAGTATCCAGGTCTGTAGCGCCGCTGACCCAGTCGGTCATTCCCTTCCAGAAGGAGCCGGCGCCAACCTCGCCGGGCATCAGGTCTGAGCCGTCAAAGCGCACACTATCGGCGTTGAGGATGATTTCCGCCACACCACGATCAACAGCGTTCGAGTACCAATCTAGGTCGGAGTCGTAGTGGGGGGAGATAGCGCCACCGGATTGAATCCAGGTCTTAAGGTGCTCACCCTGAGTGAAGTATTCCATCACTGCGCGAACCTCAGGACGGTCGTCAAACATCGCCCAGATGTCGCCGGCGACGAGAACGGGCTTGCCGTACTGCTCGTCGATGGGAGGCAGGTAGAAGAAATCGTAGTCCGTGCCCGCTTCCGCTTCGGCAGGGAAGAAAGAGGTGATAAAGTTGCCCTGTTTGTGGAGCCAGCACTTGGGGAGTTGCTCAAACATCGGATTGGGGGCATCCCCGAAGAAGGTGGTAACGATGGAGTCACGCCCACCATAAACGTAGTCGTCGTTGAGCCAGATGTCAGCCATCACCTCGGCGGCGTGCTTGACTTCCGGCGAATCAAAGGGAAGTTCCCCACGGGTCCACTTGTCGTAGTTCTCCAGAGAAGTGGTGCGAAGCATAATCTCCTCCATCCAGTCAGTGGCCGGCCAACCCGTAGCCGTGCCGCTCTCAATGCCGATGCACCACGGCGCATCCCCATCGTCCGCAATCTGCTGCGTGAGAGCCATCAAATCATCCCACGTCTCAGGAATCTGATAACCGGCGGCCTCAAAGTCATCTTTGGGATACCAAACCAAGCTCTTGCCGTTCACCCGCTCCCAAACCCCGGCCATGATGTCCCCACTGGGGCCAGCCATGGTGGCCATGTCCAACCAACTCTGGTTATAGTTAGCCTGCAAGGTGCTCGTGTCTATGAAGGAGCTGACGTCCACTACGCTGCCGCCCTTGGCGAAGTTAGCCAGCAGTCCCGGCTGGGGGAAGTCCACGATGTCAGGTGCATCACCAGCATCGACTCGAATGGAAATGGTCGTTTCAAACTCCTTGGAACCTTCATACTGCACATCAATGCCCGTCTTCTCTTCAAAGTCGGCCATCGTGCTATCAAACTTGACTGCGTCTTCCTCAGTGAAGGGGCCAAAAGCCGTCACCACCGTGCCTTCAAACTCACCGGCTAGAGCGCGCTCCAAAGCCGTACCTTCACCCGCTACAGGCTCTGCTGTTTCCTCCTTCGTGGGAGCCACAGTAGGTTCCTCGGTGGTTTTTCCGCAGGCAACCAGTAGCATCGAGACAGTTACTATTAGTGTTACAATCCAATACCAGCGTTTCATCTTAATTCTCCTCCTTAGTTAACTTATAGAAATAAACTTAGTGATAAAACGTAAACGATAACTTGAACTGTTTTTCACATCACCTCCTTTCTCTTCTCTAGGCAGCATTGATCTGTGCGTAAAGCAATTGCTTGTCGATGTTAGCACGTAAAGGTCCGACAGTGGTCAATTTGTGCTCTACGACTTCACGGGCAAAGAATGCACAACGCTCAAGAGAATTACCATCCAACAGGGCGGTTAAAAATCCGGCCCAGAAAGAATCCCCGGCACCGGTCGCGTCCACAACGTTTATACGTTGGGCCGGAATATGTATGCACCGGCCCTCATGGGAGACAAGTACGCCAGCACTTCCCATGGTCAAAACCACAACCTGTGGCCCCATCTCGTGAAATTTCTCAATATAGGCTTCTGGTTTTTTCCCCTCGCCAAAAATACGCTGCGCATCATCTAGCGAGGGTTTGGAAATCAAAGCGTACCCTAACATGCGTTGCAATACTTCTCTGGCCTCTCGGTAATCCGGCCAGATGACAGGACTGTAGTTAGGATCAAGAGAAATCACCTTGCCGTATTTTCGAGCCAGGCGCAAGGTTTTCTCCACCGCGGAGCGACAGGGTTCACGCGAGAGGGCAAAGGTCGAAACATGAACCACTTTGGCGCGTTGTACTGCCTCTTCTAACACCTCGTAAGGTTCTAGCTGAAAGTCAGCATCACGAAACGCCTCGAAATCGGGGGTACCTTGAGTGCGTGAAACAAAAACTACGCTGGTACGCACTCGATGATCCATAACCAAATAATCGGTAATTACTCCAGCCCGTCGCAATTCCGCCTTCAAGAATTGTCCGAAAGCCCCGATGCCGGTCTTGGAGATAACGGCTGCTTGACCACCCAATTTAGCAACGTAAGTAGCAATGTTAGCCGGTGATCCGCCCAAGTATTTCTGAAATGCTATGGCATCAAAGAGCGATTCAGACTCCTTGAGAGAAATCAAATCCACCAGTGTCTCGCCTACGGCAAGAAGATCAATGTCACCTGGCGGAATCTCAAGATTCCATGTCTTATTCATCTCAGGAGTGCTCCAGGTATATGGCCGCCAGCTCCTCGGCCGGAATAGCGTTTTCCGGCGTTGGGTCGCGGAAGAAAGGAGGAATCGGTAACAGTGTCGTCAGCTGTTGTTCCGCTGGCATCGCCAACGATTTCTGGATCTCCACCAGGTATCCGTGGGCGGTGCGTTCCCAAGTGTAATGATTGAGTACATGTTGGCGACCCCGTTCCGCGAAGGCTCCCCAGGAGGCAGCGTCACCCAGGAGTTGCTTTAGACCGCGCTTGATGTCAGCGGGGTCGGTGGGATCAACCAATACCCCGTATTCAACCTCCGCGTCACGGAAGCTCTCGCTGGAGCCACCATTCTGCGTCACGACGACGGGGAGTCCGGCGGCCGCGGCTTCCAAAGGAGCCAAACCGAATGGCTCGTAGAGCGCAGTGAGTGCGAAAATTGAGTGGCGCCCGGCAAAAAAGCGGTAGGCGGCCGCAAGAGCCGGCTGCCCGCGCAGCGCGAAAGCGCTGACTTTGCCCCACAGATTGTGTTTCTCTATGGTCTCCCGGATATCAGCAATCACACCCCGTTCTGTAGGATTTACTTCCACGTCCTCATGCAAGGGATCGTCAAGCGCACCAGTGATGATAACCAAGTTTGCCATTTTTTGCAATGCACTACTCTGCGCAAAAGCTTGTACCAAGCCAACATGATTCTTCTTTGGATCAAGCCGGCTGGAAGCAACAATAACCGGTAAGCCACGACGCCCCTCAGTGATATCGCGGTACAAGCAATCCTGCACGTGTGTTTGCACTCTCTTCTCATCAGCGGAATGAACGCCGGCACCAAAGACGGCAAGGTTCACCCCCGGCGGGATCATGGCAAAACGCTGTTCGTCCTCCACATCCACCGCACCGCGATAGGCCCGATGGGCGTACTGTTCGAAACGCTCCTGCCGGGTGCTGGTGATGTTGACTGCTGAGCAATTCATGGCCAAACGCTCCGCCATCAGACGGCTTCCAAAGTGCAAACGGCTATCCATCTCGGCCAGATTCTCCAGCGTCACGTGCAACTTGTCCATCTTTTGCGCGCCTAACGAGTGTGCGGTGAAAGTAAATGGCACACCTATCTGTTCCTTCAGGAATGCACCGCAAAGACCGCCGTCGCCGTAATGCGCGGTAAAGACCTCGGGAAATGCCTCTCCGTAGAAAGATAGGATATTGGGCACCCACTCACGCATCAGGTAGGGCCAAAGTAACTCTTTGCGGAGAAATTTACGCGGGCCAGCCAGTAGCCGCACGATGCGCACGTTCTCGGACTCAAGATAAGCGTCCAAGTCACCGGCAAACTCCGGCCAGTCGGGATCAATGATCTGGCGTGTCAAAATATCCACTTGGTGGCCCAGCTTCGCCAGCGCCAATGCCAACTGCTTCACGTAGACCAATTGCCCGCCGAAGTCGGGATGCTCAGTCCAGTAGCTGTCCCGCGAGTCAAAATTACCCTGTGGATTTAGAAAAGCAATGTGCATAAGATCAATTTTCTCTCCCGTGTTGAATCTTAACCCGCCAATAACTCTAAAGTGCGTTTTGTCTGCTGGATTGCTGTTGCGATGGGAACATCCTCGACGAGTACCATCTCGAACATCCGTTGGACGAAGCTCGAAATCTGGACATAATTCTCCAGCATCGGGCGCGGGCGAGCAGCCGCGAGTAAGGGTATCACCGTTTGCATCCACTGCTGTTTATCACCCACCATAAGTTGTTGATTGAGAGGGCGCAACGATGAAATCTGCAACTCTCTCTCGCAAAAGTTCAGCATAGCTTGAGGTTCCATCGCCAGCTTGAGGATTTCCAAACTCAGTTCGCGATGTTGAGAATGCCGCATGATCGCCCAAGTGGTACCTCCCAGGGAAGCCACTGGCGCGGAGCTCATATTCGGTCGGGGAATCGGCACAAATCCCAGGTGACGAGTCACCGCATCTCTCTCTCCTCCCGCTTCCTCAGAGATAGCCGCCCATTCATACGTGCCGCCCAAAGTCATAGGCACTTTATCTTGAGCGAGCAAGTGCGGGATATCCCACCAACGGAAAGAAGTCACCGCGTCGGGAAGGTAGTGTCGCTCTTGGACAATTTGGTGCAGGAAGGTCAACGCTTGGAAAATGGGACGCTCATCCGTGGTGAAATGCCCTTCCTCGTCCAGCAGCGTGCCTCCTGCGGCCCAGATAAAGGGCAAGAGCAGATTAAGCGTGGCTTCACCTGTTGTGGTGCTTACCGGAAACGCTATAGGCCAGCGATGTCCATAGCGCGCCTTGATGTTATCCTGGGAAAAGTATTCCAATAGTGCCAGCCATTCATCCCATGTCTCCGGAGGGTTAAGACCCTCGGCTTCAAACCAGTCCCGCCGATACCAAAAACCTGTCACATCAGCCTGGATAGGCAGACCGTAAAGGCGCCCCTTGATAGTATTGTTGCGCAATACCGGAGGCTCCAATTCCGCCTTCACCTGTGTAGCAAAACTATGATCCAGCGTGTCTAAATCCAGCAAATAACCTAGCCGGGCGTAACGCACAACCCACACATAATCAATGGAAACGATATCGGGGTCATTGTCACTTCCCACAGAGGCACATAACGTCTGATGAAATTCCGCCTGGGAAGGTATGATGACCTCTAAGCGAATGTTGCGACCGGGATGGGTAGCATTCCAGTGTTGCACCGCGCGTTCCAGCAGAGCTGCCCAGCGCACATCGTAAGCCAAAAAACGCAACGTAACTCGCTGTTCAGCGGGAGCGGGGCAGCGTTTGGCCACAAAGGTCCCCACGCCGGCCCGTCGATGAATATAACCCTCTTGGGTGAGAGCCTGCAACGCTTGCCGCACCGGCGCGCGGCTGATGTGGTACTGCGTACACAGTTCCTGCTCCGTGGGAAGCCGGTCGCCGGCTTCAAGAGCGTCACTCTCGATTTGCGCTTTGAGCAATTGCTGCAACTGGTAGTAAATAGGAAGTGGAGAATCGCGGTCGATCATGTCAATGCTTACCCTTGCTATGATAAGTTGTTATAATCTTATAATATTATAAACTATATTTTGAGTTTGTCAAGTTTTTTCCGGATGGGGTTCTTCAATTCAGCTGCGCTGTGATGAGAAAATAACGTCTCGCAGCGCGCTGTTCTTTTTGGGGCTTGGATGCAACTCGTAAGTGCAAGGAATCAAATAACTTTGAGACATTACAGGAAATCCTAAAATCTGAGGAGACCTATGAAGATGATGACCTCCATTTTAGAATTAGAAGCATCCTTCCTCATGCCCTCGCTCGTCGCCCGCATCAGCCGCCCCCAAGAAGAAGGCCGCATCCTCGGTCTCCTCGTCTTCCTCTGGAACATTGCCATGATGGCCGGCTCACTCACCGGCGGCGCACTAGTCTCCGTCCACCCCGGCTTGCCCTTTCTACTCGCCGGCCTGGCGAGCCTCAGCGCGCTCCTTATCGCCCATTCCTTTTTTGCCCACCCCGCGCAGACGTGAGCTGGTTGACTTTACCGAAAAAAAACAAAGGTGGTGGGGAAAGTACCAGCACCGTTCCCCCCGCGCCCGCCGCTCTTGCTGCATTACGTCACGGGCGCGCCAACAATTCCCGCAAATGCACCAGCGCCATCCATGCCGAGACCTCTTTATTCGTCACCCGCGTCGCGCCCGCACCCGACCAGACATGTCGCCAAACGCGCCGCTCGCCCGGCAACGCGATCCCGATGTAGACCAAGCCTACCGGCTTCTCCGCACTGCCGCCGCCCGGCCCGGCGATGCCGGTGATACTTACGCCCACCTCCGCCCCGGTCCGCGCGCAGACCCCGACCGCCATCTCCAACGCCACCTGCGCACTGACCGCGCCCCAACGCGCCACACTCTCCGACGCCACGTCCAGCAACCGCACCTTAATCTCATTAGCGTAAGCCAAAACACCGCCTAGAAAATACGCCGAACTGCCCGGTACCGACGTGATCCAATGCCCCAGCAACCCGCCGGTACAAGACTCCGCCACCGCCAACCGCCAGCCACGCCGCTCCAATAATGGCGCGATCAAAATCGCCTCGCGCACAACACATCTCCTTAGACCAACAATCAAACAAACCCAAATGGCTTTTTGACCAATCCCCTTTCCAATGGTATTCTACCTGAAAAATAGCCCAGGAGGCATACATGTTCGGTGGTATAGAAGCTGGTGGCACTAAATTCGTTTGCGCAGTCGGCACTGACCCAGACGACATCCGCGCCCAAGTGAGTTTTCCCACTACCACCCCAGAGGAGACCATCGGGCGCGCCATTGATTTTTTGGCAGCCCAGCAGCAACAAACCCCATTGACAGCCATTGGCATCGGAGGCTTTGGCCCGTTGGATCCCAAACCCAGCTCACCACACTATGGTTACATCACCACCACGCCCAAACCCGGCTGGCAACAGACCGATTTAGTCGGCCCCATAAAGGAATCCCTGGGAATACCCGTCGGTTTTGACACCGATGTCAACTGTGCGGCGCGGGGAGAGTATCGCTGGGGCGCGGCGCAGGGCTTGGATTCGTTCATCTACCTCACCGTCGGTACCGGGATTGGCGGCGGATGCTTGATCAACGGCCAACCCGTCCACGGCCTCATGCACCCCGAAATGGGCCACATCCGCATCCCCCACGATTTGGAGCGCGACCCTTTCCCCGGTAACTGTCCCTACCACGGCGACTGTCTGGAAGGGTTGGCTAACGGCCCGGCTCTAGCGGCGCGCTGGGGCCAAAAGGGAGTACTCCTCCCGCCCGCCCATCCTGCCTGGCAGCTGGAAGCGGAATACCTGGCGCTGGCCCTGGTCAACTATATCCTCACCATCATGCCAGAGCGGATTGTGTTGGGCGGTGGGGTAATGCAGCAAGCGCAGCTCTTCCCGCTCATCAGAGCGCGAGTGTTGGAGTTGCTAAATGGCTATCTGGCAGTGCCGGAAATTGTAGCGGGGATTGATGAATACATCGTGCCGCCCGGCTTGGGGAACCGCGCCGGGGTCTTGGGCGCCATCGCGCTGGCGGAGTCGAGCTCGGGCCGGTCTCCTGACCGTGCCCGCCTAGCGTGACGGGTTTGGGTGGCGCGGTCGGGAGACCGGCCACAGCTAGGAAATGAGCGCTAAGGCGAAAAAGCGAGGCTTGCCGCGACAACTGAAGTAGCCGCGAAATCCCTTTCGCGCTGGGGTCTTGGGCACCATCGCGCTGGCGGAGCAAGCGAGTAAGCGATAAAGCGAGTAAGCGATAAAGCGAGTCCCTTGGCGGCTTAACCACTCACCTAAGTTTTTCTCTGCGCACTCTGCGCTCTCAGCGGTAAATCTTACCGCGCTAGTTTGCCAACTTGAGGGACAACCAGCAGCGCCAACACAGCTACCAGTTGCAATCCCAACCCCACGTAGACCGTTAGCGGCCGGAAGCGCCACTCGATTTCCCATTCTCCCGCCGGCAACGCGACCGCGCGCAACACGCCGAACGCGCGTAGCGCGTCCTGCCGCTCCCCGTTGGCATAGACTCGCCAGCCGGGATACTCCACCTCGCTGAAGACCACGACCGCCGCCGCACTCAACTCCACCTGCGCGATAAGTCGCTGCGGGCCAAACTCCACCAGCCGCGCCGATTCCGGCCCAGTTGCGGGACGCGGTTCCGGGTCTGGAGCCAATTCCAGCACCGCCGTCTGGCCCGGCTCGACTTTCCCCATATCCGAGGTGTACCAGAGCGCAGCTTCCTGATCCGGCAACACGTCGGCCTCATGCGTGATCCAGAGCGGCGCGCCCCCCAACTCCAGCCGGTAGACATGCTCGCCACGGGCCGGATCGTCCAGCACCGGGATGACGCCGGGAAAATCAATCTCGCGGGGGGTCACGATGTGGCGCACGTTCAAGAGCCGCCACCAACGCACCTCCGGCACCAGGTCTAGGAGCAGCTCGTACTTCTCCTGATAAAGCGGCCCGTTGCCGGTCACATCCCGCAACTGGAAGTAAGCCCCAGCATTGCCACCCAACGGCAACTGCGCCTCGCTGCTGATCCGCCCTGGCGGCACGGCAACCTCCTGCAAGTAACGCAACGCTGCCGTGGAGGCTGTGTAACCGCCGGGCGGCGGTGCCTGCAAGATCACCCCGTGATGGGCGTAGTAGAGATTGCCGCAGAGCAAAAGGAGCAACGGCATCCAGCCCCAGCGCGGCCACCGCGGCCACTCTGCCAAGCGCGCGTAGCCATAGCCAGCCAGCACCACCAGCGCAAAAGTCACCAGCAGAGCGGCCCGCTCTTGATCCCGGAAGAGCTGGAATCCAGGCGCCAGGGCGTGGAAGAGCGGGTAGAGGAAGCCGTTGCCACCCAGCGAGAGCAGCAACGCGACCACCGCTACGCCGCCCCAAAACCAGCTCGCGGAACGACGGCGGGTTGCCAGCGCGAACGCGGCCAATCCCAGCGGGATGAGTCCTACGTAGAGCGGTGACCACTCGCCCAAGTTGGGCCGCAAGATTCCCCAGAGTTCCTCCGGCTGGAATCCGTGAGCGACCACCGCATAAGGCAGACCCGCACGCGGCGAACGGCCCGCCATCTCCGCGCTGGGCAACCATTGCGGCGCGCCCACGCAGATCACAAAAGCAGCCAACACCAACAGCGCCCCGCCGATAAAGCGCCACGAGAGCCGTAAATTCACCACGCGGAAGACGAAATAAGCCCCGGTGAGGTACACTATGTAGAGGAAGGTCTGGAAATGTCCGCCCAAGAGACCGATGCCGAAAGCCGCCCCGGCCCAGCCCAATCCCCAGAGCGAACGGCGTTGCAAGGCCCGCTCCAGCAGCCATAAGCCGGCCGGCAGCCAGAGCGCCACCTGGAGGATGATCATCTGCAGGCTGGGATAGGAGGTCAAGAAGCCGCTCAGGCCAAAGGTCGCCCCCGCCAGCAGCGCGGCCTCCCAGCATCCGGTCAGCTGGCGGACAAAGAGGAAGGTAAAACATCCCGCCAGCCCCAAATAGAGGAGCACCTCCACTTCCAAAACCCAGAAGGGCAAGGAGGAAAAAGGCAACTCCACCAACCCCAGCGGGTAGAAAACCGTGTAGAGACTCTCGGCCGCCGTCGGTTCGCCGCTAAATGTGTAGGGCGACCAGAGCGGCAACCGTCCCGCCCGATACTCCTGCGCTACCCAAGCGCGCATGGGGTAATGCTGCGTGACGAAATCCCCATCAGCAAAGATCAGACGCTGGGTTGTGTCAGGCCACCATACTTGCCAGAAGAGCAGAAAGGGCAAGAGCAGTAAGAGCAAAAAGATTAAAGCGAATTGGAATTTTGATAGTTTCATAGGCAAATGAGCGAATCGACAAATGGCGAATAAGCGAGCGCGCCTGGCGACTGAAGTCGCGGCTACTTTTGCGAAGTCCATCTGCGTGGACTAGCCCGCCGGTTAGCCCCGTTTACGGGGCGTAATTTCGTAGCCCGTGGTCTTTAGCCACGGGCAGCCTTGAGCGGAGCCAAACGGGAAACGCAGCGTAGCGCAGTGCAGTCAAAGAATCTCCCCACTTTGCTTGGCGGGCATCTTTAGACGCTAGAGATTCCTCGCTGGCGTGCTCCGCGCGGAGCACGTCGCTCTGGCTCGGAATGACAAAGCCGGCCTTCACGGCACTAAAGGGACTATTCGACTAACGACTAACGACTACCCGACTAACGACTCCCCGACTACCCGACTACTCACCAGCTCTACCAATAGCCCGGCCTGCAACGCATTCAGCGTATAGCACTCACCGCCCAGATGTGCAGCTAACGCCTCGGCAAAGCCTTGATCGAATGGGGCGGCTTCCATGTTGATCACCACGCTGGGAATAGCTGCCGCCTGCATCTCCTCCGCCAATAAGTACGCCTCCTCCTGCGGGGGGAGGTCGCCCAGAGAGATATTGCCCGCGCCGTCGGTGAGAAAAACCACCAATGGCATTAGATCTGGATGGCGCGCCAGTTCCTGCGTAACGGTCTGCAAAGCGAGCCAGACCCCCGCCGCCAATGGCGTTTTACCGCCAACGGGCAGCTCGGCCAAGAGCTTGCGCGCGCGGGCGACGCTATTGGTCGGCGGTAAGACCAACGTCGCCCGATCCTGACGGAAGACGATCAACCCGACGCGGTCACGGCGTTGGTAAGCGTCGGTGAGCAGGGCCAGAATCGCGCCTTTGGTGGCCTCCATCCGCGCCTCCACCGCCATTGACCAGGAGGCGTCCACGACAAAGAGCACTAAATTCGCGGCCCGGCGGACCCGCACCTTGCGCTGGTAATCCTCAGCTTGGAGGCGCAACGCCGGCCCGACCGCGCTCCTTTCATGGCGGGTCAGCTGATAGGGCGCCGCCGCGCGTAACGTGGCATCCAACGCCAAATCGGAGGGGTTGCGTGGCGAGGGCCGCGCACGCACGTAGCGCCCCCGTTTACGGGTGGTCACGGTACGACTGCGCCGGCCACCGGTCGCGCGCTCCAATCGATCCATAGCGGTTTCCAGCCGCCGGGGATTGAACTCCGCGCCCACCTCCACCGGCTGCCCGCCCTCCCACCACTCACCCTCCGTGGGCCAAGTAGGTAAATCCGGCCGCACCGCCTCTTCCTGAGGAGCATTAGCGTCTGATTCACTCTCCGCCGGTTCCTCAGGAACTGTCAGACTTTTTTTGATGTCTCCCGTCCTGCCTGCTGCGGCAGTGATTCGCGCTGCTCAGGTTGTTCCTCCTCGGCCCGCTGACGCGCCTCATCAACGCGCCGCTCCAACTCCTCGGTGGTAGTCTGTGTCTCTTCCTCAAAGGGCCGCCGTTTGAGCCGGTGCGGCAACGCCAATTGCGCCGCCGCCATAATATCCTGGTCGGTGACGCGCATGCGCCCTTCCCAAGCCGCTTGCGCGATGGCAGTTTTGAGGATCACCAGATCGGCGCGATGTCCATCCACGCCCACCTCGCCCATCATGTACGCGATAGTAGCCAGATCGGAGCGCCGGTAACGCACCTGCGGCAGAATCTCCCGCGCCCGCGCAATTTTAGCCGCCAACGCTTCCTCCCGAGGCCGCCACTCCTCGTAGAAGCCCTCGGCGTCCTGCTCGAAGGCCAAGTTGCGCTCCATGATCCCCATGCGCGCCTGCGGCTCTCGTACGCCGACCACATCCACGCAGAGCGCAAAACGATCCAGTAGTTGCGGGCGCAGATCGCCCTCTTCCGGGTTCATCGTGCCCACCAGGATAAAGCGGGCCGGGTGCTGGAAGGAGATGCTCTCGCGTTCCACCACATTCACCCCCATCGCCGCCGCGTCCAACAAGACATCAACGATATGATCATCCAACAAGTTGACCTCGTCCACGTAGAGGATGCCGCGATTGGCGGCTGCCAAGACCCCCGGCTCGAAATGCCGCTCGCCGCGCTGAATCGCTTTTTCGATGTCCAGCGTGCCCACCACGCGATCCTCCGTCGCGCCGACAGGCAAATCTACAAAAGGGACTTGCCGGCGACGTTGCGCCAGCGTCTCTCCGCGCGCCGCCCGTGCGTGGCACTCAGTACACCAGGTCGCCGGTTGCGCCGGGTCACAGCCGAAGCTACATTCTGCCACCACATCAATCTCCGGTAGGAGCGCGGCCAGAGCACGCGCCGCCGTAGATTTCGCCGTACCGCGCTCGCCGCGAATCAACACGCCCCCAATCCGGAAGTTGATCGCGTTGAGAATCAACGCGCGTTTCATCAGCTCTTGGTTGACAATCGCCGTAAATGGAAAAATCGTCCGCATCTTCAAGAATCTCACTCCTCGTCCGCTAAATAAATACCATTAAGAGCAGACCCATCAAGTATAACCGCTGCCTAGCCCACAACAAGTAACGCCCAATTCAATTGCTCGCCCCCGCCATGTTGGAGCTGGGGCTACTCAACCAATAACTGGAATTTGCCGTGCTGCGGGTGAGCGCGGGCTTTTTTTGAATTCTGGCTCAGCCTGCACACTTTCCGCATCATTCCTTCATCCAGTCTTCACGCAAGCTGGATATACTGGGGGCAGATCAAATGAGTGCGTTTCATTGCGGTTGAATTTCTGGTAACGTATTGCATGTTCCATTGTTATTACTCAGCCATTCCCAGGTAGAGGGTGAGAATAGCTCCTTTAGGATGCAGATAAACGCTGATCAACGCCGATTTTTTGCTTTTATCTGCGAAAATCTGCGCGAATCTGCGTCCGCTCTTGAATTTTACCGGGTGGCTGAGTAGTAGCGTTCCGTTTTGAGAAGCTTTACGCAACCCAGACAGAGCCCGCAACTCATTTGAAACATATAACAATCAAATCTATAGGAGGTACAAAAGATGACGAAGAAAGTATTGAGTTACGGTGTAGTTGGCTTGTTGGTAGTAGTGTTGTTAGCCGGGATAGGCTATATTCTGCTGAATCCCACAGCGGCCGTAGCACAAGGCCTAACTGACGGCCAGGGAGAAGGTCAAGGCCGCAACCGGAGCGTGTCGAACAGCACGGAGATGGCTGACGCCTCTGGACAAGGGCAACCGGGTCAGGGGCAGGGACGGGGGAACAGAGACGCAGCAGAACAGCGTCAGGGAGCCTCTGGCGGCGCGGGAACCTTTGATGGCAGCGGGCGGAACTCTGGCGCAGGTCAGGGCCGCAACGAGACGGTTCGCAACATCGAGTGGGAGACCTTGACCGGAAAAGTGAGCGTGGTGAATCACGAGGTCACCATCCAGACCGCCGGGGGAGAGGTGCTGATCGGTATGGGGCAATCCGCATACTGGGAAGGCTTTGAACTGGCGGTTGGAGATGAGATAACAGTACTTGGGTTCCACGAAGATGGCGAATTCAAGGCCAGAACCGTCGAGAACCTCGCCACCGGCGAGACCCTCACCCTGCGGGACGAGACCGGACGCCCGATCTGGGCAGGACAGGGACAGCTCAAGAACCGAGTGCCGCGCTCTGAGCTTATCGAAGAGTAGTTTTAGCAATCACCTTGACTTCAGCCCGGAGACTAACCCTCCGGGCTGAAGGTGTTTTAGTGTCAGCCGTCCCCACATGCTTTCCGCATCGTTTCTTCATTCAATCTTCACATAGACCGGGTATACTGTGAACCAATCAAACCATAGGAGGTATTAAGATAGATGAACACTGAAACAACTCTGCAAAAAGAAAACCGTCGTCGTTCCTGGAAGTGGCGCAGCCTGGTCTCGTTCCACTTGCTCTTCGCTGCTATCGCCCTGCTGATTTCCGGGGTGGCGCTCTTTGTCGCCCCGCCGGGGCGCTTTGCCCACCCCACGGACTGGCGGCTCTTGGGATTCAACAAAGAACAATGGGAGGCGGTTCACACCATGTCCGGATACGTCGCCGCGCTCTTTGCCGTATTCCATCTGGTCCTGAACTGGAAGGTGCTGCGCAGTTACCTGCGGGATCGTGCCCGACGCGCCTACCGGCTCAAGCCCGAGTTCGTCG
>JAYELZ010000064.1:0-4721 GCA_034717835.1 Chloroflexota bacterium
TTGGAAGAGAAAGGTAAGCAGGCCTTCCCCGGACAGGGCCGTGTCCCCCCAGAGCAGGAACAGGTTCAGAAGCTAGAACGACAGGTGGAGATCCTGCGCCAGGAACGGGACATTCTAAAAAAGCAGTGGCCATCTTCGCGCGCCCAAGCCGATGAGATTCCAATTCAGCAAAGATCACCGGGACGAGTTCCCGGTTGTTCGTATGCACGAGCTGCTAGGTGTCTCGCGTAGTGGGTACTACGCTTGGCGCAACCGGCCCGTCAGCGCGCGGGAGCTGGCGAATCGAGAACTGTACAAGCAGATCGAGGTCGTGTACAATGAGAGTCACGAGATCTACGGTAGTCCGCGCATTTACCACACACTCAAGAAGCAAGCTGTAGCCTGTAGCGAGAATCGGGTGGCCCGTTTGATGCGGCTGCGCGGCTTGCGGGCCAAGCAAACGAAGCGGTACAAAACCACGACCAAGCGCCACCAGAGCCATCCAGTAGCTCCAAACTTGCTGCGGCGGGACTTTATAGCTGAACAGCCCAATCAGAAGTGGTTGACCGACATCACCTACATACCGACCCTGGAAGGCTGGCTCTACTTGGCCGCCGTTCTGGATTTGTACGGTCGTCGTATCGTCGGCTGGGCGATGGCGGGTCGGATGACCAGTGAGCTAACGATAGATGCCTTGAAGATGGCTATACATCGACGTCAGCCGGGGGATGATCTCATCCACCACTCGGATCAAGGTAGTCAGTACACCGCTGGCGAGTATCAACAGTTGTTAAAGGACAGAGACATCCAGGTTAGCATGAATGGCGTCGGCACTTGGTATGACAATGCCCCGATGGAGAGCTTCTGCGGCTCGTTGAAGAGTGAGTGGGTACACCAGCGTGTGTATCACACCCACGACAAGGCGCGGTCTGACATTTTCTACTACATCAAGGTGTTCTACAATCGGCGGCGGCTTCACTCGTCGCTGGACTATCTTAGCCCTGAAGTCTATGAATAACTCTACTATCAGCAGCAGGGTGTGGCTTAACTCCCTGTCCACCAAATCGGGGGAGGGTCTGGCCTTCCTGCGCGCATTGGCGCAATCGTAAACGCTGGTACCCTTTATTGAGCACCTCCTGTTGCGAGAGATGCTTATATGATCGCACAAAAATTGAGAAAGGGGTTAACAATTGCTGCGCTCATTTTGAGGATTGATGCACCATCCTGCACCTGCTACGAAAACCCAGGCGGGCTTCTGTTTGCTATTCACTGCCAAATAGATACAATAAAGACAGCATCATCCCTGGCAGTAAGTCATTCCAGGCCCAAATTCTCTGCAAGATTGAGCCAGCATCTGGAGGCTATTTGCAATGAACGAAACAGTATCTTTTAATCGTATGCCTCGTATTCAAGAGGCATTGCCGCAAAGCGAAGTTAAAATCCCGGCGCCGCCGACGATCAGCCCTCTCTCTAAGTTCAGTTGGTTCCAGACGTTGTTGCCGTTGGGGGGCGTATTGATGATGGTTGGCATGTACGGGGGGCTGCGCGGTGACTGGACTATGGCTATCATGATGGCGGCTATGTCGGGCTTCTCAGTAGTTGGCTCCATTGTCGGTAAACAGATGCAACGCAAGAATCACAAGAAACAAGTTGAGGAAAGCGAAGCTGCTTACAAAGCAGCTCTGGATCAGAAACGGGCCGAGTTGGAACACCTACGGTTAGAGCAGCAACGCGTTCGCGCTGACACCGATCCAGAGCTGGCGATCTTGCTGGCGCGTGCGCGAAATCGAGATTCACGGTTGTGGGAACGTCGGCCGGCAGATGCCGATTTCTTGCATGTGCGCTTGGGTGTGGGGGATTTACCCTCGACAGTCATCGTCTCGGCGCCCCATCCCGATATGCCTGACCCCCACTTGAAAGAAGCCCACACCATAGAGGCCGAGTACGCCAGAGTCCCCCAGGTGCCGGTGCTGGCCGACGTTCGCAGGGGGCCGTTGGGGATTGCCGGTCCGTTGCCCGAACGGAATGGCATAGCACGCGCTATGATTTGCAACCTGGTTATCCATCATTCTCCCGACGAGGTTCATCTCTTAGCTATTTATTCTCCTCATCGTACACTCGAATGGCAGTGGCTCAAATGGCTGCCGCACACCTACACGCTTAACGATAAAACCGGACGGCATTATCTGGCTAATGATTCTCTCTCTGCGGGAGATGTTCTCAAGGGTTTGTTAGATGAACTGCACCGCCGCCAGAACCAACTGTACGCCGCGCAGCAGGAGCAGAATACTCCGGCCTGGCCGTGGTTGGTGTTGTTTGTAGAGGATTATGCACTGGTGCGCAATGACCCAGCCATTCACTTGCTCCTCTCGCCCCAAGGGCGCCAACTTAACGTGACCGCACTCTTTGCAGTAAATCAGCCTTCTCAGGTACCCACGGGATGTAGTACCGTTGTCGAAAGCCAACCTGACGGACAACTCCGGTACTCTATCGCTGGAGCCGCTGGGGAAACTTTCTCCTGTTGGCCTGAGTACGCAGATGTAACACTGAGCGAGCAACTGACGCGCAGCCTGGCACCGGTTGAAGTTTACACTCTCCAATCCGATAGTGACATGCCTTCCAATGTACGTCTGTTAGACATGCTGAGTATCAAAGATATCAGCCGCTACAACGTCGCCGGTAAATGGCAGAACCGCTCACTTGATCAGTACCTTAAAGTACCCATCGGTGAGCGACGAGGTAATCAGCCACTGGTATTGGATCTAAGTCACACTGGGCATGGTCCTCACGGTTTGATCGCCGGCACTACCGGATCGGGTAAAAGCGAATTGGTGCAGACATTGGTAGTGGGATTAGCGCTGACACATCATCCTTATGACGTGGGTTTCATCCTGGTGGATTTCAAGGGGGGCGGCACTTTCGCTGATCTGGTCAGCTTGCCGCATACTCTGGGCATGGTCACCGACCTCAGCGGTAACTTGACCGAGCGCGCATTGATAGCGTTGGGAGCCGAGATGGACCGGCGCAAACGGCTGTTCAACGCTGCCGGCGTGAATGATATTGGTCCCTATCAAGATTTGTACTGGCAACACAAGGTCAAGGACCCGCTGCCTCGGTTAGTGGTAATCGTTGACGAGTTCGCCGAGTTGGTTACAGATTATCCGGATTTCATGGATGGATTGAGCAGCATTGCACGGGTGGGCCGCACGTTAGGCGTCCATCTGATCCTGGCTACCCAGAGTCCCGCCGGTGTGGTCAAACAACAGATTTGGGCTAACGCCAAGTTCCGCATTTGCCTCCGGGTTGAATCGCGCCAGGAGAGCCAGGAGATGCTACACCGGCAGGAGGCCGCCAACTTGCCCCGTACGCCAGGACGTGGGTATCTGCAAGTGGGCAACAACGACGTGTTCGAACTTTTCCAGGTCGCGCGCGTGGCCGGTCGCTACAATGTCGCCGGTAATACCGGCGCACTCCAACTAGAGAAACGCGTCGTTATCTCCGAAGTCTCGTCCCTGGGCCGGCGTAACATGTTGTTTGATTCACACAAGGCCCGCCAATCTCAGGCCAAGGCTGCCGAGCCTACGGATATTGACGCCGTAGTTCCCAGACTGGTAGCTGAGGCGAAACAGATGGGACTTAAACAATTACCTAGCCCCTGGCCTGACCCGCTGCCGGAACACGTGGCCTTACCGGAGCTATTGCTTCAGAATAAATATGCTGGATGGAATGGGGTTGACTGGGTGTTTGATCGCGCCGCTCTTACGTCACCGGCAGTACCAGCGCGCTTTTGCCGCACCTGCGGCGCATCGCTGCGGGCTGGAGCAAAATTTTGCCCTAATTGCCGCACACCAGTACGGAATCGCTGCAGCCAGTGCGGCAGCTTGCTAAAGCCTGGCGCCAAATTTTGCCCGGCCTGTGGCAATGTGATCACGGTTGTTGCCGCTCCTAAGCCGACAACCCCACTAGCCCCGCGTCCGCCTTCACTGCCTAACCGCCCCTGGTTGGGCGCGACCATGGGCTTGCTGGATGACCCGGCTCACCAGCGACAAATTCCTATGCTGCTGGAACTAGACCGACAAGATGGGCAATTGATCACCATTGGCGCCTCGGGTTCAGGGAAAGGAATGTGGGTGCGCACTCTGATCATGAGTCTGGCTCGTACCCACACACCAGATGAGCTCTACTTTTATCTATTTGAATTCAGTGGGCAGGCCCTTGATATCTTTAGAAATCTACCCCACGTGGGAGGAGTTTTTACTCCGCTAGATAATGAACGCGTGAAGCGTTTGCTCCGTCTCCTGCTTGATGCGCTAGAGGAACGTAAGCAGCAGTGCAACCAGGCGCGGGTGGATGGGTTGGTGCGCTTACGTGAACTGCAACCTGACCAGTCACCGCCGGCCATCGTGGTTGTCATCACCGGCTTCGTGGAATTCCGTAACATGTTCCAAGACGAATTGTTTCAATTGATAAGTCTCATCCGCGAGGGCGGCCCTTACGGTATCCACATCGTGCTACTCGGCAACCGGGCCGGAGATATCCCCTCGACAATCAGCAGCGTGGTGGCCCGCCGGGTAGTGTTGCGGCTGGCAGCGGCCGATGAGTACAGCTTGGTGCTGGGTGCCAGGCTAAAACCGAGCAAGGAGCAAAAATTTCCCTCTGGTAGAGGATGGTATGGACGCCCGCCCCTTGAGTTCCAAACCGCGACCCCTGGCCACGAGGAGGCCGAGAACGCGCAACTTACT
>JAYELZ010000065.1:0-4691 GCA_034717835.1 Chloroflexota bacterium
TCCACCATATCCACATCTACAAAGTGCAGCGTCGCGCCCTCAATCCGTTCCAGCCGCACTAACGAGAGGCCGATGGGGTTGGGCCGCCGGGGAGCGCGCATGGCAAAGACACCCCGCGGAGTCTCATCCATAAAGGGTCTGGCTTGCAAGCTATATCCCTCCGAGAGATGGAAATGGTAGAGGAGCAAGAGATGCGAAAATCCCACTAGATCTTTTAGGCCGGGGAGATATTCCGGTTCCAGGGTGAGATACCCGTGCAGGCCACGTCCCGCCGTAGGCTGGATGGGAACACCCACTGGCTCCTGGAACGGGGTGTGGATGATGCCAATCGGTTTGTAGGTGATGGTTTGCATAAGTACCTCCAATTAAAGTCGAAAGTTAGGGTTTCAGGATTACCTGTCACAAAAAACGGCCCTGACATGATCAGTAAACCATTCCACCTTACTGTCCAGATTATAGAGGCAAGCAGCATGAGAGCAATTGCCATTGCGCCTTATCATGTTTGAGTTAAGATAGTAACCAGTCAAAAGGAGTGGGGGACGATTGTTTGCAGTCACCCGCGCGGATGCCAGCCAGCGCTAACCGGGTCCGGCAATTTATAAAAATCTCAGCGCTCTCTGCGTGCTCTGCGGTGAGGGCTTTCATAGGAGGATTCATGGCACGCCGTTCCAAACGGAAGTTCAAGCTATACGGTGCCGAGCGACCACTCTTCATCAGCGGAGCGACGCTCTACGTGTTGGGTCTCTTCGGAGGCTTCAACTTACTGGCTATGCCGACCTGTACCGCCATCGTCTTACTGGCATTAGGAGGCGGATTGTTATTGATAACGCTTTTCTTCATTATCTTTAGCAAACGCTAAAACGGCAGCGGGCCAAGAATCATTTACGCGCAGCGTTACGGTGCTGCTCAACAGTTGGAAGCTTTACCTGCCCTTGATTCTAAAAAACAGTTCACTTTGAAAACCCTTACCAGCAGAGCCGCTAGAGACAGTCAATCCCTAGCGGCTTTTTCCATGAGGAAATGAGAATTTGAGGTATACTGCGTTGCGGCAGGGCCTGGAAGTGGCAGCGCAGGCAATTTATGAGTATCCCCACCCACAGCCTGCTGATTGCTGGTGCAGCGTGCAAGCGCGGCTAACGGACCACCACGATAATTCCCCTAAAAAACTAGTGACTAAAGAGGTGCGCATGGATAAACCAAAAGCGCAGCAGAATGGTTGGCAGTTGTTGCGGACGGAGTACCCGTTTGAGCATCCGATGTTCCGGATACGGCAAGATTGGGTGCGCTGGCCCGACGGGGTGGAGCGTTCGTACACATACATGGAGGCGCGGGGAGCGGTTTTTATCGTGCCGGTGACGCCGGAGGGTGAGGTGGTGCTGATTCGGCAGTTCCGCTACACGGTGGACGAGTGGAGTTGGGAGATTCCCGCCGGGGGCTGCCACGATTTCGACGGCGCGGATCTGGCGGATCTGGTGCGGCGCGAGTTGCGCGAGGAGGTCGGAGGTGTGCCGGACGAAGTGCGCTATGTGGGAAAGTTCCGGCCTGGGGTCAGTCTGATTGATGAGGAGTTTTTCGTCTACCTGGCGACGGGCGTGCGTTTGACAGAGGAACCTACTCCAGAACCGGGCGAACAGATCGAGATACATTTAACGTCGCCGCAACGGGCGTTGGAGATGGCGCGCAATGGAGAAATGTTCGATGGCCCGTGCGCTTACTCGTTGTTGCTCTGTGAGGAAGCAATAGTCGGGTAGTCGGGTAGTCGGGGAGACAGTAGACAGTAGACGGTAGACAGCAAGCAGGGGAGGTGAAAGGTATGGCAAATGAGCAAGTTACGATAGAGAAAGAGCGCGGTTTCTTCGCCTTGTTGAGAGGCATACTCTGGCGTCCCCGCGCGACGCTTAACTATCTGAGCGGGGCGCGGCGACGTTGGTGGGCGTTGTTGGCATTGGCCGCCTTGGCAGCCGGAGCGCTGCAAGGGGTTGCTTTCCGGTTGACCGACGCTGAGTACCGGCACCAACAACAGCAACAACAGGCGGAGCAACTAGAGAGGCCCCGTCCTGGAGTGGAAATGCCGATGATGGAATATGCATCTCCACATCCGTTGATAGTCTGGGTGCCCGTGCTCGGCCAGACGTTAGGCTCAATAGCGAGCTGGTTGATCTGGGCCGGGGCATTCTATCTGGCCGGAACCTTCTTTGGTCAGAATGGGGCCAAATTCGGCGCGCTTTTGGCGATGACCATCTGGGCCGGGACGCCATACATGCTGCGCAACTTGCTGCAGGGAATTTACATGCTCGTCACGCGCGTCCCCATCTACAACCAGGGGTTGGCGGGGCTAGTCTGGGATAGCGCACCGCAGGCAATGGCGTTCGGGAATGATTTTTTTATGCCGATGATGCCGGGCACGGGCCAATTGGTCGCAGCGGCACTGCTGGGCAAGGTGGATTTTTACTGGTGCTGGAATATCTGGCTGCTGGTGCTGGGAGTGATGGCATTTGTGAAGCTCTCGCGCAAAAAGGCCCTCTTAGTGACACTGGGACTCTGGCTCCTCTTCACGCTCCCCTCACTCTTACCTGCGTTGGTGGGATTAGGCGGGGGCGGGATGGCGTACTGAGATGCCAGAGCCGCCCAACCGTGCTTTGATTTGGGTGGAATCGTTGCACCGCAACTTTACGATGGGCGCGGAGACGATCCACGCGCTGAAAACCAGTATACACTATCTCAAACATTGAAAATTATTGAACCTTGACTTCCAATGAAATTAAGGGTATTTTTCAAGATTGCCTTAACTAGAATAGTATGGAGGATAGTATGTATCTTAAAACAGTTACGCTAAGAAATTTCCGCTGCTTTGAGGAACTAATCATCAAATTACATCCTCGTTTAACTGTACTGGTCGCAGAAAATGGCGGCGGCAAAACAGCCATTCTTGATGGTATTGCAATTGGGTTAGCGCCTATTCTACGCTATTTTTCAACTGTGAATCAACGTCTAACCGGGCCGGGCATTCGAGATATGGATTTTCGGCTCAAGTCTTTGGTGATCCATAAAGGAAATGAACATTGGGGAGCCAGTGACTACGCTCAAATTGTGATTGAGACAATGTCTGGATTAAAATGGGATAACTGGCGACCCTCTGCTTCTGGAGAACAACCCCAGATTAAAGTTGGACAAAAAGAATTATCTGCTTATGCAAAGAACATTCTGGAAAAGCTCAAAACTGGAACTCCAAAATTACCTGTTTTTGCTTATTATGGTGCAAACCGAGGGTGGATTAAGATACCAAAGCGCTTGCACGAATCCAAAGTAAATTATACGTACCCGACTTCCGCTCTGTTGGATGCACTAGATTCCCTCAGTGACTTCAAAGAAATGTTGAAATGGTTTGATTGGGAGGAAGCATCCGAACTGCGGGCAGCACGTGACGCACAATCCGAAAACCATGAACCGCCCCGCAAACGACATTCAGCGCTGGCTGTAGTGCGTTCTGCTATCGACATCATTCTCGGTAAAGATTATCAAAATCCGCGCTTTAATTCAAAACATAAATTCGTCATAGATACGGAGAATAATGCTGGTGAACTCCAGATTTCGCAGCTTAGTCAGGGCTATCAGAGCATGTTGGCGCTGAGTATGGATTTTGCACACCGTTTGGCTCTCGCTAACCGTCATCTGGATAAGGCTTTACAAGCTCCTGCAATTATGCTCGTAGATGAAATTGACCTACATCTCCATCCCTCATGGCAACAACATGTGCTTATTGATCTTATGCGTGCTTTTCCAAAGACACAATTTATCGTCACCACCCATAGCCCGCAAGTCATCAGCACTGTGCCGCCAGAAAGTATCCGCATTATTAGGGACGGTCGCATCTATGCCGCCCCTCCAGGTACAGATGGCGCAGAAGCACAACGGATTTTAGAAGATGTTTTTCTGGTTTCACCACGTCCCAAAATGCCTATGGCGGAAGCACTGGACGAATATCTCCGACTGGTGGATGAGCGACACTGGAATAGCCAGCGCGCCCTAGAACTACGGCAAAAGTTAGACTCATGGAGTAAAGGACATGAACCACGCTTACTAGAAGCAGATATGATCATTGACAATCTAAAATGGGCGGCGGGGCAATGAAGCGATGTCAGAAATCGCCAGAACCGATTACGCTGGCAACTTATCGTAATGCCCGTCCGGATGCTACTTGGGATGAGATGCGTGATGATCCCTTTGATAGCGGGCAACAAGCGTATCATGACATTAAAGATACACTGGTCAAAGGTCAGCGTTGTCTCTGTGCCTTTTGTGAGATTAGCATTGCTGCCGGCACGGATGACGAATCTATCCATGAGAAAAATCACATGCAACGTGTCGAGCATTTTCATCCCAAGAAGGATCAAAACGGTGCTGAGAATTGGACGCTCAAGTGGGCCAATGTGTGGGCCGTTTGCCTGGGTGGTTCTCGAAAGCCACCTGCCGGTATGCCACCTGATCCCCGTGATTACCTTCCACCCTTACCTGAGAATTTGAGTTGCGATGCTTTTAAGGATTATCAAATCAAGATTGGTAAATTATCGGAGAACCCGGAAGGCTGGGTTCTCGCGCCTGATGAAGTCCCGGCTTTTCCGCCGCTCTTCCAATTTGCTCCAGGTGGTATTCCTGAACCTCATGTGCGGAATTGTGCAACTGCAACTTTG
>JAYELZ010000066.1:0-4672 GCA_034717835.1 Chloroflexota bacterium
GCTGCGGGTTGCTCAAGGACGTTTTGTGCATTTGTTCATCAACGGGCAATCCTGGGGAATTTATCGTTTGAGCGAGCGGGTGGAGCGGTTCTTTTTGGAGGATAACTATGGCATTCGCAACGCTGACCTGGTTCAGGATGGCCGGCAGCGCGAAGGCTCTGATGAGGAATGGGAGGCGTTGGTGGATTGGGTGAAGGCGCACGAGCTGGCTGATCCGGCCAACTATGCCTACCTGCAAACTCGCTTGGACTTGGATAACTTCACCGATTTTGCAGCACTCTATCTCTACTTCGGCTTCTCTTCTGAGGAACTCTATGCCGTGCGGCCTCGTGGCGGCCGGTGGACCTTCATCTGGGGTGGGGGGAGTCAGAGCTACGCCCAACGGGCGGATAGCGCGGTGGCGGCTCTGCTCGCAGCGGATACTGACTTCGCTCTGCTCCTGCGCCAGCTACTGGAAAACCGGCAATATCGCGGGCGCTTCGTTGGACGTCTGGCCGATCTCTTAAATACCATCTGCTCGGAACGACCTATGCAGCAGCGCGTCGAGAGGCTATCCGGCGACTTAGCTGCTGATATGCAATATGAAACGGCTCGTTGGCCTGCGCCGTTGCCCTGGGAGAACAACATCTCGGCATTGCAGAGTTTTGCTGTTGAGCGTCCGGCAGCGGTGCGGCAGCAGTTAGCGGAGCTATTAGAGTTACCAGGCACTGTGCGGATCAGGTTGAATGTATCTCCAAGTGAGAGTGGAGAGCTCTTCGTTAACGGAGCATCTACTCGCGCGGCAGAGTGGGCGGGAGATTTTTTCCCAGGGATGGTGATAGACGCTGTGGCGATACCCGCGCCCGGTTATGTTTTTGCCGGTTGGGAGCGGGAAGAGGAGCTGCCAGAGGAAACCTTTACTGAAATCACCTTCACCGTTGAGAGTCCGATAACCGCAGTGGCGCATTTTGAGCCAGAGCCGGATGATAGAAGAACGCTACGGCCCGATGATGTGGTCATCAACGAATACTGGATCAACGACAATGGCACGCACTACGCCAGCCTCCAGCAACGTCCACTTGAGGGGGATTGGCTTGAGCTCTGGGTGCGACGCCCTGATTTTGTGGATTTACGCGGCTGGCGTATCACCGACAATGATACCAAGACGGGCCGTGATGAAGGCTCTATCATCCTGCCGCAGCTCAAGTCGCTGGCGGCAGTGCCACGCGATACAGTGTTGCTGATCATCGTCTCCCAGAACACACTGAACGATACCTATTTTCCAGTAGATGATCTGGATGCCGCTGATGGTCGCTTACTCTTTTATCTGGGGAATGGCAACTTGGATGTAACCACTGATCCAGGTTTTGCCATTGGCGCCGGCGATGATAATCTGGTGCTCTTGGCTCCCGGCCCTAGCGGAGATTTTGCGGATGATATTGGCGTGGATTTCATAGCTGAAGGGCGCTCCGTCACTCCCTACACCTTTGGCGTGCTCTCAGCTGGCGTGCGCTTTGAGCGCCCCTTCCGGCGCTTGGGTGGCGATGATGGCGCGTTCTTTACGCGCAGAACAGGCAATGATAGCCTCGTGGACTGGGAGGTCGATCCGCCGGCGTATCAGTCTGGTGATGTTTTACGTTTGGATGCCAGCAACGTGGTCACACCAGGAGAATTGAATCCGCGACAAAGGTTCCCCTCCCGGTGGTTGGCTGGTTGGTTGGGACGTTTGATCCAGCGTTAGCCCCTGTAGAAATTTGCCCTTCTAGCGCATGATGATAGGCAAGTAAATCCGGTTTGTTTGTCCCAGAAGACCATAAACCCCTGCTTGCTTGATCCACGCTGTAATATAGCCCTCGTTTTGTCCTGTGATCGTGATATTGTCTGTGACCCACGCACTCCCAGCAAGATGGTAAAGATTGATGGTGTCTACGTCAACACCGTACGTTCTTTGGTAAGCCAGATCCATTTGTAATGGAGATCTTACATTTTCAGGTGGCGCGATATTGAGATAAAAGAAATGATCTATGCCTTGAAGTGTCCCTTGGTTAGCTACTCGGCCATCATAAACCAACTCGAAAGTTGTGGCGTCGCTTAATGCCCCCTGGGGAACTTGGAGCATGGTCAAATGAGTGGGGTAGGATAGCCAGAGAACGCCACCATCTGGGCCGATCTGAGCCGAGGCATAAGGAGTAGGAGTCGGGGTAGGAGTGGGGGTAGGGATAAAGGCTAAGTGGCCGACGAAGGCGTCACTCTCCCCTGCGTTGTGTTGTTGGTAGGCGTTGGTGGTGCTTAAGAGGGGCGAACTGCTTTGCCCGGCAACGTGGGCGATCCAATTGCCATCCAAGGCGATTCCCCATAGTTTGTCCTGACCTGACCCACCTAGATATGAGGTGTAGTAGAGTGTGCCCATGGGGTCAAAAATAGCAATGAATCCATCATTAGATCCTCCACCAAAAGAGGGTTGGAGCGCATTATGCATTGGAAAATCCGTTGAACTTGTCTGTCCGATGAGGTAAGTATTCCCTAGATGGTCAGACACAATCCCCCAACTGCGATCAACACCTGAGCCGCCTAAGTAGGTGGCATAGCGCAGTTGAGTTCCTGAAGAATCGAGTTTGGCTACAAAGGCATCCGAGATGTCAGGCTGGCTTCCCTTTTTGGTTGTTTGATATGCGTTGACGGTGGGGAAATTGGTTGACGATGTATATCCGCTGAGGTAGAGGTTACCTTCTTGATCGTAATCAATACCCCAGCAGGCATCGCGGTTCTGCCCTCCGAGGAAGGTGGCAAAGTGCATTTTATTGTTCCAGGGATCGAGCTTGAGAACGAGTCCATCCTCCCAGCCCCCGCCGTAGTGCGGTTGGACAGCGTTCTGCACAGGGAAATCTGATGAGGAAGTCATGCCGGCTGCGTAAACATATCCGTTTTGATCCACGGTGAGGGCGAAGATTTGATCGCGTTGTGGAGCACTGATGTAGGTAGAGTAAATAAGTTGGCCTTCAGGATTGAAGATCGCAATGAAGCCATCTTCATCGCCCTCACCATAGGTATTGCTACTCCAGGGGTTAATCAGGGGAAAATCATCAGAATAGACTTCGCCACCGACGTAAATTCGTCCTATCTGATCTACGGTAATAGCATTGGCTTCCTCAAATCCCTTTCCTCCGAGGTAGGTAGCCCACTGCAGTTTGCCTAGAGCATCCAACTTGAGAACATAAGCATCTTCGTGGCCCGCAAAAGCGCTTTGCCAAGCATTATGTACTGGCAGGTCATTGGAGTAAGTTTCTCCGGCGACATAGGCATTACCATCAGTGTCGACGGCGATGGCGTTTCCTTCTTCTCCAACTGAGCCGCCGTAATATGTAGCGTAGACCAGTGCGCCTTGAACATCGAATTTGGCAATAAAGGTATCTTTGTTCTCACCGGTAACAAGACTGGGTTGCGTGGGGTTCAGAACCGGAAAATCCTGAGACCACGTTATTCCTGTGACATAAGAATTACCTGCATAGTCGGTGGTGATGGCCCAAGCCTCATCGCTCATGCTTCCCCCAAGATAGGTAGCATTAGAAAGGACTGGATCAATGACTAGGGCCGCGCCTGGTAAGCGATTCTCTTGCATTACAAAGCCATAGCTGTAAGCGTTGATGAGTTGGAACTTTGCGGTAACTGTGTAACGCTGCCTATTGATTTCTTGGTAGGCGTAGGGGATAGTTTCGCGTAGCGTCAGGTCAGAGTTGACTGTGATATGCAGATCGCCAGCGGTCGCACTTAGATTTTCGATGCCTGTGTAGCGGATTCGAATGTTTTCCATTTTAGCGCCGGGGTGAACGATGAACTCTGATTTTAACTGCCCTTCAGCGAAGTAATAAAGAAGGTCAATGCCTGGATAGAGGTTTTGATATATTACTTGGGTGTATAGGGGGATGTTTTCGCGCCATTGCGCGGGTGTGTTACCTCGATAATCGTGCGCCAGGGCAGTGGTCGGTTGTTGTCCTTGCGGTGTAACCGTGGGATTACTATCGGGGAAATTGATATCGACTATCTCTCCCGTCGCAAAGCGGAGCGTAATCCGTCCGACGTCGAATAGCACTTGTGTATCATGGTGGGTAGTGCTAAAGTGTTTCTCGTTAGCATTGGGGATGAAGTATATGGAAGGCGAGTAGGGCTGTGGCGTGTCGGCTGGAGTAATTGTCTCTGGATGTACCGCTGGTGCCTCAAATATAGCCTCGATTGCCAATAGCATAAGCGACAACGAGACAAGGATCAGAAATAGCTTATGGTTCAACATGGCGTTATCCTTTTATGGCCTGATAATGATACTGGCAGGTGTAATCTCTAGGCTATGGTGCAAAAGCCGTGTCTTGTCTAGCCAGTAAGCACCGGTATATAAGCGGTATGCTCCCGCTGTCATCCGTTTTGAGAGAGTGAACTGATGCCGTTGCACAATGAGATCGCCGCTTTCCCATTGCTCAACGGCAAAGCCCAGACCGTCGCCCACGGCAAGGTTGTTCCCGGCAGCATCACGCAGGTGCAACATCAAGGAGAGCGGTTGTTGGGGCTTGTGGAGCACGCGCCAGATGGTCAGCACAGCTATGGTCTCGCTTGGATGGGCGCTCTCCGGCGCGATGAAGCCCCAGAAGTGCAGGGTCTCTTCCAGGTTGATGGGATCGTTGGCTGGTGGGGTGAAGATACA
>JAYELZ010000067.1:0-20470 GCA_034717835.1 Chloroflexota bacterium
AGATACGGTTTCCAGAGGTGAGGAAATCGTGATCACTTATTGGGGAAAACCGCGGGCCAAATTGATCCCTTTTGAAGAACAGCTGGAAAGCGAGGATGAATTGTTTGGTATTTGGGCAGATCATGAACCGTCTGAAGATGTGAATGCCTATCTACAGGCCATCAGAAAGGGACGCTTCAATGCTGATTGATACGGACGTCATCATTTGGTACATGCGCGGAAATACCAAAGCTCGGGACTATCTTAATAACAATCCCCATTTCCGCCTATCGGTGATTAGTTACATGGAATTAGTACAAGGAATGCGGAACAAACGAGAATTACAATCTTTGCGGCGCGCCCTGAGAAATTGGCACGCAGAGATCATCTACCTCAATGAGGAAATTTCCAGCAAAGCCATGTTTTACGTAGAGCAGCATTACCTCAGCCACTCAGTAGCATTGGCTGACGCTTTGATTGGGGCTACATCCGTTGCCTATGGCATCCCTTTGCTAACTGGGAATTATAAACATTACCGCATCCTTAAGGGGATAGACGTCACGCAGTTTAATCCTAAGGAGTAACCCTCAGCTTAGTTTCAGAGTTTACCCGCGCGCCCCTCCGCCCGCAGACGTTGCACGATCTCGCGTACCCGCTCGGATTGTTCGCGGCCCGTGATGAGCGTCGCATCCGGGGTATCAATCACGATCAAATCACGGACACCCACGGTAGCCACCAGTCTCTCGCTCTCCGCCCAGACCAACGTCCTCTCAGTATCCACCGCCAGATGCTCGCCCAGACTGACGTTCCCCTGCGTGTCGGCAGCGTGCAATGCCAGTACCGCGTCCCAACTACCCACATCCGACCAGCCCATCTCCACCGGGATGACGGCTACGCGCTCCGCTCGCTCCATGATGCCGTAGTCAATGGTCTCTTTCCGGATAGTGGGCCAGACTCGTCGCAGCAACGGCTCATACTCGCCAGTACCCAACACCTCGCCCAGCCCAGCCAGCGTCGCGCCCAACTCCGGCAGTAATTCAGCTATCTCCTCTAAAATGCGTGCGACCCGCCAGACGAACATCCCACTATTCCAGACATATTGCCCGGAGGTGAAGAACTGCAGCGCCGTCTCCGCGTCAGGCTTCTCAGCAAAGCGGGCCACCTGCGCGTAAGCGAAGTCTCCGGCCTGGCCCAGTCGCTCGCCCCGAAGGATGTAGCCATAGCCCGTGGAGGGAAAAGTAGGCTGAATGCCCAACGTGACCAGATAACCATCCTCCGCCACCGCTTGCGCCGCCAGCAATGCCGCGCGGAAGGTCTCTTCACGGCGGATGTAGTGATCGGCAGTGAGCACCGCTAGCACCGCGTCTGGATCCCGTGCCTGCAAGTGCAGCGCTGCCAAGCCAATGCAAGGCGCCGTCCCGCGTCCCAGCGGCTCCACAATGAAGTTCTCACGCGGCAGTTCCGGCACCTGCGCCGCCAGCGGCACCACCTGTTCCGCCGCCGTCACCACGCAGATCCGTTCGGGCGGCAGCAACGGCAGCAGCCGGTCTACGGAGAGTTGGAACATCGAGCGCTCGCCAAACAAAGTCAACGTCTGCTTGGGATGCGCCCGCCGGCTCAACGGCCATAACCGTGTCCCGCCGCCCCCGGCCATAATTAGAGCGTACAAATGTTCATGCATGTTGTCTCCCTATGTTTAGCGATTAGCAGTTAGCCATTTGCCATTTGCGGATTCTACGTCCCAAAGCGTTCCAACCAGACCGCGAACGTCTCCAGCTGCCGCTCTCCATACCGCGCCGCCCGTTGCCGCACCTCAACAACCGTGCGCTGGTACCAACGTTTGCCGGGCGTCTTGCTAAAAAAGAGATCGGCCCAGCTGATCACCTGCCCCTCAGTTGTCTGCGGGAAGAGGTCCTGGGGCGGAAGCGCCAACCCCTGCGCCAGAATCTCCTCTTCGGTGATTCCCAAGCCCACATGCTCGGCTGCCACCCGCGCGTGACGCGGTAAGCCCTCCTGCTCCAGAATCTTGCGCCCTTCCTCCAGATGGCTGATGTAAGGCAGCTCACCATAACAACCGATCTGCGGCGCATCCACCCGCACAATGCCGATATCGTGTAACATGGCCGCCTCTTCAATGAAGCGCAATTGCGCCGCCTCCAAGCCCAACCGACGTCCCACGCGAATAGCCATCGTCGTCACCGCCGCTACGTGGGGGATATAGACACGATACACTAAAGAATCCGGGGGCAGGTAAGCATGGATAATTTCAAAGTAGTTGAGTGTCGAGTTCATGCTGCTGCTTCCTTATCCTCTGCTGCCATTTTCGGGGTAACTTCGTACTCCACGCGGGATTCGTGAGCCGAGACATAGCGCAGCGGGGCTACCTGCCGCACCAAGCCCTTCAACTCCATCATCACCAACGTGCCACTGATCGTCTCTATCGAGAGGTCAATCTCCCGAGAAAGCGCGTCCACATGCGTGGGAGTACTGGAGAGCTGGTTGAAAATTAACACCTCGGTCGCATTCCCCGGCAACAGTTGCCGCGCCACCTGCTTCTCGGCCACTTGATTGAGATGCAACGTCTCCAAAATATCCTGCACTTCCGTGACCACCGCCGCTCCGTCTTTCAGCAACCGATTGCAGCCTTTGGAAGCGGGACTGAGCGCGTTGCCGGGCAGCGCGAAAACTTCGCGCCCCTGCTCAGCAGCGAAATCCGCCGTGATCAGCGCGCCGCTCCGCTCGCCGGCCTCAATCACCACCACGCCCAAACTCAAGCCGCTGATGATCCGGTTACGCGGTGGAAAATTCTTGCCTTCAGGGGGCGTGCCCAACGGATAATCGCTAATCAAGGCACCGTTGGCAACAATAGCCGCGGCTAAGTGCCGGTGTTCCGGCGGATAGATGCGATCCACGCCACAACCCAGCACCGCAATCGTCCGCCCGCCGGCTTCTAGAGCCGCGCGGTGCGAGATACCGTCAATACCTCGTGCCAGCCCGCTGACCACCGTGATCTCGTTGCGGGCCAGATCTCCGGCCAACCGTTGCGCCAGCTCTTTCCCATAAGCGGTTGATTTGCGTGTTCCCACCATCGCCACCGCCCAATCATCAGCCGGCGTCAATGTACCCTTGACAAAGATCACCGGTGGCGCATTATCAATCTCTCGTAGCAGTGGCGGATAGCCGTCACTTTTCCAGGTGAATACCTGGACGCCCTCCTCATTCACCTTGCGCATCAAAAAATCCAGATCAACCTGGCGGCGAGCCTTGAGCAGATTACGCAGGGAACGCCGATCCAGCTTAGCCTCTCGTAGAGCACTCTGCGGGGCCTCCCAAGCCGCACGCACATCGCCAAAGCGCTCCAGTAACACGCGTAGACGCACCGGGCCAATTCCCCGCACCGTATTGAAACCTAACCAATAGCGCAAATTATCCATGGACACCGTCACCAACTACAATGGCCCCTAACAATACTCCCCGGCCATTGAGCTAAAAATCAAAGACCGGGGAGTGCTATAATCACTTCTCAAAATCAGCCGATGGCTGCCACACACGCTACTCCTCGTCCGCTAGCAATCCTGGGATGAGATGCACTAACATGCAGCCAGCCTCTAAATCAATCTCTCGCACCACCTCGGGAATTGCAGGGAGAAGCACTTCACCTCGTAAACCGTGGACAATATAAACATCGTTAGCCCCTGGCGGGCTGAGTATTTCGACGAGCTCGCCTAACTCCTCGCCGGTATCGGTCTGTACCGCCATCCCTTCCAGCTGGAAATGATAAAACTCGTCTTCGGCTAGCGGTACGGCATCTTCTATCGCTATCGCCACCGAGTACTCGCGTAAAGCCTCGGCCGCGTCACGCTCAGTACACTCTTTTAATTGCAACAACAAACGTTGTTTATGGAATCGCGCCTGTTCCAGCTGGTACGGGCGGTAATGAGGCCCCAGGTATAGCGTCTCTAACTCCGCAATATGCTCCGGAGCATCTGTCAGAATCTCCACCTGTATTGCCCCACGAATACCATGGGGCCGGACAACACGCCCCACAATTAAATAGCGAGGCTCAGGTTTATCCCGCATACCTGAGCCTCCCTCAATACCTTGTTCTATTATCACGCTAAATCCTTCTCAGATGATTTCCAGGGTAACTTTCTTGCCCATCTTCGCTGCCAACACACGCGCCAAAGAACGCATGGCGTTGATAGTGCGACCTTTACGGCCAATCATCCGCCCCATATCATCAGAAGCAACCCGCAACTCCAACATGATGGAACTTTCCCCTTCAATCTCAGAAAGGTTAACAGCATCCGGCTCATCGGCTAACGCTTTGACTATGTACTCAACCAGATCGTAGACTTTTGTGGACATGGCATTTCCTCCATAAACTAGTGAAAGGGGTAGACAACCAATAGATAAAATTCAGAGAGGGCTTGCCGTACAGACCTACTCTTCTTCGATCTCAGAGGTGGGTTCTGCAACTACTTCAGGAACCTCAGTCGTCTCAGTTAATTCAGCCGCTTCAGCTTCAACCACTTCGGCTTCAACTACCTCAACTTCGGCGACCGCCTCTTCCTCAACAACTTCAATGGCTGGCTCGGTCAAGACCGCTTCCAGGGATTCCCCCGCTCGCAGCCGTTCAAAGAGCGCCATCACACCGTGTGTTCCCAGAATGCGCGCCACCGAGTCGGTGGGTTGCGCACCAACCTGAAGCCAATACAAAACGCGCTCTTTCTTCAGCTGTACCGTTTCTGGGTCAGTTCGCGGGTTATAAGAACCAACAACCTCCACAAATTTACCATCGCGAGGCGACGTGGACTCAGCTATCACCACTCGGTAAGTGGGTTGCTTCTTCTTTCCCATCCGACGTAATCTTATTTTGAGCATATTCCTCCTATCTTTATTATACAGATTTTACTGGCTAGAAAAATTTAGGTAACGATAATCCTCGTCCCATCTTGCCCTTACTAAGGCTCTTCATCATCTTTTTCATCTGCCGATACTGCGACATCAACTGGTTAATCTCACTCACTTCAGTGCCACTCCCCTTCGCAATGCGGAGACGGCGACTCCCATTCAATACACCGGGATTACGGCGTTCTTCTAGTGTCATGGAGAGAATAATTGCTTCGACACGCTTGAGTTGTTTTTCCGTCTGCGCCTCATCAATCGAAACACCGCGCAGGGCACGCTTCATACCAGGGACCATATTCAACAACTCGCCAATTGACCCCATCTTTCGCACTTGACGCAACTGGTTCAGGAAATCCTCTAGATCAAACTTCCCCTTGCGCAGTCGCTTTTCTATCTTGACGGCCTCTTCCAGATCGAAAGTCTCTTCGGCCAGCTCAATCAACGAGAGCACATCACCCATGCCCAAAATACGGGAGGCCATGCGCTCAGGATGGAAAAGTTCTAAGGCGTTGGTCTTCTCGCCTGTCCCCAAAAACTTGATGGGCACTCCGGTTACAGAGCGCATACTAATGGCCGCCCCACCGCGTGCATCGCCATCAATTTTGGTCAAGATCAGTCCAGTCAAACCGACCTGCTCGTGGAAGCCCTGGGCTATATTGACGGCTTCCTGCCCGGTCATGGCGTCCGCAACCAACAAAACCTCTACCGGTTGGATGCGCTCTCGAATTATCTCCAGTTCCCGCATCATCTGCGTATCAATTTGCAGACGACCGGCAGTATCCAAGATAACTACGTCGGCCCCGCGCGAGTTAGCTTGCTCCACACCACGCACACAGATGGCCGGGGGATCAAGGTCTTTGCCATGTTCGCTGTACACAGGGATGTCCAACTGCCGCCCCAACACCTCCAGTTGTTTAATAGCGGCAGGACGGTAAGTATCGCCAGCCACCATCAACGGGAAGTGCCCTTGTTTACGCAGATGTAACGCCAGTTTGGCTACAGTAGTCGTCTTGCCAGACCCTTGTAACCCCACCAGCATCAACACGTAAGGCGCCGATCCGGTCAGAGATAATCGTCCCGGTGCGCCCAATGTCTCCACCAACTCTCGATGCACGATCTTAACAACTTGTTGAGCTGGATTAAGTGCTTGCGCGACTTCTTCACCTACCGCCTGCTCCCGCACGCGCGCGGTGAACTCTTTGACCACTTTATAATTGACATCCGCTTCTAAAAGTGCTAACCGGATTTCGCGGAGTACCCGCTTGACATCTTCTTCGCGCAACACACCGTGTTTGCCCAGCCGCTCAAAGACACCTTGCAGTTTTTCGCTTAACGATTCAAACATATCCCCCCACTATCATCCGATGGCGTACATTCTAATGTATCCTGAGAGTTAGTCAAGTTTAGCGAGGGAGTGAATGAGCGAAAAGGCGAGTAAGCGAGAAAACAAGTGAGCGTAGGTTAACCTCATTCATGGAGTGTGACTCCGTAGCCCCTAGTCTTCAGCTACGGGTGAGCACTAGTTCCCCAATAAATATACCATCGAAAACCTCGCCAAGTTAGCACTATCCTGATCCTGAACCGTATCTGGTTTGTGCTGACTTGGGGCTGGGGTAGAATGCAGACAATCTTTTAGTAATTACACAGGTTAGTTATTTTGGCTCTTTGGGAATTCGCGTGGTCAAGTTAAAATTAACTACGGATTTCACAGATTAGCACGGAAAAAAGTGAGAAAATCAGTGTAATCTGTGGTGAAAAATTTACGTCGCGGGGCTTACCACGCCCAGTCCCAGAGACCTATTATTTTTGGAGCGATGCGCCTCGAAACTGAATCGCTCCCCATCCAACTTAGCTCAAGCGAGGGAATAAACATGTGTGGTATTTTCGGTATTGTGACGGACAAAGAACAACCTCTAGGGCCAATTCTCCTGGAGGCCGGCCGGCGACTGGCATATCGCGGCTACGATTCTGTGGGCTGCGCCACGCTGCACACTGATGGCACCATTGATTTGCGTAAGGATGCGGGCAAAATGGACGAGGTCGCGGCGCGGCTGCGTTTCAAGGAAATGACCGGTACCCGGGGTATGACGCAGCTCCGCTGGGCCACCTTCGGGAAACCTTCCCAGATCAATTCCCAACCGCACCTCGATTCCGATGGCGATCTCGTGGGAGCGCATAACGGCAACGTCGTCAACAACGCCGAATTGCGCGAGCAGTTCAGCGCCGAGGGCATGACTGTGCGTTCAACCAATGACGGCGAGTCCTGCGTACATGCCGTCGAGCGTTACGTTGATCGGGGCTATGACATGTTGCATGCTATCCGCCACGCCTACCGCGACCTGGAAGGCGATTACTCGTTCATCATCGGGCGCGTGGGGGAAGAGTGTCTCTACGCCTTCAAGAAAGGGTCGGGGCTGGTGGTGGGCATCGGCGAGGGCGCGACGTTTGCCTCCTCCGATCTGCCTTCTATCCTGCCGCTGACCCGTCACATCCTGCGCGTGCGAGATGGGGAGATCGTGGTACTGCGACCAGATGGGGCGGCGCTCTACAGCGTGGAAGATGGTCAGCCGATCCAGCGCGAGGTGGAGGTCATCACCGAGAGCATGGATTGGGCCGTGAAGGGCGGTTATGCACACTTCATGCTCAAGGAGATTCACGAGCAGCCACAGGTGGCGGCGGAACTGCTGCACCTGCTGGAGGCCTCGGAGCACGTGCAATCCTTTGTGGAACGGATGGCCGGGGCGCGTAACCTCTACTTTATCGGCTGCGGCACGAGCTACCACGCCTGTGCGTTAGGCGCGGTGTATCTGGCGCAAGCAGCGGGTCGCTCCGCGATTCCCATTCTGGCCCCGCAGTTCATCCCACAGTATGCGCCAGCCATCGGCCCCGACGATGTGGGCGTCTTCGTGAGCCAGAGCGGCGAGACGAAGGATGTCCTCAGCGCGCTATACGCCGCTCAACGGCGGGGAATGACCACGCTGGCGCTGGTCAACGTCTCCGGTTCAACTTTGATGAACGAGAGCGACCATTATCTGCCCCTGGCGTGCGGCTACGAGATCAGTGTGCCGGCGACCAAGACCTTCACCAACCAAGTATTGGCTTTCCTCTTTCTCGCGCTGCGGATGGGCGGGCGTTCCACCGAGGCATTGGCCCCCTTGCCGGAGCTGCTGGAACAGACTTTGGCGCAAGTGGAACCGCAGGTGGCGGCATTGGAATCGCAGCTGGTATCCCACGATGATCTCTACTGTTTGGGCTACGGCCTGACCTATCCCATCGCGTTGGAAGGTGCGCTCAAGCTCAAGGAAGTCACCTACGCGCACTGCGAGGGGATGCTCTCCACCGAGTTCAAGCACGGTCCGCTCTCGGCGGTGGATGAGGGCTATCCCGTGCTCTTCGTCGTCGGGCAGGAGGACGTACCCGTCAGCGTCAGCGGCATCAACGAGATCGCCTGCCGGGGTGGGCAGACCATCGCCATCGGGGTGGAGGACGCGCGCCTGCGGACCTACGCCCAGGAGTGCATCACCCTGCCCCCGTCGGATCCGCTGCTCACGCCGCTGCTGGCGACGCTGCCTTTGCAACTCCTCTCCTACCGGCTGGGGCTGGCGCGCGGCTACGACCCGGACTTCCCGCGCAATCTGAGCAAAACGCTCACCGTGGATTGAGCGTCACGCCATTCACCATTCTCTGACACCGGCACCGGCGCGCTCCTGTTCCTGGGCCGCGTGGAGAATCCGGCGGGGTAACTCGAGCCGCCTGAAATAAACGTAGAGACGCCAGGGCGCAGAGTTTATCGTGGCTCTTTGGGAATTCACGTGGTCGAATCAGAATTAACCACAGATTTCACGGATTAGCACGGAAAAAAGTAAAAAATCGGTGTAGCCCGGGTAATCTGTGGTGAAAAATTTACGTCGCGTGGCACTTACCACGCCAAGTCCCAGAGACCCTTTATTGTTAAGAAATCTCAGCGCCCTCTGCGGTGAGGGCTTTCATAGGAGAGTGACATGGGAATAGCGATTTATCAAGTTGATGCCTTTACAGAAAAGCCGTTCCGAGGAAACCCGGCTGCGGTCTGCATCCTGTCTGAACCAGGCGCGACGACCTGGATGCAGAATGTGACGCGGGAGATGAATCTATCTGAAACAGCTTTTCTGCACCGGCAAGAGGATGGTTTTAACCTGCGTTGGTTCACGCCCGCTCTCGAGGTTGATTTGTGCGGTCACGCCACGCTGGCGAGTGCGCACATATTGTGGGAGACTGGCTTGCTGGCGGCAGAAGATGTGGCGCGATTTCATACCCGCAGCGGGTTGCTGACGGCCGAGTTCCTGGGTGCGGAGATCGAGTTGAACTTCCCGGCGACGCCCCCCACGAGGGCGAGTGCGCCCGTGGGGTTGATCGAGGTACTGGACGTGGCGCCGGTATATGTTGGCAAGAGCCGGTACGATTACATAGTGGAAGTAGAGTCAGAGGAAGTGGTCCGGGGTTTGCAGCCAGACTTTGCGCAGCTCAAGAAAATATCAGCGCGGGGGATCATGGTCACGAGTATTGCTTTATCTGGTGAGTACGATTTCGTCTCACGGTTCTTTGCGCCAGGGGCGGGAGTTGACGAGGACCCGGTGACGGGATCAGCCCATTGTTGCCTGGGCCCTTTCTGGAGCGAGCGACTGGGGAAAGACGAGCTGGTAGCGTATCAAGCGTCAGCGCGCGGGGGTGTGATCCGGGTTCGAGTGGCGGGCAAGAGAGTCCACTTGGGCGGGCGAGCGGTCACAGTTTTGCGCGGGGAGCTGGTCAACTGCTAAGAAGGCCGGCCCAACCCACGTGTAAGACCTCAGAGGTCTCTGGTAGCACGGCCTAGCTACACACTACGTCGCATTTGCTGCAAATTCCTAGCGTATCAGGGTCACAGCAGACCGCGGAGGTCTGGGCGGTCGCTAAACTTAATGACATTGATCCCAAACCAGGTTGAGAGGAGACAAACATGTTCAAGAACTATAAAATCCACCGGTTGTGTGCAGCTGCGCTTATCATAATCACGGCTCTGGGGTTACTCTCCGGATGCCAAGAACCTATTGATTCAGATATCGGGACGGACTCGATCCACGCTGCCATGCTCCTCACCAGCACGGGAGATGGTACCACAAGAGTAGTGGTGACGCTCTCTTCGAGCGCGGGTGTGGGAGCAGACATCTTCCTCACCGCTGACGATGGACTGGTTGCTACAGCTAATGGACGATCTCAACCACTGCGAGAAGAGAGACTCTGGCCCCATGTTATCCGCCATTTCACCGTATTTGACTTTGACGACTCCGGCACGGAGGTCATCGTATCATTCGAGCGGTCAAACTACGTGCCCGCCCCAGACTCAACTATCGTTCTGCCAGCGGAGATTGTGATCCAAACTCCGCAAGCTGGCGAGACATTCGCCCGCCAGGAAAGCATCACCGTATCTTGGGAGCCTGCCGGCGGATCCGGTCAGATAGCTATCAAATTCGCCACATTCTGCCAATCGGATGACGATTATAGCTCTGACTCCAAGAGCTTTATCATCAGTGATTCTGGCAGCGCGTCCTACACAGTTGCGGAGCTGTTGAGCGAACAAGACGTGGATGCGAGTGCCACCTGCAAGACCGACATCACCTTGAGGCGCGAGGTCACGGGATCGCTTTCTGCCGAGTACAAGGGCGGCACAATGATCGCGCGCCGGGAAGCCTCCGTCTCTGTCGAAATAGCTCCGCTCTCCTCCCTGGGCCAGGAGTGACGATGAGCGCACAACGTTGGATAGTGGCGATCACGGGGGCCAGCGGGATAGTGTACGGCGTACGGTTATTGGAGGCGCTGCGCGCATTGGGACTGGAATCCCACCTGGTGCTCACAGCGGCGGCGGAAGTTACGCTGCACCATGAGTGTACGCTCACCGCCGAGCAGATCGTCGCGCTGGCGACACACCACCACGATCCCCACGATCTGGCCGCGCCTATTGCGAGCGGCTCCTATCGCACCGCCGGGATGTTCGTGGCGCCCTGCTCCATCAAGACACTCTCCACCATCGCCCATAGCCACGCCGGCACGTTGGTCGCGCGGGCGGCGGACGTCACATTGAAGGAAGGACGCCCGCTATTATTGGCCGTGCGCGAGACACCCTTGCATCTAGGCCAGCTGCGTTTGTTGGTGCAGGCGGCGGAACTAGGCGCGGTAATCTTCCCTCCACTCCCGGCCTTTTATAACCGCCCGCAAACCGTCGCGGAGTTGGTCACAGAGAGCGTCGGGCGTATGTTGGCGCGAGTGGGGATAGAGAACCAAATTTACCATACCTGGAGTGGGGTTGATAGTTAATCTCGCTTACTCGCCTTCTCGCCTTCTCGCTTTATCGTCTATAGAAACTCACCGCAGAGCACGCGGAGAGCGCAGAGAAAAAATTTAGATTAAGGGTTGAAAGTCTCGCCTTCCCGCTTTATCGCCTTTTCGTCTTCTCGCTTTCTCGCCTACTCTGGTATAATAACGGCATCATAACCGACCAGGAGGCAAAAAATGCACGTTGAGGCGAAGAAAATCAAAAATGCGTTGCGTGATGTGATTGATTTTGAGCTAGGCCTGGATGTAGTTTCCATGGGCTTGATCCGTGAAATTGACGTACAGGATGAGGCTATCATTATCACCATGATCCTCACCTCACCCATGTGCCCCATGGCGTCCATGATGATGCAGCAAGTCAAGGATCGCGCCAATGAGGTGAGCGACAAGCCGGTGGGCGTGGTGCTGGGGCAGGAACGCTGGAAACCAGAGTTCATGTCCGAGGATGCCCGGGACGCGCTGGGCATTTAGGTTAGTGGTACCACGAGAGTTACGCTCTCGTCCCAGCAAGGGACGGGGGCGTTTTTATTTTAGTCGGGTAGTCTGGTAGTCAGGCTGCGGCAACCTGGGGATACCCCCGAGACGGGGGCTTAGAGCGTTGGGGGGTAAAGAAGGTGTTACTCCGGCCCTAGTGTGAAAGAAAATAGTTCGCCACAAAGACGCTAAGGCAAATATAATTTTGGGTCTCTGGGACTGGGCGTGGCCGTTGTCACGCGACGTAAATTTTCCACTACAGATTACCCAGATTACAACACAAACACCTTCGACTTGCGACCTTTGACTTGTGACTTATTTCCAGAGGAGGAAAACATGGATTCATTCGAGAAATTAGCGCTGGTCCGTGCCGAGGCGCTCGCCGCGCTGGAGGAAACGGAGAATATCGCCGCTCTGCAAGGCTGGGAAAAAGCTTATCTGGGACGGAAAGGGAAAGTGACGCTGCAAATCCGCGCCATCGGCAAATTATCGCCAGAACAGCGACCGGCTTTCGGCAAAGAGGTCAACCAGGTCAAACAGGAACTGGCGGCGCTCTATACAGCGGCCGAGAAGTCGCTAAAACGCACGGAGATAGCGCGCCAACTGGCCAACAGCACCGTTGACATTACGCTGCCGGGTCGCCCCGCCCTCTCCGGACATCTGCACCTGACCACGCAGACGCTGCGCCAGATTTACGCCATCTTCGCCCAGCTGGGCTTTGAGGTCTATGAATCACCCAACGTCGAGTTGGAGAGCTACAACTTCGACCTGCTCAATATCCCCGCCTACCACCCGGCGCGCGATATGTGGGACACCTTCTGGGTCGATGACGAGCGACTGCTCCGCACCCACACTTCACCCGGCCAGATCCGCGTGATGCGCGAGCGAGCGCCGGAACCGATCCGCGTGATTCTCCCCGGCAAATGTTATCGCTACGAGCAGATCACGGCCCGCAGCGAGCACCAGTTCTACCAGGTGGAGGGACTAGCCGTAGGCCGCCAGATCAGCATGACCGACTTGATCGGGACCATACACCAGTTCGCCGAGCTCTTTTACGGTGAAGGGCGCCAGATCCGCGTGCGTAGCTCCTACTTCCCCTTTACGGAACCCAGCATTGAAGTGGATACCGATTGCATCCTCTGCGGCGGCGCAGGCTGCCCCATCTGCAAATACACCGGCTGGCTGGAGATCGCCGGGGCGGGTATGGTACACCCAGTAGTGTTGGAGAACGGCGGCTACGACCCCGACGAGTGGAGCGGCTTCGCCTTTGGCTTTGGAGTGGAACGTCCCGCGATGATGAAGTACGGTGTGGAAGATATCCGGTTGTTCTATGGGAATGACCTGCGGTTTTTGAGACAATTCTAAGGCAGCGGTTTAGCGGCTCAGCGGCGCGGCGGCTCAGCGTGCCGGCAATCCAGGAACAATGCTTGAACGGAGGAAAATATGCGGGATTTTAGAAAACTACTCGCTTGGCAGAAAGCGGACAATCTAGCGATAATACTCTATCGAGCAACTGGAAGTTTCCCATCCGCAGAGAAATTCGGCTTGACCGCACAGCTACGCCGTGCGGTGATTTCCGTAGCCGCCAACATAGCAGAAGGTGTCGCCATACACTAAAGGATTTCCGCCATTTTCTCTATCAGGCGCGTGGTTCTCTAAGCGAAGTAGAGTATTACATACACCTGGCTGGAAGATTGAATTATCTCTCAGAGCTACCCCAACGCGAAGCCAATGCCCTCTGCTCCGAAACCGGTAAAATCCTACTACAAGATCTCATCAATAGCCTAACCCAACAGATGAAATCGGGCCGCAAATACAATTGAACCGCTATGACACGAGACGCTAAGCCGCTACGACGCTGAATTTGCTACAACGCTAACTACATAAGGAGATTATAAGATGAGAATACCACTCTCTTGGCTTAAAGATTACGTAAATATCGACCTACCCACCCACGAACTGCGCCGGCGCCTGGACCTGGCCGGCTTGGAAGTTGAAACCATCGAGGCCGTCGGCCATCCGGAAGCGGAGTTGCCCTGGGATCCGGAGAAGATACTCACCGCCGAGGTGCTCGCCGTGCGCCCCCATCCCGACGCCGACCGGTTGGTGTTGGCCGAGGTGCATTACGGCGGTGACGAGCACGAGATCGTCGTTACCGGCGCGCCCAGCCTCTTCGCTCGGCAAGGAGAACCCGATTTGCATCTCAAGGTCGCCTTCGCCTGGGAAGGTGCCGTGCTCTACAACGGGCATATTGAAGGTTGGGAGAAGATTAAATTACGCCCGACCAAAATCCGGGGTGTCCCCTCGCGGGCGATGGTCTGCTCGGAGAAGGAGCTGGGACTGGCGGAAGAACAGACCGACATCATCTATCTGGACGCAGAGACTCCTGTAGGCGTCCCGCTGGTGGAGGTGCTAGGTGATTACATCTTAGATTTTGATATCAAAGGCCCCTTCGGACATCTGCAATCGGTCTACGGCATCGCGCGCGAGATCGCCGCGCTACTTGACCAACCGCTCAAGCGTTATCCGCTGACCGCGGCCAAGCGGCTCTCCCTCACCTCCGCCCCCGACGTGGAGTTCATCGAGCTAGAGATTGCCGCCCCCGACCTCTGCCCGCGCTACACCGCCACCCTGATCCGGGATGTGGAGATCAAACCGTCGCCTTTCTGGTTGCAAACCCGCCTGCGTCGCGCCGGGGTACGGCCCATCAACAATATCGTGGATATCACCAACTACGTGATGTTGGAACTGGGCGAGCCGTTGCACGCTTTTGATTACGCGCTCTTGCGTCCGCGTGAAACTGGCGAGAAGCCGGCTATCATCATCCGGCGCGCGGCAGCGGATGAGGAGATGCAAACTCTAGACGCGGTAACGCGCACCTTCGATAATGAGATGCTCCTCATCACCGATGGCGGCGGGCCGGTGGCCGTGGCCGGCGTGATGGGCGGCTTGGAGAGCGAGGTTGGCGTCGAGACCACCAATATCTTATTGGAGGCGGCCAGCTTCAACTTCATCAACGTCCGTCGCACCGCTCAGACGCTCAAATTGCATAGCGAATCTGCCACGCGCTTTGGCAAGCGGGTGGATACGGAGCTCGCCATCCTCGCTGCGGCCCGCGCCGCCGAGTTGATGGCCGAGCTGGCTGGTGGCGATGTCGTCGCTACCGTGGGCGACCGCTACCCCGGCAAACCCTCCCCCGTCACCATCTCCTACCGGCCCGCGCTGGCCGACCGCATCTTGGGCGTGGAAATTCCGGTAGCGGAACAACAACGCATCTTAACCGCGTTGGAGTTCAAGATCACCGCTGCGGATAGCGACCAATGGCGCGTCACCGTGCCCTCCTATCGCCTGGATGTCCGCCGCCCGGTTGATATCGTCGAGGAGATTGGGCGCATCTGGGGCTACGACCGCTTCCCACATACCCTGATTGCCGAGGAGTTGCCGCCGCTGCGCCGCAATCTAGGGCTAGCGGGGGCGGAGCGCGTGCGCAACATCTTGACAGGCTTGGAACTGGATGAGGTCATCACCTACTCCCTCATCAACCCCACCAGCGAAGAACGCCTCCACCCGGCGCCGGGACAGACGCTCGCATTGCCCGGTCAACCCGTCACCTTGCGCAACTCTCTGGCACCAGAACGCTCACAGATGCGACGGACGCTCCTCTCCGGCCTGCTGCACACGGCCTGGGACAATCTCCGCTTCCTGGAGCGCATCGCCATCTTTGAAGTCGGGCGAATCTATTACGCGGACAGTGCACCAAACCAGGCCACCGGCGCAACCGGTATCGCTGAGCCGCAACGTCTCGGCATCCTGCTCAACGGCCCACGTCAAAAACGTTGGTACATGGAGACCGACCGCGAGTCGCTGGACTACTTTGATCTCAAGGGGATTGCCGAAGCGTTGTTACGCCGGTTAGATTTGACCGGGGAAATCAGCTGGGAACGCAGTGAGCACGCCGCTTGCCATCCGGGACGTTGCGCCACGGTCAGCGTAGAGGGGCAAACGTTAGGCGTAATTGGCGAGCTACATCCCGTGGTACGGGAGGCCTTTGATCTCCCGGAGCAGCCCCTGGCCCTCTTGGAATGGGATTTAGACGTACTCTTGGCCGCCAGCCGCGCCGCCGGAGCCACCAAAAAAGTGACTCGCGTCTCCACCTACCCGCCCGTACATCAAGACCTGGCGCTGGTAATGAACGAGACCGTTCCAGCCCTGGAGGTACAACGCGCCATCCTCAAAGCGGGCCAAAAACTCGTCACGCGCGCCATCCTCTTCGACACCTACCGAGGCCCGCAACTTGGCGCCGGCCAGAAGAGCCTCGCCTTCGCCCTCACCTACCAGTCCGCTGATCATTCGTTGAGCGAGCAAGAGATCCAAGAGCTGCGGCGCCGCATCCTCAAACGCCTCAAGTACACGTTAGACGTCACCTTGCGCGCAGTATAGCGATAGAGCGAGGAAGAGGACGCAGATTGGCGCAGATAAACGCTGATTTGCTGTGGCGGGTCTCTACTTGCGCGTTTGTCCACGTCGGTGGACAGCCGGCCTCCTGGCCTACAGGAGCATACTTCAGGATGCGAGAAAGCGAGGAAACGATAGAGCGAAAAGGCGAGAGAGCGAGAGGGCGGGACTAACAGCTAATGGCTAACCGCTAATCCCCCCTCTCGCTACCCCTTTTAACCACCGCTTGTTAATCTAGTCGATATCGAACAGCTGGCTTAACAACCACGCCACGCCATCCGCATCATTAGTTCCGGTCTCGCGCCACGCCAACGCCTGGATTTCGGGGCGGGCGTTCCCCATCGCCACACAGTGCGGCACTGCCTTGAAAACGGGTAGATCGTTGAGGTTGTCGCCAAAGTAGATGATCTCCTCCGGCGCGACGTCCAACCGGCGAGCCAATGCCAACAACGCCACATCCTTACGCGCCTCCGCGTGGTTCACCTCCACCCAAGAGCGTGCCCCCGGCTGGAAGACCACGTAAGCGCGGTCGCCCACCTCCGTGAGCAGTCGCTCATAGAGCCGGCGCGCCCGTGGTTCCGTCTCGTGGAACGCGATCTGGGCGGGGCGCACCGCCAAGAGCGCTTCCAGCGACTCCACCGCCGCGTAGGGCTGGAAGGGGCGTTCTGCAACCAAACGTTGCATCAGCACATTGCCCGCCGGCGCGGGGAGATAACGGACCACCAGATCCGCGCCGTAAACCTGCGGCGCGTAGCCTTCCGCCACCGCAATCTCCGCCACCTGCCGGACTATCTCCGGGGCCAGGAACTCACCCTCGTGGACTGCGCCACCCTCCAATAGAAAGATCCCGTTGAGACTGATGGTCCGAACGCCAGCCCCCAGCTGTTCCAAATAACGCCGCGCGGGCCACGGGTTCAACCCGGTGACGAGAATCACAGTCAAACCGCGCGTGAGCAGCTCACGCAGCACCCGCACGGTATAGGGCGTCAATTCACCGTCCGAGTTAGCCAGCGTGCCGTCAATGTCGGTGGCAATTAAATGGAAGGTCATTTAGTCTATTAGTCCTTAGTCAGGTAGTCGTTAGTCAAGCAGTCTTTAGTCCGGTAGTCGTTAGTCAAGCGGTCTTTAGTCCAGTAGTCCTTAGTCAAGCAGTCTTTAGTCCGGTAGTCGTTAGTCGAGTAGTCCGGGCTCGGGCCGGTCTCCTGACCGTGCCCGCCTAACATGATAGCCGCCAACCAAGCTCGCCTGGCGAATAAATTCGCGGCTACCATTGCCAAGCCGCCTTACGGCGGCTAACCATTTGCCGATTTGTCTAGGTGACGCGGTCAGGAGACCGGCCACAGCTCGCCGTATTTTGATGGCGGGAGATTCCTCGACTACGGGCAAAAGCAGCCCTGCGCTCGGAATGACAGTGGGTGAGCTATCCGACCACCCGACCATCCGACCACCCGACTACCTGACCTATTCTACCTAACTATCCAACCCGCATAATGTGAAAAATTCTTGCCGGACAGCAGCTCGATTCAAGATATCCTCAATAGCATACCAATGATCAATTTCATCTTGGTGCGTTTTCCTGGATTCAACTATCAAGTGCATAATTCAATTTCCTCTCTGAAGACGGTCTCAGGTGTTTCAAAGTCCAGGCATTTTCGAGGGCGGGTGTTGAGCCGCTCATGTACCCAAGTCACGCAAGTGTCGGTGGCTTCCGAAAAATCACTGTCCTTCGGAAAATACTGGCGTAACCAGCCATTGGTGTTTTCATTGGTTCCCCGTTCCCAGGAAGCATACGGATGCGCGAAAAGAGTCACCGGCTTGATGCCATGATGTATAATTTTCTTCCAGGCTAATGCTGAGATATTCAAAAATTCCAGCTCCCAGGTCAAATTAGCCCCATCTACCGCTGCAATCGCATCAGCCACCGAGAGTAACCCATACTCATGCAACTTCTGATGGAAAAACTCACTTTTTGTAACCTGATCAAGTAACCACGCAGTTTTCTCATTGCGATTGGCATCGTAGACCACCATTTCTCTCCCTTACTCTTTCTGCCAAATAATGACACTTTTACGCAAGGCAACGCGCCCATATTTCGCCATCTGTTGACTACTGTTACCCTTGCGTTGTGTCAGAACATATACCTTGACTGGTGTAAAGCCCACTTGCTCAGCTAGGTTAGTACTGAGTAGATCCACGGGAATAACCTCTCCCGCATACCGCACATTATCATTAACAAATGCTATTTGAGCACCATGCTTGCAGGTGCGGTATAGTTCCGCGAACACAAAGGTTAGCTCTGTAAAGTATTGCTCAATCATTCTTAAAATACTAGGATTATTGATTTCGCCACGCACTTCACGTATTTGCAAAGCCCGATTTACTTCAGTTAAGGCTTTATTCTGGTGTACGGTATTTAAAATATGTCTGTAACGCTCGTATTGACCAATGGAACGGTAAAACTCTTCCAAGCGGTCTAACTTAGAGCGATTCTCTACGGTACAAGAGAGCTGGCGTTGACGCAGCTTAAAAATTTCTTCTCCTATGCCTAAATAAGCCTCTTCAAGCGCATAGGTACGAGTATAATCGTAACGGTTAGCATAGGGCGGGGAAGTAATCACACCATCGAACTGATTACCCTCCATATTAGGCAACTCGTAGAGAGCGTTACCTTTAATAAGCTGTTGTGTACTTGAAGGGGGCGGAGACTTCTGCAATAATTGGACATCCAGGATAATTCTTTCTAATGTTTCTAAAAACGCTTCTCGCACGTCAGGCAAAGGCCCCTTGTGCATCCCTCGAATAGGTTTTTTGCCTTGTGCCCGCCGCTTCTTATTACGATCCCTGATCTTTTGAGCACGTTGATCCCAGCGCAGATATTGACCACCTTTACGGGTATAACTGATAGCTTCTAAATTACTGGTCAGGATCATTTTGCAAAGAGTTTTACTCTGCGCGCTAATATTCAGTTTTTCAAACCAGCGCGTGTAAGCCATCAAATCGCGCTCTGTCTGTTCAGGGAAAGCACTCCAAGTGATTCTCAGATGCTGAAATTTCTCTTGCGTGGCCGGGGGCGCCTTTTTCAACACTAGCTGGCGAATATAGCGTAATTCCTCCAAATCGTAGTCAAAGACCTGGGACTTTGCTTCCCAGGCCAAATGACAATGGGCCAGTAAATCAATCCCCACGGCATCAATACCGAGTAATTGGGACACTAACAGAGTGGTTCCGGATCCGGCAAAGGGATCTAGAATTCGATCTCCAGGGTGAATATCAAATCTCGCTAACAAGGATTCCACCAAATCAGCGGAGAAACCCTCTCGATATTTGACCCAGCTATGTAACGTCTCCGTTTTATTTGCCTGGAAACTAACCAACTGGCGATCAAACTCTAAAGTCTCTTCCAATAAATCGCCGTAGCGCGTCTCAAGCGCCAACCGGGCTGCTTCAGGAGACACTCCTTCATAAGAGAACTCCTCGCGCAGAGTATCCTCTTCCACTACAGAAAGCAAAGCTAGTTGTCGCATACTAAACTCCGTGTAATTCAATAGTCAGGTAGTCGTTAGTCAAGCAGTCTTTAGTCCGGTAGTCGTTAGTCGAGTAATCCGGGCTCGGGCCGGTCTCCTGACCGTGCCCGCCTAACATGATAGCCGCCAACCAAGCTCGCCTGACGAATAAATTCGCGGCTACCATTGCCAAGCCGCCTTACGGCGGCTAACCATTTGCCGATTTGTCTGGGTGGCGCGGTCAGGAGACCGGCCACAGCTCGCCGTATTTTGATGGCGGGAGATTCCTCGACTACGGGCAAAAGCAGCCCTGCGCTCGGAATGACAGTGGGTGAGCAAGCCGACCACCCGACCATCCGACCACCCGGCCACCCGACTATGGACTACCTGCCTACTAGACTACCTAGCGTACTGCTCCAACACCGCGTGGACTCCTGCCAACGGCTCGACTTGCGCCCGCATCTCATGCACTCTCTGGACGTAACCCAGTTTGCTCTCGTCCTGACGGAAGATGCCACGATAGAGCGTTTCGGTGTCTTGCGCAAATTGCATAGCAGCCATCAGCTCGGTGCGGTCAAAGTCTTCTGGCAGCGGGTGGGTGATCTCGCGGTAGTGCTGGTAGGTGTTGTGCAAGGTGACGCAGGGCGAGAGTACTTGGATGAAGGCGAAGCCAGGATGTAACAAGGCCGCCTTGATGATCGCGGCCAGCTCTTTCGGCTGACCGGAGAAGGCGCGCGCGACGAAGGTGGTCCCATAAGCCAACGCCATCATGATTGGATTGAGCGGATCTTCCAGCGAGC
>JAYELZ010000068.1:0-15129 GCA_034717835.1 Chloroflexota bacterium
TTGCAGCGTCTGGGGCTAGCTGTGGACGGTCTCCCGACCGTGCTGCCATTAGCTTGTCATTCCGAGCTAGGGCAACGCGCAGAGCGCGGGGCACGCAGTCGAGGAATCTCTAGCCTCTGGAAAAGTTGGCGGGCGGGCGCTAGAGATTCCTCGCTGGCGCGTCGCTGGCTCGGAATGACACTGATAGCTATTCCACGCAAGCAGACTTGGCGGGTAGCCGCGACTTTCCACGGTCCTGAGCTGTCTGGCAAGGGCAATCGCCAAGTTTAGCTTTTACCCTAAAATTTATTTTTTAGCGTCTTGGTGCTTTTGCGGCCGGTTATCTTCTTCAGTACCCCTCAATCTTCACAGATTCTTCACATTTCCTTCAACGGGAGCACATAAAGGGTAGATATACTATAGCCAGAGTTGATAAGCAAACGGGCAACAACTCCAAAGTAACTTATTCCGCCCGAAAATATAGTAGCTCATGGAGGAAATGATGAAACGGTGGACGAAAGTAGTTGGCAGTATGATGGTGGGGGCTCTTCTGATGACAGTTTTAGTCGGCACAATTTTGGCCCAGGGACCAGGTGGGGCCGACAGCGGTGATGGTGTGCGCGATTTAGAGGGTAGTGGAGCTGGTTATGCCTGGGGCTTCACGGACGAGGATGGCGACGGGGTAAATGACCGTGAGTTCGTTGATGAGGACGGGGATGGTCTTTGTGACATCTGCGGCGGCGTACCGGGCACTGGAGCTGGCGAAGGTTATGGCCGTCAAGGCGGGGCCGGGATGGGTGGCGGTGAGTTCGTTGATGAAGACGGAGATGGTCTCTGTGACGACTGCGGCAGCGCACCGGGCACTGGAGCTGGCGGAGGTTATGGTCAAAGGAGAGGGCGTAACAAATAAGATAACCGGTTGGGCTGAGAGCTAAACTTGCTCTCAGCCCATTTTTTTGCCGCTAACTATGTTGTTTAGTGCGCTTATGGATTGAGTAACTGTAATTATTTAGGTAGGTAACAATGAAAATACGTTATATGCTCATCGGTTTGATCGCGACCCTTTTGGTGGGAGGCCTAATAAGCAGCTACTATTTCGGCTCTTGTCCCTTAGACTACGAAGAGAGTGGAATCTGCACCGGCCCTTGCACCGCTTTTATCGATAATAACAACGATGGTATCTGTGACCGCTCGCAAAACACGTTAGCAGAGGCGGCAACCGCAACCCGGTTGGCAGTAACGCCAACCGCACCAGATACGCCATCGGTTCCCACGGCCACTTCCACGGTCGCTAACACACCCGCCGCAGGAGAGACCGTCGCACCCACGGCCGAAGCAACCAAGACCACAGTTCCAGCTACTCCAACACCTACCCCTAAACCAGAGACCGATTGTCCCTTTGGGCTGGTCAATGATCCTTATCCCGGCGAATGCGGTCGGTATGTAGATCAAAATGAAAATGGTATCTGCGATCATTCGGAACCCTAGTCGTGGGGAAAGTGAAAGCGATAATTCATAAATGTTCATAATCCAAAATAGGAGCAACTATGCACGTGAATAAATTTATCTTCCCCCTCATCTTGTTGGTGATCTTCTTAGGAATTATCATACTGAGTATGGTTGTCGGTTACTGGGAGACCCAAGCGAGTGGAGTATCTGGGCACGCGCCGGTGACGCTCACCAGCGAGATTAGCTGGCTAAACAACCACACGGAGAGCTGCTATGACTAAGAGAGCTAAACGTCCCCGCAAAGTGATCACCTTACGCCGGATCATCCAAGCAGCTTTTGTCACCTTCGCTCTCTTCGTAGGCGCCCGCCATCTCTGGATGGGCAGCGGCCCGACCGGCGCGCCCAGTTTTGACGCCTACTGCCCCTTCGGTGGCGTAGAGACCCTCTGGCGTTTTATCACCACGGGGACCTTTCTGCGTAAATTGCACCCCTCAAACTTGATTTTGCTAGCCGCCACTCTGGTGACGGCTCTCCTGACGGGGCGCGCTTTCTGCGGCTGGCTCTGTCCGCTGGGATCAGTGCAGGAATGGTTAGCTAACCTCTCCCGGAAACTGACCGGAGGGCGCCGCGCCTGGCTCCCGCTCAAAATGCCGCCCGCCATAGATAAACCCCTCCGTTATCTCAAATACTTGATTTTAGGCGGGGTACTGTGGAATAGCGTGAGCGCCGTAGTGCCACCTCTGGAGCCATTTTGTCCCTACAAAACACTCTTCCACTTTGAGTTCAACTCTCTCATCTCCTGGGGCATCTTCAGCATCGTCATCATCGGCTCCTTGCTGGTGGAGCGCTTCTGGTGCAAATACTTCTGTCCGCTCGGCGCGATCTTGGCCCTCTTCAACAAATTCTCCCTCATCCAGATCGCCACCGACGAGAACGCCTGCATATCCTGTGGCCTCTGTGAGAGAGCTTGCGGCATGGGGATTGAGGGGCTACCTGAAAACATCCACCACCCGGAATGTATCCGCTGTTTAGACTGTCTGGATGTCTGCCCGCGTCCCGGCGCCCTGGAACTCCAATTACCTCACTCCCGGACAGAGAGAGAAAATACTAATTCTGCTGAACTAAGGAGCTAAAACATGTCACAGACCATTCTGGTTGTTGATGATGAACCCCAAATTGTGCAGCTGCTCCGTTCCTATCTAGAAAAATCCGGCTACCGCGTGGTGATTGCCTCCAACGGGCAGGAGGCGCTCTACGTCACCCGCCATGAGAAGCCCGACCTGGTGGTATTGGACATCCTGATGCCCCAGATGGATGGGTTAGAATTCACGCGCCGGGTACGTCAAGAGCGTGCTGTGCCCATCATCATGCTCACTGCGCGGGTGGAGGAGTTGGATCGTATTGTGGGTCTAGAAATGGGGGCTGATGATTACATTACCAAACCATTTAGCCCCCGCGAGGTAGTGGCGCGCGTGCGGGCTGTGTTGCGCCGCACCCAAGCCACTGCTGGCCTGGAATCCCTCCCCGTGCTCCGCGCCGGGCAGCTGCTCCTGGACCGCGAGACTCACCAGGCAACTCTGGCGGGGGAAGCACTGGAACTGACTCCCACCGAATTTGATATTCTAGCCACCCTGATGGATAACCCGGGGCGGGTACTCAGCCGGGGGGAGCTCTTGGAAACGCTACATGGCGTCGCTTTCGCAGCCTACGAACGGACCATAGATGCGCATATCAAAAATCTGCGTCACAAACTGGGCACTGACGCCGGCCAGCCACCATACATCCTCACCGTGCGCGGCGTGGGCTATCGTTTCAATCAGGAGCTAAACGATGCGTAGCCTCTTCTGGAAAGGTATGTTAGCCTTTTTTATTGTCATCTTGGTCGCCGTGGGCACGGTGGCCCTACTCTCCAATTGGATCACCGAGACCGAGTTCCGCCGCTACGCTTTTACCCACGGCGGGCAATGGGAACGGCAACTCACGGAATTGCACGCCTATTATGTTGAACATGGCAGTTGGGCGGGTTTGCAGGCCGCCTTGCCGCTTCTCTCTGGCGCGCACCGGGGGGAAGGCCCGGGTTGGGGAACAACCGGGTCAGAACTCCATTTCCGCGTGACCGATGCGGCGGGGGTCGTAGTGGGCGATACAACCGGCTCACCGACCGGTACTCTATCGTCAACCGCACTGCGGGGGGGGCTAACCATCGAACTGGCGGGAGAGACCGTCGGCTATCTACTCCCCATCGCGGTTGATGGTCATGCAGCCGCACATCTGGCGCCGGAACAGACGGAGTTTCTGGAACGGGTGCATACCGTGCTCTGGATTGCAGCGCTAGCTGCGGCCAGCGTCGCGCTACTCGTTGGCGGCTTGCTCTTTCGTTCCATCATCGCGCCGCTACAGTATCTAACTGCCGCCAGCCAAACCATTGCCGGCGGCGACCTCTCCGCGCGCGCCGAGGTGCAGGGCCAAGATGAGATCGCCCAACTGGCGACCAGCTTCAACCAGATGGCGGACAACCTCGCGCGCGCCGCAGAAGCGCGTCGCCATCAAACCGCCGATGTGGCGCACGAGTTACGCACCCCCCTTACTATCGTCCGGGGAATACTGGAAGCTATGCTGGATGGGGTCTATCCTACCAACCGCGCTAATCTACAAGCATCCCTGGCGCAAGTCCACACCCTCTCTCGGTTGGTGCAGGACCTGCAATTACTAGCTCTGGCTGATGCGGGCGAGCTGCACATCCACCCGGCCTCACTTGAGCTATCCACTTTCTTATCCCAAGTAGTGGAAAGTTACCAGCTTCAAGCCACAGAGCGGCAAATAGCCTTAACCTTGGATACTCCAGCTACGCTGCCCCCGGTCCAAGCGGACCGTGATCGACTGGCGCAAGTGCTGGGCAACCTGTTGAGCAACGCTCTTCGTTATCTCTCGCCGGGAGGGGAGATCGTGGTGCGGGCCACGGTGCAGTCAGAGGAGTTGCGCGTCTCCGTCAGCGACGATGGCCCCGGCATCCCCGCCGAGGATCTGCCCCATCTCTTTGAGCGGTTCTGGCGTGGGGATTGCGCCCGCAGTCGCGCCACCGGCGGCAGCGGCTTGGGGTTGACCATCGCGCGCAGCCTGATCGTAGCTCATGGCGGGCGTCTCTGGGCTGCCAGCACCGAGGGCGAGGGCAGCACCTTCACGTTCGCCTTGCCGTTGGAAAGTAGCAGCGTCGCAGCAACATAACGCTACTCCTGGTTAACGACATAGTAGGTCGGTTGCAAGAAGCGCGCCAGAGCCAACGTCATCAAATGCTCGTAAGCCGTCTGACGGCTCAAGTACCCGGCGGTGAAGGCGCCGATAGCGCCACCTTGTTGTTTGCTGTTGTGTGCTCCCGTTACCGCGTCGATGGCTTGCCCTAATTCTTGACCGGCGTGCAATTTCTCGACCACCGAGTTCGGCAGCAGCATATTCTCACCGCCGGAGAGACCGACGATGCCATCCTGCCGCAACACTGCGCACCACGCCGAGGTGTAGAACTCCCCCGCCACCTCCAACAGCCCGCCTTCAATGCCCACGCCGAAATCCGCGCCGGTTTGTTGCTGTGCGGCTCTGGCGCGATTGAGCGCGCCACGCCGGGTTTCTTCATCCCCCCACGGTTGGTCGGGGACGTCACTGGCGACCGCTAGGGCTTGTACAGTTATCTCCGGCCCATACACGCGCCGCAACACCTCGGTGGCGGCCATAATTTTAACTGGATTTAATGAACCTACTGTGATATTGATTCCCAAATTATCCTCCTCGTTGGCTATTCAACTCAGTAGTATAAACGAGAAAGCGAAAAAGCGAGAAAGCGAGTGAGTGAAAGTATAGCTCGCGGGGAACGCCATGTAACTTTCAACTTTCAACTTGTAACTTGTCTTGCGTAACCTTTACAAACCGGCCAAACTGAGTATACTTTTCCTCTGCTACACTTTCCAAGCCATAAGAGATAGTAGAGAGAGGTATTCGATGAAGGAAAATCAGATTAGAGAAGTAGCGCCGCGCGAGAGAGTACAGATAACCTTACCCGATGGACGCACTTTAGAGGGGCCTCGGGGAGCATCATTAGAACTATTTCTGCAAGAAGCTTATCCCCAGCGGGAAGTTCCCTTGATAGCCGCGCTAGTAGATGGACGTCTCAGTGAATTAGTGATCAAGATTGAGCGCGATTGTGTCGTTGCGCCTATTGATCTATCTGATTCTGATGGCGTCCGCATTTATCGACGGTCATTAGCCTTTGTGTTGATTACCGCTTGGCATAACCTCTTCCCTGATATAGGATTGTTTATTGATTACTCATTGCCCTCTGGAGGCTATTTCTGCGAGGTGGAGGGACATGTAACCTTGGCCGATAGTCAGATTGAGAATTTAGAGGTCGAGATGCAGCGTTTAATAGCTGCCGATCTACCCATCAGCCGCGAACTAATGCCTATTGGGGAAGTACTAGCAATCTTTCAGCAGCGTGGTGAATTGGACAAAGTAGCCTTGTTTCAGCCTCGTGCCCAAGATAATCACAAGCATACCTTGCGCATGTACAATCTGGCCGGCTTCCAGGATTATTTCCACGGGTACATGGTTCCCACTACTGGATACCTCGGCTATCACCGGCTCGTGCGCTGGAGCGATGGCCTCATTCTCCAATTCCCCCGCCGTCGCGAACCAACCCAACTTCAGCATTTCCGCCGCTCACCGCAATTGTTGAATGTTTTCCGTGAATACGGACATTGGCTGCGTCTATTAGGGGTAGAAAATGTGAGCGAATTGAATGCTCATATTCAAGAAAACAGATTGCAACGCGTTATCCTCATCTCCGAAGCCCTGCACGAACAGAAGATAGCCGCAATTGCACGGGAGATCTGGTCACGGCGAGAGCAAGTGCGGCTGGTACTGATTGCTGGCCCTTCTTCATCTGGAAAAACTACTTTCTCCAAGCGGTTAGCCGTGCAGCTGTTAGCTCACGGCTTGCGCCCATTTGCGTTGGAATTGGATAACTATTTCGTCAACCGTGAAGATACCCCCGTGGATGAGAACGGCGAGTATGATTTCGAGACCTTGGGTGCCTTAGATGTGCAATTATTCAACACACACCTTCAAGCTATGATGCGCGGGGAAGAGGTACAATTGCCCAAATTCAACTTTCAAGAAGGCCACCGCATGCCCGGCGAGGTGGTGCAACTAGGCCCTGACCATATTATCATTGTGGAAGGGATTCATGGCCTCAACCCGCAACTGGTACCGGCCATCCCCGCCACCCGCACCTTCCGCATCTTCGTATCTGCCCTCACCCAACTAAACCTGGACCGGCATAATCGGGTGCCCACCACGGATACACGGCTTATCCGGCGCATTGTACGCGATGCCCGTACCCGTGGTTATGATGCCGTAGATACTTTAAACCGCTGGGACAGTGTGCGCCGGGGCGAGAAGAAGTATATCTTCCCCTACCAAGAGAACGCCGATTTGATGTTTAACTCGGCCCTGGTCTACGAACTAGCAATTTTGAAACCCTTTGTGGAACCACTGCTCTTGCAAGTTGGATACTCACGTCCCCAACGGGTGGAGGCCAAACGGCTTTTGTCCTTCCTCCAATGGTTCTCGCCAGCAAAAATAGAAAATGTGCCCGAAAATTCAATCCTCCGTGAGTTTGTAGGGGGACTATCGCTACAAAACTTCCAGTGGGATTAAGAAATATGAGTTTTTGTCCTAACTGTGGCGCTGAAATAGCACCTGGTAGCACGCTCTGCTCAGAATGTGGTAGTTCTTTACTTTCAACCGCACCGGCCGAACCTACCCAGCTGCGACATCCCTGGGCACGCCCGCTCTTGTGGCTCATGCTAACGTTACTGCTCCTGATTGGCTCGTTGGCGAGCTCCGCCTACTTCGGTTTGCACTATGGGGAACGTGACCGGGAAACAGCTCTCCAAGCCATTGTTGAAGAACACTATCAGAACGGCGTGCAAGCTCTCAATGCCGGCAAATACGAACTGGCGCGCGCTAATTTCCAATACGTACTCAAATTGGAAGCCACGCACCCGCTGGCCCAACAGGGATTGGCCGAGAGCGACACGCGGTTGGCAGTCCAACCGACGCCCACTTCAGCCGCGCAACAATCGCTGGTCGAGCAGCATGAGGAGCAATTGGCCGAGTTGTGGGCGCAAGCCGCCGCCGCTTACAAAGCGGCGGAATGGTCTCCGGCAGCCAGCACCTTAACCCAGTTGCGCGCGCTGGATGCGGAATATCGTCCCGCAGAAATAGAAGAGCTGCTCTTTACCAGCCTCTACAGTGCCGGCAAGGCGTATTTGGAGGCTGACAATCTAGAGCAAGGCATCTTCTACTTGGATCAAGCTATTGCCCTGCGCCCCTTAGAAGCCGATCTAGTCAATCGCCGTAATCTGGCCGCCCGCTATCTGGCCGCGCTCGGTTTCTGGGGTGTGGATTGGGAAGAGGCCAGTGCCGCCTTTGCGGAGCTTTGCGCCGTGGCGCCCAACTACAAAGATGTCTACTCGCGGCTCTACCGCTCACACGTGGCCTACGGGGATCAGCTATCTGGGGAAGGCGAGTTCTGCCCGGCCGAGATAGCTTATTCGGAGGCCTTACGGATGGTCAAAGACGAAGGACTGGAAACCAAACGTGCTACTGCCGCCCAAACCTGTCTCTTAGCCACCCCCGTGCCGCGTGAGGGCGCGCAGCCGGTACTCACCCCACAGGCCATTCCTGGCTTCACCGTGGGACGTCTGGCCTATCCCATCTATGATAGCACGAGCGGCACCTACGACATCTACGCGCTCTACGCCAACGGGCGCATTTTGCCGGTGGCCCAAAACGCCGACCATCCCTGGTGGGAAAAGGGCACCGGGCGGGTGATCTACCGCGACCGCACGAGTTCCACGATTTCCATGGTCTTGCCTGAGGAGGGTATTCCCCAGCAGCTAACCTCCCCTGATGGACGTGCCTGGCCCATTCTCTCCCCGGACGGACAGCGGATGGCTTATGCAGCCCAGAATGCCCAGGGCGTTTGGACTATTTATCTGGTCAATACTTACGCCGGCGATCAACCACAGGCTCTGGCGCCGGGCTGGTCGCCAGCCTGGAGTAGCACCGGTCAATTGGCCTATACCGGTTGCACAGCTGGCGAAGAACAATGCGGCATCATTATTGATAACCCCGATGATGACCAACCGGGGACTCGCCTCACCAATAGCATTGGCGATACTGCCGTCAGTTGGTCGCCGGCCGGCAATCTACTGGCTTACATGACCAACATCACCGGTAACTGGGATGTGATGCTCTTGAATCCCGGTGGCGGCGTCTCCCAATTCACTTATGAGACCTCTGATGAGGGTTTGCCTGCCTGGGCGCCGGATGGTAGTGGCGTAGCCTTTGTCAGCAACCGTGGCGGTACGTGGGCCATCTACGTAGCGGATACCCAGGGGAAGAACGTGCGCCGGATCTTAGACCTGGGGGTTGAAATGCCGGCCTGGGACGATCAACGGCTCTCCTGGTCGCCTTGACGTAAATCCAAAAGCGGGTAGCATTACACAAGTTGGCGGGGCGTAGCGCAGCTTGGTTAGCGCGCACGGTTTGGGTCCGTGAGGTCCGCGGTTCGAATCCGCGCGCCCCGACTTATAAATAAACCAGAGTGTGCAAGTGAGTTCATGCACACTCTGGTTTTGCTATCCCTACAAATATAAGCGAAGCCGGTCAAGTATTTTCACCGCAAAGAAGCAGAGAACGCTGAACACCTAAGACCAGATTATTTATCACCCTTGCGCCAGCCTAGTACATCCTCCACTGGACAAGCCTCGATACATGCTCCACAGGCAAAACAATCAGCGTGGATTTTTTTGCCTTCGTAAAAATCAGCCATCGCTTGGCCGGGACAAGCCTGCACGCACAACTGACAGCCTTTGCACTTCTCGCGGTCGATGCGTGGGCGGAAGATGCTTACTTGCTCCACCAACCAGCCTACTAATCCAAAGGGACAGAGGAAATTACACCAGGGACGGTAGATAAAGAGGCTAGCAGCCAAAACTACGACCGAGAACAATCCAATCCCTAGCGTGAAATTGAAGGAGAAGAGCTGAAACGGGTCAATCACGTCGATCCAATCCAGCCCGCTCACCGCCAACCCGACAATCAATGCCAGAAAGGCAATGGCGCGTACGCTGTTGGAGAGCCAAAAGGGCGGTTTCCATTTGGGCAGTGGCGTGCGATAGAGCAGGTCTTGTAGTAATCCTAATTGACAAGCCCAGCCGCAGATCGATTTATTGGAGATAAAGACCGCCAAGAGCAGGATTAACAACATGATGGCGACGGGTGGCATAAAGCGGTGTTGGACGAAGATGGTAGTGAAGAACGTGCGCAGTGAGGCGACGGGATTGGGGTTCAGTCCCTCAGGAATAAGAATCCCGAAGAGGAAACCAAAGAGCAATACCCCGCCAGCAAGAAACATCAAGCGTAATTTAGACGTCACCTTGCGACGATGCAACAATACCGTGGCGGCGATGACGACGCCGATCCAGAGAACAAACTTTATCAGAATGAACGGACTTAGGGCCATTTGATTAGGCATTTAATGCCTCCTGGTGCGAATTAGTTGATGCTGGCGGGTTGATAGAACACTCGTCCCGGTGGATATGGTTACCTTTCATGTTTTGCTCCTTTTGCTAAACTGTAAATAAGGTTGATAGAATACTCGCCCCGGTGGATATGGTTACCCCATTCGCTTGCGGGGGGTTCTGCCCGAACGCCAGAGTGCGCAGGCGGTCAGGAATTATCTTCTGCAGCTGGTGCTGGGGCATCCTCTCATTTCTCCCTCAAAAATTATTTAGTTAGACGAGCTAATTATACGCTGAAACAATACAGCTGTCAACGCTAAAAGCTTGACTTTGCCCCTTAACTTTGCTAACAGGAGGTGCGGCAATTTACACCCTCTGGAATGCCGCGGACCACGGGCAAATCAATCCTCAAACGACGGCGGCGGATGGCTACTTTAGTTTCTACACCCTGCCGGGAACTTACCAGCTGGAGGTAAGCAAAGCCGATTATCAACCCTATCGGAGCTGGGAGCTCGCTGTTACCGACGAACCGGTACACTACGATGTCCCGTTGACGCCAGAGTTAAGCGTTACGCCGAACTACACCATTACCCTCGGTGCCGGCGGGTTCAATCCACCTATACTCACGGTGACGCCGGGCACAGTAATCGCCTGGCTCAATACCAATGCTGGATCACACACCACGACAAGTATCACCCCGACAGTTAGCTACGGAGGAGCTGCTCCCACAATGCTGGTAAGCAGCCAGGGCTGGGATAGTGGCCTGTTAGCGATGAGTGCTAGCTATCAACGGCAGCTCGACACTCCCGGCATTTACACCTACTACGATTATGAAAACCCGGATCACACCGGTATTCTCATCGTAGAATACCAAATCTACCTACCGCTGGTGTTAAGAGACAGCAGCTAACCCAACTTCTAATCCCCACAAAAGCAGCCCTGACAAGTTAATTAACTTGTCAGGGCTGCTAGCCTAGAGAGCTATCCAAGAGGGGAAAGTTTACCCAAAAATTAACTGCTCCAATTTCTCGATATTCTCCTCCGATACGTCGGGGAAAAGCAAACCACCTTTCACCTTGGCTCCCTGTTCCTTAAACTCGTAGCCGCTCATGCTCAACCGTACATCTCGAGAGCCGCGCGTGATCTGGAAAAAACCCCACAGCGGATTGCGGGAAAAATCAGTATCAATCACCTGTATCTTTCCGCCTTTGAGATAAATGACATCTGCAAAACCAGCACGGTCAGGGTCTGGCGTGATTAGAATAATGCGCTTGTTAGTCAGCAGAAAACGCCATTGTTGATAGGATAACCAGGCTATTCCCCACTGGAAAATAAACGCTAACTCCAACATCAACACCCCGGCGAACACCATTTGCCAGGTAGCGCTACTGAGTAAATTAGAAACCAGTAAACTAATTAGAGCCGGCAAAAACAGATACGCACTCCACTTGCCCAACGTCTTAGGTATAGCCAATCGATAGCTGGCCATACGAATTTCCAGATCAATTTTTTCATCCACCAGATAATGCGGTTTAGGAGTTACACTATCTAAGAATGGTTTTATTAACCGGGGTAAAAGTACCCGAACCCGCTGTGGAAGTTGTACCACTTTTATACCTCTCTCTGACTCCGTGTTTAGGCTCTCAACCTTCACGGGACGGCTGGAATAACTAGCTCTTGCTCCAATTTGATGATATCGCTAGTGAGATGATTACGTTGCTTAATCGCAGCCACAGTAACGCCAGGGTATTTGCGGCTGATGCTATACAACGTATCTCCAAACTGGACGGTATAAGCAGATTCTCCGGCCGCCGATTGACTAGAAATATCCAGCGATTCCGCTCCGGTCTCAGGAGTAGCCGTGGGAATAATCTCCCCGTTTCCGGTAGGCGTAGCTGGAGGAACTTCAGGAGTGACAATCTCCGTCGTCGGTTCCGCTACAGTATTACCCATCGCCTCTTCCCAGAGCTCATGACCGATAGCCTCTAGCTCTTGGACGTTCCCCGACTCACGAGTATTTTGCATTAGACGCACGCCCCACCACGGGACGAAACGCGACACAATCCACAAGATAGCCAACAGAGTGATTACCACTCCCGCAAAGTAGGCAAATATTTTCGCGAGATTGACAGAAGAAGGATTTTGTTTGAAGATCATCCAAATCCCCCACGCCAAAGCCAATAGAATTAAACCCAGTGGAATTAATGCACCTGCATTCATATTGCTAACCTCCTCCCTTTACAGCATACAATAAACGTTTATATCACTGCACCGGTGGACAACTGCCCTCCGGTAAAAAACTGAGCGGGTCTACAAACCCTGCTTGGATTTTATCATAGATAGTGTAATGTATTAGAGTCACCTGATTTCCCTCACCTCCTACCGCAGCAATCACCGTCCCGGTCACAATGTTACCTTCTCTGGCTACATAGGCTCGTAATCCGGTAAGCCAAACCGTCCACTCCTCATTTTCAATTTGGATGGCTAGATGTCCATATTGATCGGTATAGCGGGTCAATTCGCCCGGCAGAGGAGCTAAAATCAGCGCAGTCTTAGCCGGTAGTAAATCCACCCCCGGCAATAAGTCACAGGTGATATTGCTCCGCTGGATCGGAGTTTCTAGAAAAGGACTGGTATGGGGACGTAAGCTAGGTTCTCCAGCTGGATGCGGCAAGACAAAACACTCTTGGACTACTGGCTCGCGACAAGTATCCGCAGCGCGCGCCTCCCCCGACTCGTTGATTTTGACTGTTGAGATCTTCGTCTTGGCCCGAGCTAACATTTCTCTGGCCAACATCAAAGGCGCCCGCACTAATTTGGCCGGGGCCGGCTCCCCGCGTTGCATCAGTTGCGCCTGGATGGCTAAGTGCGTCGGCCAAGCACCTAGGGCCTTGAGTCGATATTCCTGTCCCTGCACATCTACATGGAGCATATCTTGATGTGTACTATCATAGCCATTCATCACATACGCCGAGCTATCAGGGTTTGTTTGAGTACGCGGCCCGGCATTGTAATACAGGTAACAGCGTTTTAATAACCGTGGGTCTGTGGTCGTGTAACTAACGGTGGGACAATACTCCTTGAAAGTGCGCGCACCCAATTGTAATTGATACGCGAGTTCCCAGGAAGTGATAGCCCCTGCTGGAAAACAGGGCAACTCGCCGGTCTGCACGGCGCTATACAGCCCCATGATGCCCTCGCAATTGAGCGGATTCTCAGTTTTCAAACCACCCTCTTTGTACCACAAAACCAGCGGGACGATAGGGGGGATATCCTCTTGATAAGCAATCAAGCGAGAAATATCGGCCCATTCCATAATCCGCTCTTGTTGAACCGCCGTAAATTGATACCTTTGGTTCCAAACAGACTGGCTGCTCACACTTAAGGCTAACGGGAAACTGATAAAGAGTATGGTATCCAGCACTCCATGCAAAATAGCATGGAACATCACCCCTAGTTGAACTTTTAAGAAGGGTTTTGCATAAATCCGCGACCATTCTATTAACCAGTGAGGAATCAAGTATGTTGGATTCATTATCCTCATATTATAGATGATATTGTTTGAATTTACAAACCTTATCGGGGCAGAACGGGACAATACACTATTATTTATTGCTCTTTTCCCGTTAGATTGACACGTAATTCTTAATCCAGGGTAGGCCTCCGGGGAATTATGCTACAAAAAAGGCCAAGGCTAAATTAGCCTCGGCCGGGTGTGACCCCAAGGGAAGTCGAATCCCTGTTTTCGGCTTGAGAGGCCGACGTCCTAGGCCACTAGACGATGGGGTCTTCTTATAGAACGTCAACATTGTACCAGAGCGCATCTTTTTGTCAACCAAAACAAGCTGTTATTTACCTTGACAGTTACAGTAACTGATTTGCTTATTCAACCCATCTTCCGTATAATTGCAGGAGGCCGGGGAATTGAAGGCGCGACCTTCCCTGGGGATGAGGAGTTAATGTTAGCAGCCGCCTCGACATGGCTAATATACGCGCAATCGCTAACTGTGTTATAATTCCTAAAGTAGGGAGCTAAGATAAGTTGCGTATTTTGTGGCGGAAGGCTGTAATATCAGCAAGGAAACAACCTATTCCCCTAGCAGCACGTATCTGATTATGAGGTTAGCGGCGGCAGTTTGAAGTCGCAGTAGAGCATTCTTTATAATTAACTCATTTTTATAGCAAAGGAGAAAATAATGAACCAGGAACCCAATTACCCAGAACCAATCCCCATGCTGGAACCGGAACCAATTCCCACCCCGGAGCCAACTTACGCCCCGGCCCCGGAAGCAATGCCTTACGCGGAGGAGACCTCCTATGCGGCCCCCACGCCCATGACGATGCCCTCAGATACCACCGCTTCCGGCGATAAGAGCAATAAGAACACTATCATCATTGCGATTGTAGTGGCCGTATTGTTGATTCTCTGTTGTTGCTGCACCGCAGCCGGGATTTATTTATGGAATAATGGCGATGAGTTAGTAAATGAACTGAGTCTCAATTTTGGATACTGGCTAACCTTGATTTAATCTTAATGGCTCTTTGGGAATTCGCGGGGTCGAGTTAAAATTAACCACGGATTTCACGGATTAGCACGGAAAAAATAAAAAAATCAGTGTAATCTGTGTAATCTGTGGTGAAAAATTTACGTCGCGTGACACTTACCACGCCAAATCCCAGAGACCTATCTTAATATAAAGCTCGTAACTCCATAAAACCTCTGAGATCTGTTGTCTAAAGACCTCGGAGGTTTGTGGTAGGATTAGGTCAATAACTAGCGGGAAATATGCCGGCAGCTAGTCTGCGTGCCACGGAGGTGTGGAGCACCCAGGGGAAAAATAGAAATTTCTCTGCCCTCTACGTCTCCGCTCTTATGCTTGAAGCTGCTAACTAGCACTGAATTCCGCTGGTTACGTATTTGTGATGAGCTAAACTTTTTAGAGAACCATTCATGACTTTTCGACAAGAGCTCCCAGCGCCAGTAAAGCGTAAATTGGACGCCCTCCCGGAGAAACCTGGCGTCTATCTGATGCGCGATCTCAAGGGAGAGGTGATTTACGTGGGCAAGGCGATCAACCTGCTCCCCCGGGTGCGCTCCTATTTCCACGCCTCGGCGCAGGA
>JAYELZ010000068.1:15229-20401 GCA_034717835.1 Chloroflexota bacterium
TGGACGCCCTCCCGGAGAAACCTGGCGTCTATCTGATGCGCGATCTCAAGGGAGAGGTGATTTACGTGGGCAAGGCGATCAACCTGCTCCCCCGGGTGCGCTCCTATTTCCACGCCTCGGCGCAGGAACACCCGAAGACCAGACGCTTAGTGGCCGCAATCCAAGATATCGAGTGGATCATTACCGATTCTGAAGTTGAGGCGTTAATCCTGGAAGCTAACCTGATCAAAAAATATCGCCCCCGTTACAATGTGCGCCTCAAAGATGATAAACGCTATCCCTATCTTAAAATTCTCAATGAGGATTTCCCCCGCGTCCGGCTGACGCGCCAGATGCAACGCGACGGCGCGCGCTATTTTGGGCCTTATACTTCTTCCAAAGCCTTGCGCGAGACTATGGATTTGCTGCGGCGGCTCTTCCCCTACCGCACCTGCAACCGCGTCATCACCGGGGAAGACGGACGTGCTTGTCTCTACCAAGACCTCAAACTCTGCCTGGCTCCGTGCGTCGGCGCGGTGAACGCGGCGGAATACGCAGAGATGATCGCGCAATTGGGCCGCTTTATGGAGGGAGAGACGGAGCAGGTGCAAACGGAGCTCCGGGCGCAGATCACCACGGCGGCTGACAAATTGCAATTCGAGCGCGCCGGGCAGTTGCGTGATCGCTACCAAGCTTTGCAACAGGTCATGGAACACCAGCGCGTCATCAACACCGCCGCCACTAACCAGGATGTGATCGCTCTGGCCCGCGATGAAAATAACGCTTGCGTGGAAATTTTCTTCGTGCGGCAGGGAAAGTTGTTGGGGCGCGAATACTTTGTGCTGGCTAACTCGGCCTATGCGGACGACGAAGAGCTGATGACCGCCTTCTTGCAGCAATTTTACACTGAAGCCGCCCACGTACCACCGGAGATTCTGCTCCCGGCGCAGATAGCTCAAGCAGCGGTGTTGGAGCAGTGGTTGCGCACGCGGCGGGGGGATGTGGTCTACCTCAACGTGCCGCGCGACGAGCCGGAGCAGCAGCTCTTGGACTTTGCGGCGGAGAATGCTACGGAGACGTTACGAATGCTCAAAGTGCAGTGGGAGGCGGATCAACACCGCAATGAAGGCGCGCTAAATGGCTTGGCCGCAGCGTTGGATCTGCCTGGGGCGCCGGTGCGGATGGAATGTTACGACATCTCCACCACGCAGGGCGTGGAGGTGGTCGGCAGCATGGTGGTCTTTGAACACGGCGTGCCGAAGAAGAGCCATTACCGGCGCTTCAAAATCCGGACTGTGCAGGGGCAGGATGATTTTGCCAGTATGCGCGAGGTGCTGACACGGCGGTTTGACCGTTGGCGGCGCATCACCGGCGGCGAGCTGATCGGCGTGCGCGGGAACCTGGCGTGGGCCAAGCTCCCGGACCTCTTGGTGGTGGATGGCGGGAAAGGCCAGTTGAGCATGGCGGTCAAGGTTCTGGAACAATTCAAACTGCGCGGGAAAGTGCCGGTGATCGGGTTAGCTAAACGGCGCGAGGAGGTCTTTGTGCCGGGGCGCGGGGACCCGCTGGAACTTGATCCCGCCTCCCCAGGGGTCTTATTGCTGCGCCGTCTCCGCGATGAGGCGCACCGCTTCGCCATCACCTATCATCGCCAGCGACGGAGCAAACGCGCTCTGGCCTCGCCGCTTGACGCCATCCCTGGCATTGGTGCCATCAAGCGCAAGTCCCTGCTCAAACACTTCGGCTCCTTAGATGCCATCCGGCAGGCGAGCGTGGAGCAGCTTCTGGCAGTGCGCGGCATTTCTCACGTGCTGGCCCCGGTTATCTGGCGGCACTTTGCGGGAAAGGTCAGCGAGAACGGGAGCAAGAAATTGGACGCAGATTAACGTTGATAAATGCCATTTTTTGTGTTTAGTTCAGTTACAATAAAAAGGGTCTCTGGGATCTGGCGGGGCAAGTGCCACGCGACGTACATTTTTCACCACAGATTACACGGATTACACTGATTTTTTACTTTTTTCCGTGCTAATCTGTGAAATCCGTGGTTAATTTTAACTCAACCCCGCGAATTCCCAAAGAGCCAATAAAAATAGACGTGACGGCCCGCCGTAGCAGACCATCACGCCTTGTGTTTAACTTTGGTTCTCTTACAAAAAGGTTATCTCACCACAAAGATCCTAAGGACGTTAAGAAAAAATTAAGTTTCTGGAGGTTAAGTTGAAAATCTCCATGCCCTCCGTAGTGAAATCTTTTGACCTTCAACCTTCAACCTCCAACCTTCAACTTGTAACTACTCCAGTGCCCGTTCTTGGATAGCTTGCTGGGCGTGGGCAATGAACTCCTCCACCGGGATGGCGCCTAGTTGCTTGCCGCTGCGCAGACGGACAGCGATGGTATCGTTCTCCGCCTCGCGGTCGCCAACCACCAACATGTAAGGGATTTTGTCCACGACTTTGGCCTGGCGGATCTTGGCCCCCATACGGGAGGAGGAAGCGTCCGTTTTGGCGCGCAGCCCGGCTTGACGCAACTCATCTTCCACCTGGCGCGCATACTCGATATGCCGGTCGGCGATGGGAATAAGGCGGGCCTGCTCTGGCGCGAGCCAGACGGGGAACGCGCCGCCGTAATGCTCCACCAGAATGCCGAAGAAACGCTCCAGCGATCCCAGTAGGGCGCGATGCACCATGTAGGGCCGGTGCGCGTGTCCATCCTCGCCGGCGAAGGTCATATCGAAGCGCTCCGGCAAGTTGAAGTCAAACTGGATCGTCGTGAGCTGCCAGTAACGGCCCAGGGCGTCCCTGATCTTGAGGTCAATCTTGGGGCCGTAGAACGCGCCGCCGCCCTCGTCCATCTCGTAGGCGATCCCTTCGGCTTGGATGGCCCGAAGCAGCGACGCCTGCGCCTGTTCCCAGCGGGCCGGCTCGCCGACCGCTTTCTCCGGGCGCGTGGCTAAGTACGCCTGGATCTCCTCAAAGCCGAAGGCGCGCAACAGAGCCAATGAGAACTTCAAGACGCGCAGCACCTCACCCTCAATCTGTTCCGGCGTGCAGAAGATGTGGGCATCATCTTGCGTGAAGCCGCGCACGCGCAGCAGCCCGTGAAGCACGCCGCTCTTCTCGTAGCGGTAGACCGTGCCGAGTTCGGCCCACCGGAGCGGCAGATCGCGGTAGGAGCGCAAACTGGATTTGTAGATCAGGATATGGAAGGGGCAGTTCATCGGTTTAAGGTAGTAATCCTGGCCGTCCACGTCCATCGGAGCGTACATGCTCTCGCGGTAGAAATCCAAGTGCCCGGAGGTCTCCCAGAGCCAGGCTTTGCCGATGTGCGGCGTGTAGACGAAATCGTAACCGCCCTCGATGTGCCGGTCGCGCCAGAAATCCTCGATGATCTTGCGCATCATCGCGCCTTTGGGATGCCAGTAGGCCATCCCCGCCCCGGCTTCCTCATGGAAGGAGATCAGATCCATCTGCGTGATTATTTTGCGGTGATCGCGTTTCTTCACTTCTTCCAGCCAGTGGAGATGTTTCCGCAACTCTTTGGGCGATTCCCAGGCCGTGCCGTAGATGCGCTGGAGCATCGGGCGCTTCTCATCGCCGCGCCAGTAAGCCCCGGCGACACTCATTAGTTTGATGGCCCGGGGATTGATCTCCCGCGAGTTTTCCACGTGCGGCCCGCGACAGAGATCGACGAAATCGCCGCTCCGGTAGATGGAAAACGTGGTCTCCGGGTCAGCGACTAAGAGATCGGCGATCAATTCCAACTTGTAGGGCTGGTCGGCAAAGAGCTCTTGCGCCGCCGCGGCATCAAGTTCTTCGCGGACGAAAGCTTGCTTCTCCTTGATCAGCTCCCGCATCCGGGCTTCAATCTCGGCCAGATCGTCCTCGGTGAGTGAGCGCGGCAGCTCGAAGTCGTAGTAGAAACCGTTTTCGATGGGTGGGCCGATGGCGACCTTCCCTTTTGGGAACTTCGCCAACACCGCCTCCGCCATAATGTGGGCGGCCGAGTGGCGCACTTTGTACAGGTGACTCTCGTGATATTCTTCGGAACTCATGCTGTTCATTTTCAATACCTCCGGTTTAGTCATGTAGCTCAGTAGTCCAGTAGTCCAGTAGTCCAGTAGTCCCATAGTCTTTTAGTTTCAGAATCCAGCCAATGAACAACCATCTTGTGTATCAAGAGACTGCTCTTTGACTACCAGACCACTGGACTAATAGACTATCTGACTAATACAACAAAAAACGCCCCTCATCCTCTTGGGACGTGGGGCGCACGCGGTTCCACCCAAGTTCCCCACAAATTACTATGGGGCACTCGAAAGGCTTTAACGGGCCTATCCGGGCATCTATACTGGTTAGCAACGTTCCAGATACCGCTCACGAGGGGTTTTCTCCGGGTTCTGATGAAGCAGGCTCTCAATCGGTGGCCCACTCTCCCTGTCACTGCCCGCCGGGTACTCGTCTCGCTCAACGCATTGGCAAAATCAACTGCTAAAATTATAATCTCAGTTGGCGTAGTTGTCAAGAGGTCTCATTGTGATAAAGTAACAAGATAATTCATCACAGAGAGACATAGAGGGCACGGAGAAAAGCAATGAAATCAGCGTTTATCAGCGCGAATCTGCGTCCCATAGTTTTTTACTATTTTTTATAGGCAAGCGGGGGGCAGAGTGCCGTTTTTGATTGATGGACATAATGTGATCGGCAAGTTGCCGGATATTGCGCTGGACGATCCGCACGACGAGGCCGAGTTGGTGCTGAAGTTGCGCGCTTGGGCCAGCCGCAAGCGGCGTAAGGCCACGGTGGTTTTTGACGGCGGGTTGCCGGGTGGTTATTCGCGTGCTCTTTCTGGCGGTGGATTAGAGGTGGTTTTCGCGGCTCAAGGCCATACCATTGCTGATCGCATTATCATGGAGCGGCTGCGTTATCTGCCCGATGCGCCTAACTGGACGGTGGTCTCTTCAGACCACGAGGTGCTGGATGCCGCGCGGCGGGTCGGCGCGCGGACGTTGACGTCGCAGGAGTTTGTGAAGCAATTGGCCCCTACGCCGCGTATTTCCTGGCAGCGGCGGGAGGAAATTTCAGAGGAAGAGGTGGCGGAGTGGCTGGAACTCTTTGCGCACGAGACTCCCCAGTCGACGTTGGGCGCGGCCGGGGAGTGGCCGGGCCAGGAGAGGCGCGAACAACCGGAGACGCC
>JAYELZ010000069.1:0-14552 GCA_034717835.1 Chloroflexota bacterium
CAAAGAGCATCTCCCCCTGGAAAGCCGCGTGCTCCAACTGCAAAAGGCCCCGCTTCCGCTCCAGCCCCCCGCCATACCCGGTGAGCGTCCCATCCGCCCCGATCACGCGATGACAGGGCACAATGATCGAAACCGGGTTAGTACCCACCGCCTGACCTACTGCGCGCGCGGCGGAGGGGCGTCCCACCGCCGTTGCGATCTCGCCGTAAGTGCGCGTCTCACCGTAGGGGATCTGCAACAACGCGATCCAGACGGCGCGCTGAAATGACGTGCCGCGCAGATCCAGCGGTAAGCCGAATTCACGCTCGCTGCCCGCAAAATAAGCGTCCAACTGCGCTTGAGCCGCCGTCAACCACGGGCGCGCGGCAGCTTGAGGTTTTTCAAGGCCATGACGAGCCAGAAAAGAAAACCCGACATCCGTGGTGCCAAAGGCGAGGTAACAGATGCCACGTTCTGTAGCACAGAGCCATAACTCGCCCCAGGGACTGGATAGTGTCATAAAGTAGGCTGGCTGCTGCTTGCTCATTTAGCTCTCCTAATTGCTAATTCGATCTCTGCTAAGTTTATTCTGCCAACGCATCCATCGCTTCTTCACAGGCAACACAATGCGGGTTCAGTTCCCAGGCACGGGAGAAAGCTGCTCTAGCCTGCGTCAGATCTCCCAATTCTTGCCAGACCAATCCCTGGCCATAGTAGGCCGGGTAGTACGTCGCATCAATGGCCACAGCATCCTTGTACTGGCCCAACGCCTGCTCATAATGATGAAAATTGTAGTAGATATGTCCCAACTCAACTCGTAACCGGACGCGCGTAGGGGATAGCTCGAACGCTTGCTCATAGTAAGCTACCGCGCAGGACAAATGCTCCGGGGCGAACTCGGCCCAGGCGGCATGAAGGATGCCCGCGTTGGAGTAATGCTCCAGCTCTAGCGGATTTAAAGCGCGAGCGCGCGCCAGACTCCGGTCGGCAGCGGAAAAGAGCTCCGCTTTGACCGTCTCCTCCGTAGCCGGCAGGGCGCGCCCCAAATTGAAGAGCGTCTCACCGCGAAATTGGTGATAGGGAGCGTACCAGGGAATCAATTTGATAGCGCGGTCATAGCATGACAGGCTCTCTTCCCAATGACGCTCGCTATCCAGTCGCCGCGCTCGCCCGGCCAACGTATCCGCCCAGAGCGCGCCCCCCTCCACCCGCACGGCGCTAGCAACCAAGAGGAACGCTCCCATCACGGCGTAAATTTGCCAACGGCGCGCTAGCACGCGGGATTTTCCAGGGTCAGCAGAAGCGCTGCCCACGGCCATCAGCCAGCCAATGCAGAACCACGTCAGCATGGCGGTCGCCGTCAAGGTGAAAGCGAATTGCACCTCCACGGCGTGCGCTAAGAGCGCGGAGAGCGGCGCCGCAAGCCAGGCGCGTTGCTCCACGGTGGGGTCCGCGCGCCACAAGTAAAACCCTCTGCGTGCCAGAGCGACACCCAACGCAGCTACCGTCGCCACTCCCAACCACCCGCGCATCGTGAGAATGTCCAGCACCTCATTATGCGCACGATCCCAGATAGCACCAGGGTCTTCAATGTGCGCCAACTCCGGTGGATAGAGGGTGTTGTAAACGTACCCCGCAGTATCGGGGCCATAGCCTAACAGCGGGCGTAACGCATGCCAGCGGTCAGCATCTAGTCCCACTGCCGGCCAAGTACGGACAACTTTTAACGCGGTCTTCCAGAGAACTATCCGCACCCGCGTTGTGCCCCGGCTTAGATCGGTAGCCTTGACCAAGCGGTTAACGTAAGGCAACTGCACAGCATACCGCACAGGAGCCACCTCCGCTTTCCAGCCCATTAACAAGAGTCCCAGAAAGAGCATCCCGCCGACTAAACCACTGATCACCAAACGCCGGTGAGTAGGCCAGAGAAGCAGAAAGACAAAGAGTGCCCCTCCGGCTAGCGCCCCAATCCACGGCCCCCGGCTCTGCGTGACCAGAACGGCAAGCAACTGCAACGCTAGCGCGCCGCTGAGAGCAATTTGTTGGCTTCGCTTATCAACCACGGTCAGTAAGCGCGCTAGCGTAAAAGGCAGCACCATAATCAGGTACGCACCCAAAAAGATGGGATTGCCCAATGAGCCGCCCGGTCGCCAGGTGAAGGGATTTTCGTGCCAATAGAGGGACTCAACAAAAGGCGTCAACGCAACCAAAGTCCCGGTGATAATTAAGGCAGTGCTCAAACGGCGGCGCTCGGTGGCGCTGCGTAACTGTTCCGCCAGCAAAAAAGACCAGACGACCAGCAGGAGGGTCAGATAAGCACCTTGTTGGCGATGATAACCGCCCAGCAAACTGGTAAGCGGATCGAGGGAAGTGAACGCCGAGAGCAGGGTTGCGCCGGCAAATCCTAAGACGGGGAGGACCAGGGGCCGGCGCAGCCATTCCCTCAGAGAGAGAGGCCGGTAGCGGGGTGCCATCTTGAGCAAGTAAACGCCAGCGGTCAAGAGGATGAGCGCGCGGAGAGTAACCACCTTGGGGAGCTCGTAGTTCAGACCCCAGGGATTGATGGCCAGCGGAACCGCCCAGAGCGGGGCAGACAACAAGAAAGAGCGCAGGTGAATGCCTGCGTTCCATTTTCTACTTAATTGCCAACTCCCGAGCAACTGAATTTCTCCTAATGTGCCGGAACTAAGTAGAAGAGCACCGCGAAGAAATGGCAGAGGCTGCCGCCCAACACAAAGAGATGCCAGATAGAATGCGCGTAGGGAACTTTCTTTAGCGCGTAGAAGATAGTGCCGAGGGTATAAACTACTCCACCGGCGGCCAACCAGATCAACCCACCTAAGGAGATGTTAGCCAACAGTTCCTTCAACACGACCACACTTAACCAGCCCATCAAAATGTATGGCAAGGCCGTGAGCTTCTTCAAACGGTCAATAAAGAGCGCATTCAAACTTATGCCTAAGATAGCCAGTCCCCAAATGATGATCAATAGAGTCCAACCCCACGCGCCGCGCACCCCCACCAACAAAAAGGGTGTATACGTGCCGGCAATCAGTAAGAAGATCGCCGCGTGATCTAAAATTTTGAAGACGTGTTTTACATTAGGTTGCTGGAAACTATGGTACAAGGTTGAGGCTAAATAGAGGATAATTAAAGTAGCTCCATAGATGCTAAAACTGACTATCTGGCGCACGTTCCCATACCGGGCGGCCAGAACCACCAACACCGTCAACCCCGCCACGCTCAAACCTGCGCCAATGCCGTGAGTGATGCTGTTGACAATTTCCTCTCCCAACGTGTACAAGCGACTGTTAGTCGTGCGTTCTTTCAACTCCTTCAATTCGGTGGACATAGCGCTACTCCTTCTCTAGGAGAGAGCTGAGAAAATCGACGAATGGTTGAAAGCATTGTGGGCAAGCAGCCCCAATATCTGCATAATTAGCCGACCCCAGAATCAATGGGGCATCAACTGTATCTTGATAGCTTTTCCCCTGCTCGCTGAACAGTTTCTCCACAATGCGTTTGGGTGGGATGTGATGGTTTTGGTCTTCCACCGGCTTTGTCCAGTCAGGTTGCATGGCAGATTCCCCTAAGCGCCGGGATAATTGTGGTTCTGCCGCTAAAATTAGGGACTCCAGATCATACTTGAAGCAGAAAACTTTGAAGCGTTCTTGCCAACGGTCATCAGTGATCCCTTGCCGTTGCAAACATTTGTTGAATTCCAATCTGAGCACGCCTCTTAGTTCGGTTGGTGTTTGATGTGGCCAACCCACATTGGGTGGATAGAGGTCAGGTAAGGCGATAACAATGGAATATGGATTATACAAAATGTTGACGGCTTTTGGGGGGGTATGCAGCATTAAACGTTTTTTGCCTTCGGTGGCTATAAACTTGACTGTTACGCCTTGTGTCTGAAGAGTCTTTAACAAGCTTGCTAACAGCGCTTCCAGGGCATAGCAATCACTCGGTCCCTCAACGTAGACCATGACTTCTCTCATCTTCACGAGGTCACCGCCAGGGCATTGCTACGATGCATTAGCTCGAGTTCCTTGGTACCAAATTCTTCTAAATTAGCCCGTAGAGCTTGGGAATCTTTAGGCCTTGTATATTTACTTTCCCCTTGTTGTTTGTGCATCACTGCAAGATGGTCAATATCAAACTGCGCCAGGAAATACGTAGCATGGGTTCCCAGTAGTAACTGGGTGTTGTAACTGGCTTTCTCGAACAATCCTGCTAACAAGGGCAGTGCGCGTGGGTGAATTCCTTGAGCTGGCTCATCAATACAGATCAAGGTGGGAGGAGTGGGCATGATAGCCAGCGTCGCCCAACACAAAAATCGCAAGATACCATCAGAAAGATCTGCTAAACTCAATTCTCCATCTACACCATTTTCTTGCCAGAAGGCAATTACCTCTCCTGGTCCTCCACGCGCCTTTACAGTGAGATTTTGAAAACCAGGTATTGCCAGACGGAGATAGGCTTGGAGTTCATCGAATGCTGCTTGTTGTTCCGTCATCAAATAGAATAGTACCGCGCTCAGGTTGCCACCATCCTCGTGTAGCAGCGGATCTTGTTCAATAGGAACGGACTTACGGATTTTGCTATTATCGATATTAAAAGCACTGTAAAAACGCCAAGCAGCAATAAATTCACGAAGGTTATAGAGAGTGGTGATGGACGGGTTTGTCATCACACTTAAAGCCAATTGGTTAGGTTTGTGGAGGTTGAGAGGCTGCGGGGATAGCTTCCCGTCAAGGTCTTGGACTACACCTTCTTGTTCAGTGATATCCATAAATAGGTAAGGGTCGTTATATTCTGCCCGTGTCAGTCCAGTAGTACGGACACGTTCAAAACTGACGTGGGTCTGGCCGATGGGTCCTCTTATTTCGCCCTGGTAATATAGCGGTACACGTTGCAGTAGATCAATTTCGACACTCCACCAGATGCGATCAGGCCCAGGTTGATGGAATATCTGTTGGCCAACCGCTCCGGACACAATTTCGGGAGGAATAACTTGATACATACCATCTCGCAGAAATTTCAGGAATTCAAAGAGACTGGATTTACCGGAGCCATTAGCTCCTACGATCACATCTAAGTTAGAGAATTCTCCCCGGAAATCTTTGAAGGGACGATAGCCTTGCAGCTTCAATGATCTAATGTGGGGGGATTGCGGCGCTTCTCTAAACATACTGTTTCTCCTTGTATAAAATACTCCTGGCGCTACTTGTGGTTTTGCAGTTCAAAATTCGTTTGTTTGGGCTAGCTCGCCTAGCCACCGGGCACTAGACTTGACGCTGCGCTCTTGTGTGGCGCGATCCACGGCAATGATGCCAAAAGTGGGCCGGTAGCCCAACATCCACTCGAAGTTATCGTAGGCCGACCAGGCGTAATAGCCACGCACGTCTAAGCCGTCTTGGAGACAATTAACCACGCCTGCTATGGCGCGGCGATAGTAGGCTACACGGCGAGTATCGTCGGCGGTGCCAATACCGTTCTCGGTGACGATAAGCGGTACGCCTGCCTGTTGCGCTGCGTAGCGGAGAGTTGCTTCCACTGCTTGCGGCCAGAACTCATAGCCCATCTGTGTCAACTCAATGCCCTCTTCGGGTGGGAGTGGCCCTTCAGGGCCATAGCGCTCACGGCTGTAAGTCTGCACGCCCAAGAAATCATCGTTCCGCGTCGCGGCAAGAAAAACATCTTGGAGCTCGTGGCGGAACTGATCGCGGGCAGCTTCCCCGCCAGGCACGGCTTGCATATCGGAGAGGGCTAACGTCATGCCTACGGGCAGCTCGGGCCGCGCGGCTTTGATCGCGGCGGCGGCTTGCCGGTGCGCGTCCAAGATCACGTCGCGGCCTTGCTCCGAGCTGGCAAACATGAAGGGGGCAAAATTATCCGGCGTGACGCCAAAGGTGGCGGCCGCTGCTTGATAAAAGGCCGCTTGCTTTTCCTGATCCTCTTTAGCCGTCCAGAGTAACCCCACCATGCGGGGGATATTGGCCTCGTTGATAGTGCAAGCCACTTCCATGAACTCACCCAACTTCTCTGTAACGTGACCGCAGTAGCGAGCGAATTTCTCAGCGGTAGCGGGATTTGTCCAGCCGCCCTGAGCAATCAGCCAGCGTGGTGAAGTGAAGTGATGAAAGGTGACGACCGGCCGGAGATTGTTAGCGTGGCAAGCTTCCAGCATCCGGCGATAATGGTTGATAGCAGCCGCAGAGAAATAACCTTCTTCAGGTTCGACACGCGCCCATTCAATGGAAAAACGGTAGCTGTTAAAGCCCAACTCGGCCAACTGCGCGATGTCTGTGAGATAGCGGTGATAATGATCAATCGCATCGCCAGAAGGTTCAGCAAATATCGTGGCAGGTAGATGTTCCGCCACCCAAAAATCGCTATTGGTATTATTGCCTTCAACTTGGTGCGCCGCCGTGGCGGTGCCCCAGAGAAAATCAGAAGGGAAGTGATAAGACATGGTAACTCCTTTACCTAACGGTGATGGTAACAATTAACAGCACGGCTAGCAGCTCAGACGCGCTCGATATCAAGTTGCAAACCGGGAATACGGAAATGTTTTTCAACCCGGTTCATGCCCCAAGTGATACAGAGCACTAACACCAAATAGATCATGCCGACAAAGGGCAACATGGTCATCTGATTATAATGCGCGCTCATAATACGCCGAGTTTCTCCAAAGAGATCCTGGACTGCGATGATGTAAACGACAGAGGTGTATTTAACCATATACGCGACCTCGTTAGACCAGGGCGCGATGGCCAGCCGCAAGGCTTGCGGCATGATGATGTAACGGATGGCTTGCAGGCGGCTAAGTCCCAGCGCGCGGGCGGCGATCATCTGCCCGGCATCAATGGCTTGGAGCGCGCCCCGGAAATACTCCGCTTGGTAGGCTCCGCTGTTGCAGCCCAGGGCCAAATAAGCCGCGGTGAGCGAATTTAACACTAATAAGCCCTCTGGTAGCCCTAGATTGACCAACAGTTGATTGATATGGGAATCGGCCAGCCCGTAGTAGATGAAAAATAGTTGTACCAGTAGTGGTGTACCCCGCAAGGCATCCACGTAACCGGTCGCCACAGCCTTCATCCAGCGGGATCCGTAGACACGCATCAAGGCAATCGGGAAACCGATTAGCAAACCGATTAATAATGAACCGGCGCTTAAGCGTAGAGTAACCATCAAGCCGCGCCCCAGCTCCGGCCAAATCATCTCCCAGAATTCAGCTAACTCCATCATTAGTCTTCCTCACCGTAGAGCTCGGTGATCTTGCCTAAGAATTCTTTAGTGCGTTGCTCCTGGGGATTATAAAATAGCTGTTGAGGGGAACCTTCTTCTACGATATTACCGGCCTCCATAAAGATGATGCGATTGGAGACCTCTTTGGCGAAACCCATCTCGTGCGTGACCACCAACATCGTCATATGTTCGCGGGCCAATTTTTTCATCACTTCTAATACCTCGCCGATCAGCTCCGGGTCTAACGCGGAAGTCGGTTCATCAAAGAGCATCACCTTGGGGGACATCGCCAGAGCGCGGGCAATGGCCACACGCTGCTTCTGCCCGCCAGAAAGTTGGCCGGGGTAAGCATTAGCTTTCTCTACTAATCCCACGCGCTCCAATTCAAAGCATGCTAACTCGTGCGCTTTTTCTTTAGGCATGCCTTTGACTTTCACCGGGCCGATCATCACGTTGTTTAGCACCGTCATGTGGGTAAAAAGGTTAAAATCCTGGAAAACCATCCCCACTTTGGTACGTATCTTGTTGATGTCAGTTTGAGGAGCCGTCACCTCGTCGCCATCCACCCAAATTTGGCCCGCGTCGGGGGAGCTAAGCAAATTTATGCAACGTAGCAAGGTACTCTTCCCGGTGCCGCTGGGACCAATGATGACCAGCACTTCGCCTTTGTCAACTTCCAAATCCACGCCCTTCAAAACTTCCAACTCGCCGTAGGTCTTGTGTAGATTTTTAATTTGCACGATCGGTTTGGTCATCGAAAATTATTCCTCCTGGTGCGTTATGTTAAAGATAGAATGGTACACAAGCCAACTAAAAAGTGTTTTTGGCAAAAGTGCGGATATTGAGGTTCGCCGAACGCAATTTCTCGATCAGGTCCGTGGCCATCCGCCTCATAATATGGTATCCAATCTCTGGGTAATCACCGGACAGTTGGAGCATCTGCGCGCGTGGAATACGCAACATCTGAACCTCGGTATGACAACGAGCCATAGCACTGCGCGTGCCCTTATCGATAAGGATCGTCTCGCCGAAGGTATCATTTTCTTTTAGCAATGCGAGCTGCACTGGCTTCTCACCCTGATGTTCTAAGACAATATCCACTTCACCTTCAGCGATAATGTAAAGAGCATCACCGGGATCATCTTGGTGAAAAATAATCTCTTGGGGGGCGAGGGTGACCTCTTCGCAAATCATCATAATCAAATTGAGATGAATATCGTTGAGATCATGGAATAGATCTGCGTTACGTAGCACTTGTTTGCTTTCCTCCATACGCATGGATTCCTTCCTTATGCCTAGGGCTGCAAGTTATTTGGGCTGTATAACAAAATGTGGCGAATTTGATTCTACCATCCGCATTATAAAGATAATTGAATGAATTGCAACTTCGTATACTAAAACCAACGCTTACAAAGCACTACACAGTCAGCATCTCCAACTGTCCGGTCTCTAAATCCAGGATAGCAAAAGAGCCTGACCGCCAGCTAACGTTGCCTAGCGCCCCCGGATTGATGATGCGGGTAGTGGCGAGTTGCTCATCACGGGAAATGTGCGTATGACCGTGGATTACGTAGTCGTATACCCCAGAATCCACCAGCTCTTCAAAAAAACGCCGTTGATCCCCATGGAGTAGAGCGATGTTCTTCCCTTCCAGCGTGAGAGTGTGGATGTCCTTGAAGCGCCCGTGGCCGAAGAGCTCTTCGGCCACGGGTCCCAGCAAGGGATCGCGATCCATGTTGCCGCGCGCAATCCAGAGGTTAAAGCTACTCAATTCCCGCAGCACTTGAGGGCCGGTGACATCCCCCGCATGCAACACGACGTGGATTCCTGCCCCACGTAAGCGTTCCGTAGCCAGAGCAACTTTGTTTAATTTGTTATGGGTATCTGCTAATAATCCAATCTGCAAAATTTAACCTATCGATACTGCTCTATCTGTGACAAACCCTTCCCCAGCGCCATCCAGCACGCTTAGACGTTGCGCAAATCCTCCACCTGGATACCTAATTCATCCATTGCGGTCAGGAGTGCCGCCTCCATTACTCCGCGCACCTTGATCATAGCAATTACGGTGGAGCGATCATCACCGTAGAAAGTCCCCAAGGCGATGATATCTCCACCGAGCTCGGCGATGGCCTGGGTGATGCGATTGAGCAACCCCGGCTGGTCTTCAGCATGAATTGTTAGCCGCAGACCCTGCTCCCGTGCACCTAACATCTCCAAAATGGTGGTGAAGATATCCGTTTCCGTGATAATGCCGATCATCTTACCATCTTCCATCACCGGCAGGCCACCGATTTTATTATCCCCCATGATGCGCGCGGCCTCTTCTATTGGATCGTTGGCCGCTACGGTGATGATCTCTTTGGTCATGATCCTTTTCACCTTGAGCTTGGTCAGTAGATACCCTACCTCATAGACACTCAAGCTGGTGGCCGGTGAAGGGGACGCATAGAGCAAGTCTTTTTCGGAGACCATGCCGGCCAATTCACCCTTTTTATCCAGAACAGGGAGTCGCCGGATATTGTTCTGACGCATAAAACTAAGAGCCTCGGACACTGGCGTATCAATCGTGATAGTGATGGGATGCGCAGTCATGCGTTGTTTTACTAACATGGTTTAACTCCTTTGCTAACTGATATAGGTTTATAGTAATCCAGCCGCGCGTTTGGCTCCGGTGACGGTATTCTTGAGCAACATGGCAATGGTCATCGGGCCAACGCCCCCCGGCACCGGGGTGATATGCGCAGCAACTTCGACAGCCTCATCAAAATCTACGTCGCCCACCAGCCGGTAGCCGCGCTTACGTGTATCGTCCTCCACGCGGTTGATGCCCACGTCAATTACCAGGGCCCCGGGTTTAATCCAGTCGCCCTTGACCATCTCAGCGCGGCCCACCGCCGCGATCAGGATATCAGCTTGACTGGTAATTTCCGCTAGCTGCTGCGTGTGAGAGTGGCAGATGGTGATGGTGGCGTTGCGTTTGAGCAGCATCATGGAGACAGGCAACCCGACGATATTGCTGCGTCCCAAAATCACCGCTTTTTGGCCATCAATCGGCACACCGGTGCGGTCGAGCAGCTCAATGATGCCCGTCGGCGTGCAAGGCGTGAAGAGCGGTTCGCGGCCCTTCATCGCCAGCCGCCCGATATTGATCGGGTGGAAGCCGTCCACGTCTTTTTCCAGGCTGATAGCGTTAAGTACCGCCTCTTCATCCAGTTGCCCGGGGAGCGGAAGCTGTACCAGGATACCATTGATAGTAGGATCAGCGTTGAGTCGGCTAACCAGCGACTCCACCTCCGCTTGGGTGGTCTCCGAGGGCAGCGTGTAGCCCACGGAGTGAATGCCGACTTCCTCACAACGGCGCTGCTTCATGCGCACATAAGTCTGGGAAGCGGGGTTATCGCCCACCAGCACCGTCGCCAAACCGGGCACGATGCCATACGTCTCCTTCAAGTCAGCAATCTCCTCGGATAATTCATGTTGAATCTGCTTGGCGATACCTTTGCCGTCAATTAATTTGGCTGTCATTTAGATCTCCTTTGGTAACTGGCGAGATAAAGATAATTAGTGATTGGGGAAAAGTGATTGGAGATTAGTTGCCACCGTTATCTAATGGCACTCTCCTGAACGCAACATCGCAACGTTTACTTTCACACCCTCCCCCATTTCCGAACCACTATCTCCTGATTACTATTCCCTATTCCCTACTCACACCTCTTACGAAAGCCCTACAATCTTCCCGTCCACTAAATCGACATTCATAAAAGCGGGACGGCTGGGCAAACCGGGCATGGTACGCACCTCTCCTGCCAGCGGGTAGAGGAACCCAGCCCCCACGCTGGCGCGAATATCGCGGATGGGGAAGGTGTAATTTTGCGGCACACCCTTCCAATTGGGATTGTGGCTGATAGATAGATGCGTCTTAGCCATACAAATAGGCATCTCATTATAACCCAAATCGGTGTAAAGTTGGATTTTGCGCTCCGCCTCGGGGCTGTAATCCACCCCATCGGCATTATAGACCTCGCGGGCTAAAATTTCAATCTTCTCCTTGATGGACTGTTCAGCCTCGTAGAGGAAACGGAAATCGGCAGGTTCCTCAGTGGCCTGGATGACGGCTTCCGCCAAGGCCAGGCCCCCTTCGCCGCCGTCGGCCCAATGGTGCGTCACCACCGCGTCAAATGCGCCGGCCCGCAGTGCTGCTTCGCGGATGAGCTCCCACTCCGCCTCGGTATCAGTGCCGAAAGCGTTGATGGCCACCACCACCGGGATGCCAAATTTGCGGGCGGTTTTGATGTGAGCTTGCAGGTTAGCCAGACCTTTGCGCAGGAGCTCTAAATTCTCCTCAGTGTAGGCTTGAGCCAACTTGCGGCCGGGACGGACGCGCGGCCCGCCGCCGTGCATCTTGAGCGCGCGGACGGTAGCCACCAACACCACTGCATCCGGAATCAGACCAGAGGCCCGGCATTTGATGTCGAAGAACTTCTCCATGCCAATATCGGCCCCGAAACCGGACTCCGTAACTAGGAAATCGGCCAGCTTGATGCCCACCTGGTCGGCGATGACAGAAGAGTTGCCGTGCGCGATGTTGGCGAATGGCCCGGCGTGGACGAAGGCCGGTTGCTCTTCTAACGTTTGTAGCAAGTTGGGCATGATGGTATCTTTCATCAGGACCGCCATGGCGCCCGCCACCTGCAAATCTTCCGTGGTGATGGGATCGGGATGGCGAACTTTGTTGTTGGTGCCGATGACAATCCGCCCGATGCGCGCGCGCATATCCTCCAGGCTAGTGGTCAGCGCCAAAATCGCCATCAGCTCGCTGGCGACGGTGATATCAAACCCGGCTTGGCGCAACGGCCCATCGGCGACACTCCCCAATCCCACCATGATGCTGCGCAACGCACGATCGTTGACGTCCACCACCCGATTCCAGCTGACAGAATAAGGATTGATGTGCAGCTTGTGCATACCGCGCTTCTCGAAAAAGACGTCGCTCCAGCGATTTTCGTGATAGATACGGGCATCAATCGCGGCAGCGCAGAGATTGTGCGCCACGCTGATAGCATGAATATCGCCGGTGAAATGTAGGTTGAAATCCGCCATCGGGATCACTTGGCTGTAACCGCCGCCGGCCGCCCCACCCTTGATGCCAAAAGTCGGCCCCATCGAAGGTTGGCGAATGGCACAGATAGCCCGCTTCCCCAGCTGGCCGAGAGCCTCCGTCAGGCCCACGGTGGTCGTCGTCTTCCCCTCGCCCAACGGCGTCGGGGTGATCGCCGTCACGTCAATATATTTAGCATTGGGACGTTCCGCCAAACGCTCGCGCACGTCCAAATGAACTTTGGCCTTGTACTTCCCGTAAAGTTCCAACTCTTCCGGGCCAAGACCTACGGAGTCCGCAATTTCTTGGATGGTGCGTGGCTCCGCCGCTTGCGCAATTTCCAAATCTGAGGGCACAGGTTTCACTCGTTGAATTGACATTCAAAACCTCCTTGATCTATATGATTGATTAAATATACGTATAATTTTCACCGCAGAGTGCGGGTATTGATTCCCGCACTACAGAACGGCACCAGATAAATCTGGCTAGCCCGATGATTCATCATCGAGAACGTTGATTATGATTTGCCCACCTAGAACGCCCCCAACTGGCAAGGAGTGATCTTGATACCTAGCTCGTCGCAGAGCTGGCCGATGCGCAGTTTAGGAACCTGGAACTGCGCCGCCAGTTCCCAGAGTTGGGTGCAAGCAAGTGTGCCGCTTTCCATGACGGCGGCGCGCAGGGCTGCTTGGATTTTGTCTTGCAAGAGGAGGGGCGTGGACTTAGCTAGCTCCCAACCTTTCTTCCCCCCTGGATAACCGAAGAGTCCTAGCTGGCAATGCGAAAGGTGAATCTGCAACACGTCAGCCGTCTGCCCGACTAGCCGGGGCGACATCCCCTGCTGCGCTGCGATAGCGAAAGCCACGGCACAAGGAAGTTTTCCCTTTCGCGTGCGCGCGCGAATTACTTGAGCTAAATGCTCATCGACTACAAAATCTGTTGGTAAAGTCTTTTCCTCTAAGGTCATTTCTACACCTCCGTCCAGTTAAGTTTTTTCTATCAGCAAGGATATAATAATTTGCGGAGAGAGCAAGTTTGCTAAAATAAGTCAGTGCGCCACCAAGACATTCAGCCGCTAATCACTATTTGCACTTTTGCTCGTCTAACATATAACTGTAGCTACTCAAACTCGGAATGTCATTCTGAGCTACATCAAACAGGAGGACGACATGCTACTAGCAGGCGATATCGGCGGCACCAAAACTAACTTGGCGTTATTCAATCCTGAAGAGGGTGCGCGTGCGCCGTTAAAAGAGGGAACTTTTCCCAGTGGCGAGTACGCTAGTTTAGAAGCTGTGCTAAGAGAGTTCTTGGTGTCGGTGGATGAGCGTATTGAACATGCGTGCTTTGCTGTGGCCGGGCCAGTGGTCGCCGGGGGAGCCAACATCACCAACTTGCCCTGGGTGATGAAGGAACAGCATCTCACCGAGGCACTTGACTTCACCACCGTCCATTTGATGAACGACTTAGCGGCGATTGCTTATGCTGTTCCGCACCTGAAGGAAGCTGATACCTACACCATCAACGAGGGGAGTGCGGTGGATGACGGCGCGATTGCCGTGATCGCCCCCGGCACCGGTTTGGGCGAGGCTTTCTTGACCTGCAATCAGGGCCGCTACTCAGCGCACGCTTCAGAAGGCGGGCACGTCGACTTCGCGCCGGCCAACGCGGTGCAAATGGAGTTGCTCCGTTACCTGCAAGAGAGCTACGATCATGTGAGCTACGAACGTGTCTGCTCCGGGATAGGCATCCCTAATATCTACGCCTTCTTCAAGGATACAGGACGTTTTGAGGAACCGGAGTGGCTTACCCACCGGTTGGCCGCAGCGAGCGATCCCACGCCGGTGATCTCCATCGCTGCACAGGATGTGACACAATCCTGCGCCATCTGTGACGCCACCTTAGATACCTTCGTCGAGATTTTAGGTGCAGAAGCAGGGAACTTGGCACTCAAAGTATTGGCTACCGGAGGCATTTATTTGGGCGGGGGTATCCCGCCGCGCATCTTGGCGCTGTTGGAGACCGGCGAATTTATGAGCGCCTTCTTGCAGAAAGGTCGCTTTTTACGCTTGCTCAACTCCATGCCGGTGCGGGTGATTCTCAACCACAAGGCAGCACTGCTGGGGGCAGCTCATTACGTTTTGGCAAATGCACAACTGGACACCGACGCTAATCCCCCAACTAATCCTGTTTCCGTTACGCCGGCACAGTTAGAAGATCT
>JAYELZ010000069.1:14652-20378 GCA_034717835.1 Chloroflexota bacterium
TGATTCTCAACCACAAGGCAGCACTGCTGGGGGCAGCTCATTACGTTTTGGCAAATGCACAACTGGACACCGACGCTAATCCCCCAACTAATCCTGTTTCCGTTACGCCGGCACAGTTAGAAGATCTACCGGAGTTCCTTTAGACTTTAGACTTTCTGTAACCTGTAACTATTTTGGAGGAGAAATTATGGGAAATTTACTGGCACATTCACAATTGGGTGCATATCAAACCATAGTAACTGACGCGCTAGCCGAGATGGAAGCCGAGCGTGTTCTTCCCCGTATTTGGGAGGGGGATCATACCGTCTGGCGGCCTGATCCCGCCGAAATCACTAACCGGCTAGGCTGGTTAAATCTACCCGCGGAGATGGTGGCGGAGATGCCCCGACTCTCTGCGCTGCGTGATACGCTGCTGGCAGAAGGCTACCGTAACGTGTTGGTCTTAGGCATGGGCGGTTCTAGCCTGGCTCCGGAAATTTTTGGGCAGCTCTTTGCCGGCGCGGAGCCGGGATTGCAGCTTGAGGTTCTGGATAGCACCTCTCCAGCGGCGGTCAGAGGTTACGCGGAACGTTTCAAGTTGGCGGAGACACTCTATATCGTGGCGACCAAATCTGGCGGTACCGCCGAGACGCTCTCCTTCTTCAAATACTTTTACACGCGGGCCGTCAAGGAGCTGGGCGAGGAGGAGGCTGGTAAGCATTTCATCGCCATCACCGATCCGGGCAGTAAATTGGCGCCGTTGGTTGAGAAATTCGCGTTCCGTGAAGTATTCTTGAACAATCCCGAGGTAGGGGGACGTTATTCCGCCCTCTCCTATTTTGGCCTGGTACCGGCTGTGCTGGCGGGCGTGGACGTGGCCCGGCTGCTGGAACGCGCCCTAGCTATGCGCGCTACCTGCGGCCCAGAAGTCCCGGTAGCAGAAAATCCCGGCGCGTGGTTGGGCGTGGTGCTAGGGGAACTCGCTAAAGTGGGACGCGATAAGCTGACTTTCGTCACCTCGCCAGCAATTAGCCCTTTCTGCAATTGGGTTGAGCAGATCGTGGCCGAAAGTACCGGGAAGGAAGGTTGCGGCATCTTGCCGGTGGTGGCTGAGTCGCCCTGCGCCCCGGAGGAGTACGGCGCGGACCGGTTATTTGTCTACATGGCATTGCCCGGTGACACTGCCCATGAAGCGGCGCTGGCCGCGTTGGTCGCCGTCGGGCATCCGCTGGTACGCATTTTTCTGGCTGACCGATATGACATCGGCGCGCTCTTTTTCCTCTGGGGGATGGCGACGGCGGTCGCCGGGGCGCGGTTGGATGTGCAGCCCTTCGATCAGCCCAACGTGGAATCGGCCAAAAATCAGGCCCGCCAGATGGTCGCGGCATATCGGGAGACCGGCGCGCTGCCGGCCGGCGAGGTCGCTCCGCTGGACGCGGAGATTTTCCGCGTCTTCCTCGCGCAGGCTCAGCCGGGGGATTACATCGCGCTCCAAGCTTTTCTGCCGCCCACGGATGAGATCGACGGCGCGTTGCGCGCCTTGCGCGTGGCCTTGCTGGAGCGCACGCATTTGGCGACTACTTTGGGCTTTGGGCCGCGTTTCTTGCACTCCACCGGCCAGCTGCACAAGGGGGATAGCGGGAATGGCCTCTTTATCCAGCTTACCGCGGATGCCGAGCATGATCTGTCCATCCCCGACGCGGCCGGGAGTTGGGACTCCGCGATCACCTTCGGCGTGCTCCAAGCGGCGCAGGCGCAGGGCGATTACCGCGCAGTGCGCGGCGAGGGCCGGCGCGTGATCCACTTCCACCTGGGCACGGAGGTTGTCCAGGGAATTGAGGAGCTACGGATAGCTGTGGCAGGTCTCCTGACCGAGACATCTAGCTGAATCTAATTTCGCTGTGCGGGCACGGTTAGGTCGCGCAAAATATAAACCGCCGGGAGTTGACCTCCCGGCGGTTCTTTGTTGCGCTCACCTTTTCGCCTTTTCGCCTTCTCGCTTACTCGCCTTCTCACCTTTTCGCTCCCTCGCCTTTTCGCTTTCTCGCTTACTCGCTCTCTGGATAGAAAGCTATCCCAATGGCGCCTGGCCCGCCGTGGCAGCCCAGTGTCGGGGTGAGTACGCCCGTGTAGAGCCGCCGGGGATTAACGCGCTCTTGGAGTTGCGCAACCAGGAACGCAGCATCTTCGTAAATCCCGGCGTGCATAATCGCCAACTCGGCGGGCCGCCGCCCTTGTAGTTCTGCTTCCGTCAGTTCCACCAGCCGTTGTAGCGATTTGCGTCGACCACGAACTTTGCTCAGAGCTGCGATTTCCCCATTTTCAACGCATAACAAGGGCCGAAGATTGAGTAACGAGCCGACCAAATGGGCAGCGCCACCAATGCGCCCACCGCGATGCAGATACTCCAACGTATCCAACACCAAAAAGAGACGTATCTGCTGACGCACCGAGGCCGTTTGCGCCGTGATGGCGCTTAAGGAATTATTGTTCTGTTGGGCGCGGGCCGCTGTGAGCACCTGGAGACCTACTCCCATCGAGATAAAACGGGAATCGACCAGTTTGATTTGCAGCTGCGGCAACATGGCTTTCGCCTGAGTGGCTGCCGCTAAAGTGCCGCTCAATGGCGAGGAGAGGAAGATACCTAAGATGGTGTCAGTCTCTAACCGCGTGGCGGTCTCTTGGAAAAATTCGCAGAACTCTCCCACCGAAGGCTGTGAAGTCTTGGGAAACTCTTCCCGTGTTGCCAACTGCTGATAGAACTCGGCAGGCTTCATGGTCACGTTATCGAGAAAAGTCTCATCTCCCCAGTGGATGCTTAACGGGATAACAGAAATATCAAATTGCGCTACTAACTCTGCCGGCAAATCGGCGGCACTATCGGTTACAATTGCAATGCGTTTCATCGATTATGGCTCCTTACTTAAAAAAGAAAATTAAAGACCTTGTTCCTTACTCTCACTACAACACCGCCAGTTCCCAAAAGTTACGTTGATTTTTTGCCGTAACTTTTTGCGGTTGATGGTGTTGTAGTTTGTTAATTGGCGGCATCTCCGCTGTAGCTCGGTATCCATGCTGGTATAATATCCCCGCATGGGACTAAGTTTTGCAGGGGGAGAGAGATGGGTGAGGGAGACGAATATGCTCTGATCAAACAGGCGCAAAATGATCCTCAGGCGTTCGGAGAATTGTATCGCCGGTATGTGAATCGCATCTATAATTATCACTATCGCCATACCGGGAACCGGGCCGATGCGGAAGATCTTACCTCGCAAACTTTCCAGCGCGCCTTGCGCTATTTGAGAAAGTACCGGCACCGGGGGACTTTCCAGGCTTGGCTTTTCAAGATCGCGCATAATCTGATGGCGAATCATCATCGAGATCGGGGACGTCATCCCCAGGTGACTATGGACGCGGTCGCACCGCTGGTTACAGAAAAGGGGCAACCCGGCGAGGCCCTGAGTATCCGCGAGGAGACTGCGCATTTACTACATGTTATCAGCACCTTGCCTGAGGAACGTCAAACTCTGATTGGTCTAAAATTTGTGGAGGAACTCTCCAACGCGGAGATTGCGGAAGTGTTGGGTCGCACGGAGGGAGCGGTTAAGGCGCTTTATTACCGCACGCTCCACTATCTACGAGAAATTATGGTGGAGGTGGAATCCCATGAAGCATAGATGGGAAACTACATACATTACTTTGAACGAAAACCGCGCGTTGCCCGTGAGCGCGGTAGAGGAGGCGTGGGTGGCCGAGGCGGTGCGGCAGGCGTGGCCGCCCGTCACCCCGCCGGCGGATTTTGTAGTAGCCTTAGAACAAGAGCTGCTACAAGAGGCCGCACGCCGGCAATCGATCCGCCAACGGTTCCGGCAGCTGGCCGGCTTCCTCGGTATCCTGGGCGGCGGGATATTCTCTCTCGTGGGGGGGATGCTGCTCTGGCGTTCCTGGCAGCAAAAAGAAGCGGAGGGTACTCCCCGTGGGAATCTGGCGGGGGTGTTGGCGCCGGCCGGGAGTTCGTAAAGTAATTATTCGCAGATTCCGCAGATTGTTATTCCGCGCGGGGCGCTAAAGCGCCCCGCGTTCTCTTGGCTAGATCAGGCCGGTCTCTTATAGGGACCATGCCATCAGACCAAGTCCCCTATGAACCCCTTGTTATTCTGAGCGGAGTACTCCGAGGGTTTTGGGGCAGAAGTGGGAGATTCCTCGCGGGCGTGTCGCTAGCGCTCCGCTGGCTAGGAAGATGACAAGGCGCCGGGGAGAGGATTTGTCATTTGCATGTTTGTCCATTTTGGTTGTGGGCTTTATGGCTCAATTACCACTAAGCTGTTCGCGCTCTGGTCACGGCCGGCGGGGAGGGAGAAGGATTCGCTGGTAGTGAGTAGCTCACTACCGGGGTCAGCGTAGAGTGCCCAGCGGAAGGGGCCTGTGCCGAAATCTTTCTTCTCTACCACCCACAGTTTGCGATCATACTCATCCAACCGGCCTCGCCAACCTTGTACGTCATGCCAGTCGCCTAGCGCATCTAGCCATTGCACCACCGTATAGTACGGGTCTGTAGCTCCGATAACGGACAGTTTTATTTTTGCGATAGCCTTTGCTGGTCGTGGTGTTAACGGCGGTGCTGGTCGTGGTGTTGACGGCGGTTCGGGGCGTGGAGGCAACGCCAATACGTTATGTGGCCAGGATAACGACAGCACCGCAAGCAATATAACAGATAACAGAGTAATCTTCTTGATCATCATAACTCCTCTAGTATAAATCTCTCTAATCTTTACACTCGTTGCAATAACACTCAAGGTCTAGGTGGTAGATGGATGGAAGCACCCCGCTGCTTGTTTGTGGGCAGCAGCTTACTCACCACCGTGGTTGAAGAGTGTGGCCCCAGGATATTGTTCTCGTACGGCGCGTTGATGATTTCGTGATTTTCGTAGATCGCGCCATAGGGAGTGTCTTTATGCGCTGAGTCCACCTGGGCATAGATTAGTGTTCCTGAAGCCAGCGGCCAGACGATATTGCTCATATCAGCATGATAGTATACATCACCGCCTGTGGCAGTCACGGTGAGTGTCAGTACCTCGCCAAAATTTAGGGGAAGCGCATCTACTGTGATGCCCCACGCTGCGCCCCGGTTACCGACTTGCTGCCACGTCTCGTTGACGGTGACGGGGGCGTGGTCGGGGTTGATGTACACATCTACCCAAAACTCGTTCGCAAATACATTTTCGATAGGCGCCGGTCCCTGGTTGGAGATGACGATCTGGATGCTGTTGCTGGTGGCGGTGACGCTCTCCACTACTAAATCAGGAGCGATGACATAATTTTTGAGCACTAAGGGTAGGTAGATGTAGTAAGTCCCGCGCACGACGGTGATGGAGAAGATCTGCGTATCGGTCAGCCCGCCGCTATCGTGTACCAGTAGCTCAACTGGGTGAGCGCCTAGATCTGCCTCGGCCGGTGTCTCGCTCAAGAGGGCTACCCCGCCTCCGTAATCAACCAGCGTGAGCCAAGAGGGCAGCGTGGGGGCGGTGATGGTCAGCGCGTCACCCATGTCTACATCGGCGGCGGTGACGGTGTAGGTGTAGAGCTGTCCCACAGTGGCGTTTTCCACTGGCGTGCTGGTGAACTCTGGCGCGTCGTTGACCGGGTTGACGGTCAGCGTAAAGACGTCGCTATTGCTCAACCCCTCGTCGTCGGTGATGGTGATGGTGATCTGACTCGCGCCGTACAGGTCGGCTGCTGGCGTGATG
>JAYELZ010000070.1:0-4581 GCA_034717835.1 Chloroflexota bacterium
GCTGGCTTCCCTTTGTGCAATCCCAGAAGCGTAAACGCCATAGTCGAAGGAAGGAAACCCATGATGCGTAGAATCTATAGTTTGAAAGTATTTCTTCTGATGCTGGTATTCATCACGGCAGGATGTAGCGGAGGTTCAACGCTGGCCCCGCCGACCTTTGCCCCACCACCAACTGCAGTACCACTTTCAAATACCACGTATACTGTTGGGCAAACCACCGTACAGGAAACTATTGAGGCAAGAGGACGTGTTACCGCCCGCAAAGAAACACCACTGGTTTTTCCTATGGAAGGCACGTTAAAAGCCATCCATGCCTATGTCGGGGATGAGATCACACCGGGCACTGTACTCGCCGAACTAGATGCACCTGAACTCCAACAACAGTCGCTGGACCGCAAGTTCGATCTCAACACAGCGGAGGTTACACTCTCCAGAGCGAAGACGGAGAGCAACTACGCTGTTGCGCGTGCTCAGGCGCAGTATAGTCGAGCGCAAGCAACATACGATCAAGCGGTTCTAAATGGTGAAATGGCGGTCGTGGCGGTTCAACAGGCTGCGGAAAACGATGCTTGCGGGAGCCTCTGCGGTGTCAAACTGGAACAGGCCCAATCCGGCGCTGAGATTGCGGCGCGCATCGCCGGGGCCGAGATGGAAACTGCGCGCATCGCTGTGCTGGAAGCCCAGACGAACCGTGATTATCAGACCCAGCTAGCGGAAGAACGCGTTGCTTTGGCTCGCGAACGTTACTTGATGGCCTCTGAGGCAATCTCAAAAACGCAGCTGGTAGCGCCATTTGCGGGTACACTCATCGCCTTCAATAAACAGGTTGGGGACCCCGTAGAAGCGTATGCGACCATCGGTACATTGGCTGATCCTTCGGAGCTGTATGTGGTTGTCAACATTGCGGCTGATCGTGTGCAGCGGCTGAGTGTAGGGATGCCGGTTGTCATTCGGCTGGATGCTACCTCCGATCAGCCCTATACCGGAACAGTACAACAGATCGGTACGCAGCCCACCCTAGGCCAGAACACGTATGAGGCAATTGTGAACTTTGATCCTGATCAGGAGATTCCGGCTGCCATCCAAATGAGGGCGGATGTGCTGATCACGGGACAGACGCACGAGAACGTACTGGTTGTCCCCAATCGTGCGTTGCATACGTTTGCCGACTGGACCTACGTCGAAGTTGTCGGTGCTAACAACAGTGTGGAACAGGTCGAAGTGAAAACGGGAATAACTGACGGTTCCATAACCGAGATCGTGGATGGTGTCCAGCTCGATCAAGTACTCTTACTTCCCTGAGATCTCAGCTGATGTGTTTACAATGAAACGGTGGCGTCGCGGAAATCACTGGTTGTTTCTAGGAATTGTGGGATCTCTTTTTGCACTGCGTCTATTCCCCGCTTTCATTACCATGACTTGCAACAACCTCGGATCGCTTTCCATCAATCGCGCGCTATTTGCATCTGAACCCGCGGTTGAGGCGGCCCACACAGAGCAGGCCCGGACATACTTACAAACGGGCCTACGCTGGAAAACCGCGAATGAAAAGAGCCTGGGGCAGCTGTACACCAATCTCGCCACCCTATCCATTAAAGCCGGAGACATCAACGCGGCAGCGTATATGCTGCGCCGTGCTACAGAACTGACCCCCCACAACCGCCGCGCCCAATTCCAACTGGGACAAATCCTGGAAACGCAGGGAGAGCAAGCCGCAGCACTTGAGGCCTGGCGCGCGGCAGGTGCTGCGCAGTATTTCCTACAACAGGGGCAGACACGGGTGAGAGAAGGCGACTTTGAAGCCGCGGTACGGAGCTACGAACTGGCTCTGGAAATTCAGCCCGATCTTTATGAAGGATATGAGCATCTGGCCCGTGCGCTTCAGCGATTAGGCCTTAAAGAAGAGGCTCTAACCGCGCTTTCGTCAGCGGTTGCGTTGGAACCGGAAACCTCGCCACAACGCTATTTGCTGCAGGCTGAGATTCACATCGCCCGCGAGGAGTGGCAAGCTGCTGTCTCTGCTTATCAACAGGCGGCAAAACTTGATCGTTGGGAGGCGCAACCCCTTTATCGCAGTGGGAAACTGCGGCTCGACAAATTGCACGATCTCACAGGCGCTGTGGCAGATTTTGAGCAAGCCGTAGCTAGATCCCCCCACCATGTCCAATCCCGATTGGCGCTGGGTGAGATCTACAGCGCGCGTGGCGCATGTGATGAGATAGGGGATTGGGTGAGCCCGTTATTGCTCCCTGAGACTGCGTCCCGTGATGCTGCGAAAGCGTATGCTCTGCTGGGCACCTGTTTGCTCTCGCAAGAAGATGCAAGCGGGCTGTGGTATATGGAGCAGGCAGTCACGTTACAACCAGAGGTTCTTAGCTATCAATTGACGTTAGCGGAAGGGTACTGGCAGTTTCAGGAGATGCAAGCAGCGCTATCTACGTACCAGGCCGTGCTAGAGATTGCGCCGAACAACAGCACTGCGCAACAAGCACTGGAGGAACTCAGGGCGTATGAACCGTAGTTCACCTCACGATTCCAGCCCCTTGCGTGGCATCTTGACCTACTTTTCCAATCACCGCTGGCTTGATGTGCTGCTTGTCCTGGCGCTCGTACCGTGGATTCTCTTTCCCCAAGAGCAGCTTACGCCATTCCTCATGGCACTCATCCCACTCCTGTGGATATTTCGCTGGTACCATTTTGGCTTCTCATGGCGCTCCACGCCGCTGAACGTGCCGTTGCTGCTACTGGCTTTTATGTTGCTTGTCAGCCTGGGGGCGACGTACGACATCCGGCTGAGTTTTCCCAAGGTTTGTGGCGTTTACTATGGGATTGCGCTTTGCATCACACTTGCTTATGCACTGCGCACGTCCCGCGAGATCAGAGTGGCGACAGGTCTTTTGGTGAGTGGCGGATTTGCAGTTGCCATCCTGGGTCTGCTGGGAACGCGGTGGGTTGCGTATAAAGTACCCTTGATGCGTCAACTAGTCACGATGTATCAACATCTGCCAATTGCAATACGTGGTTTACCACGTGCCGCACAGGGCTTTAGCCCCAATCAAGTTGGCGGCACGCTGACGCTGTTCATCCCCCTGACTATGACTTTGCTCATGCACGTCAGCCAACACCGCCGAGGGAGCTGGCAGTGGATACTCACGGCTTCAAGCCTGTTGCTCACGCTTGGGACGATGGCCACTACCTTGATCCTTACGCAATCTCGCTGGGCTTACATTTCCACCTTGATAACCTTGCTCTTGCTTGGACTATCACAACGTGATTGGCTGCGCTGGTTCACATTGGGTGTGTTTCTGCTGGGCATCGGGATTGTTATCCTCCTTGGACCGGTAAACGTAGCACATGGACTGGGACTTCATGGGGTTTCTTCACCAAATACCTTGTTGAATTACGGTAGTCTTTCCGGTCGTGCGGAGATCTGGCAGCAAGCCATCACTGTGATCCAGGATCATCCCCTGACCGGGATTGGCTTTGATACGCTTGTCCCGATTGTTCATGCCCGATACAACACGTTTCGACTGACGCCGGACAGGAATTTCGCACACGCGCATAACTTCTACCTGCAGGTGGCGCTTGATTTGGGTCTCCCAGGGCTGATGGCATTTGTAGCCATGCTATTACTGTGGTTTTATATGCTCTGGCAAGTGCGCTGGCACGCAGCGTCTACCAGTGATCGAGCCTTGACAACAGGGCTTCTGTTTGGAACGTTTGCCCAATTACTGTACGGATTTGTGGACGCCATTGCCCTAGGGCAAAAACCGGGAATCTTCCTGTGGCTATATTTGGGGTTAGGGGGCGCGCTCTGGTTGCGGTGGCAGGAAACTACCGATGACAGTTGAAAAACAGCCTGGCCAGCTAGTTGCGGGGTGCAACTAGCTGGCGTCGATGCAGACTAAGATGACAGCGTTGACAGCGCGCGCCCAGATTAGAGGGTGCCGTTGTGAAACGTATCCCCGTCGATGTGATGCACCGTGAGCGTGTAGCCCGCCTCCGGAGCGTGCGGATACCCGCACTGTTCACAACGCCAACCCACCCCTGCTTTCACCTGCTGCGCGATGGCGGGCCAGTTAGTCGGATAAGAGGCCGGATTGAAAGCCAGGCTACTCCTCAGGGCATTCGGCTATGCTCCGCGGTGGCCAAACGTTTTTCCAACGTCCAGTATTCCTCCGTCGCCCCCCGATTAACCAAGAGCGAAAGATTGGATAGGTACAGCCGCACTACGCGTTGGGTTTTATAGACCCAACGCGAGAGTTCCGAGACCAACGCGTTCTGCGCTTTAGTGTTCGGTACCACCAGGTAGAAATCCCCGCCGGTGGCCGCGTGATAGCGCTCCCATTTGCGCGCACGTTGAGACCGTTTTTTGCGCGTGTACCGTTCACATTCTACGTAGTAAACTTCCCCCTGACGGGTGGCCAGGAGGTCAGGTTCAAACTGCCCCCCGTCCACTGTCAACGCGGCCGGAAAGAGATCCGTGAGGTAGTCCCGCGCTTGGAGTTCTTGCGCCGCTTGCCAATTGAGGAGCGTGTGTTCAAGAGATTTGTGACGGCGGAGCAACCGCGAATAGAGCGA
>JAYELZ010000071.1:0-17256 GCA_034717835.1 Chloroflexota bacterium
GGACGCAGATTTCCGCAGATAAATACTGATTTATTGTTTTCAAGCCACGTCCCTATCATGCTAACTGTAAAAGAATATTATAGGACGCAGATTTCCGCAGATAAATACTGATTTATTGTTTTCAAGCTACGTCCCTTTTTCCAGTAAACTCAACCTATCAGACTCGTGATGGCAACTCGCAATGCGCTCACTCGCTTTATCGCTTTTTCGCTACAACGTTTGCGTACTCAAATCCTGCCCCTCGCGGAGCACCTGCTCATAGCTCACCGCTTGCCGCTGGACGTGCATCCCGGCCTTCTCATAAAGGCGCGTCGCCCCGGTGAGACTGGTCGCATCCACTCCCAGCGCGCACCGTTGCTTACCTCGGCGATAGAACTCTCCGAAGGTGTGATGCAACATCGCCAAGCCTACCCCTTTTTGACGCCACGGTCGCCGCACGGCGAGCATGTAGACGTATCCAGAAGCCGGATCCTCAGCGGTCTTGGGCGTACAGATGGAAAACCCGGCGATCTCCGTGCCATCCATGACTAGAAACCAGAGAGTAGGATCGTAATCCGGGTCAGTCTCAATCCAATGCGTCCATTCTTTCCAATCCTCCTCAAAAGGATGTTCCACATACCCCCAGTGATCCCGGAAAGCCTCTCGATCTGCGTGAATTAGCGACTCCAAATCCCGTTCACGGTTGAAGGTTCGTATCTCCAACCCCTCCGGCAATTGCGGCGCGGGCGGCGGCGTATCCAGCTCAATCAACATGCGGAACCAATGTCGCACCAGCGTATAACCCTGTTCCTCTATCAATTTCTGCGAGGAAGTATCCGCTCCGTAAGCCCGCTGGCTAACTTTGACCTGCGTTCCCGCCGGGGCTTGGGCGATAGATTTTCTGGCGCGCGTTTCAATCCAGTTGGCCAAGCGAGTGCCGATACCTCGGCCTCGATGCGCCGGATGCACGTACCCAAAACCGTAAATCTGCACATGTGGTTGAGGATCCCACACTCCTGCATAGCCAACAATCCTCTTCTCCGGAGATAAAACTACCCGCAGATCGGTCCCCATGTCCATGTTAGGTGATTGCCAATCGTTGCGATACTCACTAACTTCACATTTATCTTTATCTATCGCTGCTTGAGAGCAGGCGTTAACTAGCGCGACCACCGCTTCCACATCAGCTAACGTAACGGTGCGCATAAAATAATTTTCCGGCAATCCCGTGATTTCCATCATTTTCCTCTTCATGAGTAACTCCCTTTTGAACTGCAAATGTTAGCTAAAATAACAAGAGGCCGTGGTTTTCTTCCCACGACCTCTTGTTGGCAGCAACTTAGCAAACAAAAAGGCCGTGAGCATCGCAGATGCCCACGGCCTCTAAAATCAAATGCGGTTAATTCAATTTTCCGATAGGCACACTGCGACCAGGGAACACCCTGCACTTCCCTTACCACTGACTCGAACTGCAACGTTATTGTTAATCACAGTGCCTGCTCCTTATCGAAAAATTAAATTCAACGGATTGCATTCTACCCAAAGGGGTAAATTTGTCAAGTGTTAGTTAGCTAAGCAAATTAAACGACACTTGAATTTAGCCCCTTTTATCTTAGAATGGTATCTCAAGTAAGGGGAAGGGTAAGAAGGGAGGGAAAAATATGAATTTTGTCAACAAAATAATATATGGAGATTGTGAAGATATCCTCAAGGAATTTCCCGATAATTCCATTGATCTGATTTTCACCTCCCCCCCCTACGCTAATCAGCGAAAATCCACCTATGGGGGAGTAAGACCTAGTGAATATGTAGAATGGTTTCTCCCGAAAGCGAAACAATTCTTGCGGGTCTTAAAGCCCCGTGGTACTTTCATTCTAAACATAAAGGAGAAGGTTGTTAGCGGAGAAAGACACACCTATGTGCTAGACCTAATTCTACAGTTACGAGAACAAGGCTGGCTGTGGACTGAAGAGTTTATGTGGCATAAAAAAAACTCCTTTCCTGGTAAATGGCCCAATAGATTCCGTGATGGTTGGGAAAGACTCCTCCAATTCAATAAGCAACGAAAGTTCAACATGTATCAAAAGGCAGTCATGGTTCCAGTTGGTGATTGGGCCTCAAATCGGCTCTCTAATTTAAGCGAGACCGATAAAACAAGAGATGAATCAGCGGTGGGCAGTGGATTTGGCAAAAACGTTTCTCAGTGGGTAGGACGAGAGATGGTCTATCCCGATAACGTGCTGCACATGGCCACGGAGTGTTCAAACCGCGGTCATAGTGCTGCTTTCCCAGTAGATTTACCAACCTGGTTTATTAAGCTATTTACACAAGAAGGGGATCTCGTGTTAGATCCCTTCCTTGGCTCCGGTACGACTGCCTGCGCTGCCAGACAATTAAGTCGCCAATATGTGGGTATTGAGCTCAACGGAGAGTACTATCAATTAGCGCAAGAGCGAGTGCATCAAATACAACCACGCTTAATGGAAGTAGTGTCCGCATAAGGAGCGATATGAATCACCTGGATCTAAATGAAGTTTGTGAATATGTTAATAAAAGGATTGTCTCTTTTCATGAAAAAAGATTTGCAGCGTTGACAGGACTGGAACTCAAGAGCTTATTGAAGAAAAACCCTTACCTTTTCAAAGCCAAAAACGTGGAAACAGCAAATGAACTGATAGAGGGCTTCCTAACCGCGCGTTTATCCTCCGCCGAGGAAAAATTCTTTGGGGATTTTCTGGAAGATTTAGCCATCTTCATTGCGGGCAAGACCAGCGGCGGTCACAAATCAGCGGCCCCCGGTGTAGACCTGGAATTCATAGAGGGCGGCATTCATTACATCGTCTCCATAAAATCTGGCCCTAATTGGGGGAACAGTGATCAACAGAACAAATTGGAACAGAATTTAAGGGATGCGGTGACCAGAGTTAAACAATCGCAATTCGGCGCCAATGCCCAAGCCGTCTTGGGCATCTGCTATGGTAAAACCAGAACCAATTTCCTGAGAGGTTATCTAAAAGTGGTAGGTCAGAATTTTTGGACCCTCATCAGCGGAAACCAGGACCTCTACACTGAGATCATTGAGCCAATTGGATACCGTGCAGAAGAGCACAATACTCTTTTTAAGAAACGCAAAAATGGACTGCACAATAAGCTGAGTGTCCAATTCGTCCAGGAGTTTTGCGATAGTTCCACCGGCATGATTGATTGGGTACGCTTGGTTGAGTATAACAGTGGTAATTACGATCTGGACAAACTCCTTGCGGTTAACCCCGAAAACTGAGGAGGCGCACTGCAACTTTCGACCTGTAACTCATACCGAGGCTCAAGTATGTGGCAACGAATCCGGGCAGTTATTCAAAAAGAGTTCATCCAGACCTTCCGCGATAAGGGGACGGTGATCATGCTCATTGCCATGCCGATGTTGCAGCTCTTTCTCCTCGGTAAGGCTGAGTAGTTTGACAATGTCACATTCTAATGTGACACTTATTTTCTCTGATTTTTGACATTGGTTAAGTGGCTCTCCTACTCGTAATTTCGGAACCGCCACATCCCGGCGGCGGTGAAGAGGGCCGCGAAGAGTAACAGTACGCCGATCTGCGTCCAGACCTCGGCAAGCGTAGCTCCCCGTGCCAGCAACTTCGTGTAAGCGCTCATGGCCCACGTCGTGGGGAGCAGTTGCACGAGTTGGCGGTAGAGCGGCGCCGTTGGGCCCCAAGAGGCTGAATATCTCGCCAGGATGAATCTCAAATGAGACATCATCAACGGCCTTGCGGTCTGAGGATTTATATTTTTTTGTTAGGTGGTTGACTACTACCAGTGCCATATTCTCTTCCTTTTGTACGCTTTTGAGTAGCGGTGTAGGTTAAATCGCTTGGGAATAGCTAACGCCCCCCCCCTCCTGGTTGCCAAGCAGAGGGGGGGGGCGTTCCAGCTTTTAACTTGTAACCTTTAACTAATATACTGCAATGCCCAATCACCTACCAGCCAGTAACGGAAATTCTGCCCATCGCTGCATTGGAGGGCGCCGATCACACCATAGATCAACGCTCCTAGCGGCATAACAGCCAGCAGTACCGTCGCCACCAGCGCGAAGGGGATGAGGATGATGCCAATGACGATGGCTGAAAGCACCCCGACGATTGCCCACATGATCCCAATAATGGTCCCGGCGCCAGCCCAGAAGATCAGTTGGAAGAGAAAGGCTTGGAGTGCCTGGTAAGCGACATAGCGCGAACGCTCTTTGTAAATCAAATAAATGAGCAGCGCGGCTGCCACGCCTAGAAAGCCCGTAATCAAGTTGAGTAAGATGCTCAGATGCGCCAGAGCCGCCCAGAGACGTTCATCACCGGGTGAGAGCGGCGGCGGTGGGGAGTAGGCTCTTGGGGGGATGGGCGGTGTGGGGGGAGTGGTGCCAGTTTGCGTGTCAAAGGTTTCGTTTTCCGTGTTCATAGTTTCTCCTTTTACTGGGTGGAATATGGTCAATGCAGTTGTATTACGCAAGTGCGGTTCTAAAGTTGTAGGGGAGTAGCTCCATAATTAGGGCGAGCTCAGGAGTTGCCACCAAAATTGATCTCGAATCAACGCGAAAGAGAAAGAACATGCCCACACGTTTCCGTGTGGGCGACTGTCAGCCGCCACAAGAGGCTTCCGTAGCCTGGTTGTTTACGGTCAGATGAGTGGTTCTACGCTGTGTTTGCTCCGGGTATTTGTCTAATAATTTCGTCAGCCGATAAGTAAACCTTAGGTCCCAGATTGGCAGGCTATCTATGGTTTAGATTATCCAATTCTTTAGCGTGTTCAATGGCATCCTCAATATGGGGCAAGAAATGCTGCGTTTTTAGATTGCGTTTATTATACTCACCCAGGATTGCAATCAATTTCACATCTAATCGCCTACGACCCACTCCAATGCTAGGGTTATCTCGAAATTCATCCAAGGTTTTCGGGGGATATTCGTTTGGAGAGCTGACTCTACTGAAAGAGGTTGCTCTTTAACAGACACAGACAACACCGTGACGGTTTACTGACCGCCATAGCGGCCCCCACCAGCGTCTGAGTACCGTTTGGCACTGCGACAAAAAGGACTCCTGGGCCGAGTTTTGGCGTTCCTAGCGGGCAGACTAGGCGGTCATGCTTACTCAGGTTTCCACCAAATTGAAAGTTGAGTTCCACTTTCGCAACTCTCCAGACGCCCTCCATCCACCATCAGGCCCACAATGCGCAAATTGCGCGGGGACAGCGTCTCCTCACCGGCCAGTCCGCTGTAATATTCTTGCATCTCATTGTGACGGGGGGTGTTCAGAAAACGCTCTGCCGCTTGACATTCTCGCGCGCTCAACTGGACATTGATTTCCTCAACCGTGATTTGCACCTGGCCTGCCAACTCTTCGATCTTAATCGTTACCTTTTGTGGATGGTTGTATAGCGCATAATTGAGCAACTCATCCAACACGTGAACAATTTTCTGCTTCTCATTTAACATGGTGTTATCCTTTCTCCAAATGTTCCTCACGCCAGCTTGACCACCAACTGATGATACTGATAAACAACGTCGCCGTCAGACCGCCGGCGAAGCCGTTGTTGTACAGATTCAAGCCGGCGTGCCAGGCGCCTGTGCGCATGACCAACAGCAAATGTACCATGCCGGCGAAGATGCCCAGCGCCGGCCCAAAGCGCCCGCTGAGTGGGGCCAGCGTCGTGGCAAAGAGGGCTGCCAGTAAGGGGCCAGCCTGCTCTGGTTCCCAAATCGTTAACCGGCTTCCCAGATAGATGCCAGCCATAATCGGCGGAACGTTGAGGATGTGTTTACCGAACGCGGCAAACCCGACCATGGTAAAGACACCCCCTAGCGTCGGCCCATTGAACGTCCCGCCGACCAGGAAAATGTACCCCCAGCCCAGTAAGCCGACTAACCCCATGTTGATCAACGTCGTACCGGCGCCATACAACTCGACAAAGTCGGTGGGGAGCGTGCCGGCTTCCCGCACTAATACACGTAATTTGCCCGGCCCTCGCGTCAAGACCAGCCCCACCACGAGTAAGGAGGTTACGTAGATCAGGAGAAATCCACCCAGTAACGCGCTGTATTGTTCAGTCCAATGGAAAGTTGGTACGATCTCGAAACCTAACCCGGCCAACAGCGCGGTCACGAATAGCCCTAGGAAACCACACGTTAATCCTACGTTGTAGATATTAAAGCCCTGATGTAAGCGCAACATATACACGGCCATCGGGAAGAGCACGAAACCAACACCCAGGCCGAAGAGTGTACCAGGGATAATGCCCCAGGCAAATCCATACGTTACCTGCGTGACCAGTGGGGCTAACGCTGTCCCAAACATCGCTACCAGAATGTAGTTTTTAAAGGGATGGCGGGTCACGCGGCTGAAGAGGGCTACCCCCAAGATGATGGGCCAGATACTCCACCAGTTCTTCCCGAAGAAGCCGAAGCCCGCCATCGTGAAGACCGCGGCGATAGTTGCCCCTGATAGGCGCACGTCATTGAAGTGGGCTAACAACAACCCTGCCAGCCCGACCAAGCCGGCGTTCACGAATGCCGCACTTAATCCGCCAATGGCAATGTAATCGCTGACCAGCATCCCGGGACTTTGCGCAATACGCAGCAAACCCGCCCCAATAGTTGCCGGTTCGTACAACACTCCCCACCCAATCAGCACGAGCATATACCCGGCTAACAGGATGAACCAACCCCGCTCCGTCAGCGCCATTGCATCCGTACTATTGCGTTTATCGTCTGGTTTCATAAAGCCTCCTATGAAAGCCCTTATCGTAAAGGGCGCTAAAATTTTTATAGATGCCCGTACCTAGAATCCCTAGATATCCGTAACTACTAACCTGGAACTGGATTAGCATGTCTTTTCTCTTGGGTGATGCCAGCTCTCTTTAGCGTACCGTTCTAGCAGATGTTGGCATTTTGATGGTGCAATCTTGATTTATTATCGTTCAGTCTTCCTTTTGAAATTTCTCCACTTGATAGGTGCTGATCTCAATTTCTGGCTGCCGCCAAGCGTCGTGAGGCAGCCCCGCCTTGGCACAGAGGTGTGTCAGAAACTCTCGTGGCTCGCTCAACTGCTCCCAGACCTGCGGCAGGAAGGTAGCTCGCCGCATCCCTCGCTTCAACACCACCCCGTCAATGCCGGGGCGGAGTTTGGCGATTAGTTCCTGGGGGCCGTCGTAGGCGAGCGGTTGGGGCGTGGAGAGCACGGAAATTTCTAAAGTGAGCCGGGGGAATTCCGAAGCTCGCAGCGGTGGGAAGCGCGGATCGCGGAAAGCGGCGGCAATGGCGTTCGCCTGTACATCCTGGGCCAGCGGGCGATATCCTGCCAGCGAACCGATGCACCCGCGCAGCCGTCCCGCCAGCGTGAGCGTCACAAAACTAGCCCCCGTTGCTTGCAGGCGGTGGGAGAAGGTGGTCAGTCTCAACGTAGGAACGCTCTCTCCACGCACCCGCCGAGAGATGGCTCTCTGGGCTATTTGTAAGAGGGTTTCGTGTTCTGCGGCAGTTAAGATGTTCATGCTCAAACCTCCGTGTAAGCGAGCGCCGCGTAACCAACCACCTGCCGGCGGTCGCCGGCGGTATCGCCGGAGTTGCGGTAATCAAGTAAGTGCGGTTGCCAGCCGCGCGCTGCGGCGATGGTCATCAGCGCCACGATGGGGGCTTGACCGCAGGCTTCGCCGGCGGCGACTGCGGCAATATCTCCTCGCAGCACGTCCGCGATGAAGCCGCGATCCAGGCGCTGGGCTTCCTCGTAACTGTGGTAGTGGCTCAGATCGGAGCTGATGACTAATAGATCGTCTGGCCCCACGAACGGGGAGAGGGCTTCCCCAATTTGGATGGGATTCGCTTGACCAAAGAGCAAGGGGACAATGGGCGTCTGGGGGAAGAAATGTTGGAGAAAGGGAAGCTGGACTTCCAGAGAGTGCTCTTGGCGGTGCGCGCCGGCCAATAGCTGGAACTGGTCATCTGCTGTGGCGAGGCGTTGTAGCGTCTCTTGCGCCACTGGCATATTGCCCAACGGGGTCTGGAAACTTCCATAATCTCCCAATGCGATGCCGGTAAACCAGACGCGGTGTGTCGGGCCTAATAGGAATATCTGCTCCGGGGCGGTGGGGCGTTTTTCCAGCAGCCGGTAGGCATAGGCTGCGATGGGGCCGGAGTAAATATAGCCAGCGTGCGGCACGATCAGCGCGTGAACCTTGTCCAGCGCCGGGGGGCTAGCTTGGGCCAGGTGGGTTTCGATGGTTGCTTGTAATTGCTGCGCGTCACCGGGGTAAAAGGCTCCCGCAACGGCCGCCGGACGTATTTTGGTTGTCATGATTACCTCCATTATTAGTCCAGTAGTCGGGTAGTTGGGTAGTCCAGCAGTCGGGTAGTCAGTTGGTCTGGCAGTCGGTTAGTTTCTCCAAACACCGGGAATCAGGGTCCCGCATTGCGGGCAGGTGCCCGGCTCTTCCCACTGTGTGCGGGTGAGATAACCGGCCCGCTTGATCAGCAACGTCCCACACATAGGGCAGTAGGTATTCTCGCGGGTCGCGTCGGGGATGTTGCCGACATAGACGTATTCCAGCCCGGCCTCTTTGCCGATATCGTAGGCGCGTTCCAGTGTTGCGGGGGGCGTGCGGGGACGGTCGCGTAGCCGGTAGGCGGGGTAGAAAGCCGTGACGTGCCAGGGGATGTGTGGGTCAACGCTGACCAGCCACTCGGCGACGTTCCGCAACTCCGCGTCGGAATCGTTCAACTCGGGGATGACCAGTGTGGTCACTTCTGTCCAGACGCTGGTTTCCTGGACGAGATAAGCGATATTGCGTTTGATGGGAGCTAGTCGCGCGCCGCAGTAGTCACGGTAGAGTTCCTCCGTGAATCCTTTGAGATCCACATTGATGCCATCTAAGTAAGGAGCGATGCGCTCCAAGGCGTCAATGGTCATAAAGCCATTGGAGACATAGACGTTCTTGATGCCGTGCTCGTGGGCTAGTTTGGCGGTGTCGTAGCTGTATGCAAAGAAGACCGTCGGTTCGTTGTAGGTGTAGGCGATAGCCTCAAGCCCTTTTTGCTGGCAGAATTGCACAATCTGGGCAGGAGAAAACCGTTCACCGAGATTTTCTGTGGGTTGGCGCTGCCGCACCTGTGAAATCTGCCAGTTCTGGCACCAACGACAATCGAAGTTACAGCCATAGGTGCCGATGGAGAACGCCTCTGCGGCGGGGAGGAAATGGAAGAGCGGCTTCTTTTCAATGGGGTCAATATGCGCAGCCACGGCCTCTCCGTAGACCGTCAGGTAGAGAGTCCCTTCGAGATTGACGTGTACTCCACATTGGCCCCATTCGCCGGGGGCTAAGGTGCAATAATGCTCACAGATGTGACATTGAACGGTTTGTTCGGGTAGCTGGCGGACCAGCTTAGTTGGATATAACATTTTTTCTCTCCTTTCCCCAGAATGGGCCGGAGGAAAGCCGGGGGCTAGAGCGTGGGCGTAGTTTTACGGTACTCGGTTTTCCTTGTCTAATGGGGGCAACTAGCAGGATTAGAGCGTGATCAACAGGTAAACGATAAAGATTACTAACATCACACCGGCAATCAGGATTATTCTGCGCAGCAACTTACGTTCCGCGGCTTGTTGTTCTAACTGACGCCGCCGCAGTGCTTCCCTATCAGCACGTTCCTCTGCCAACATGCGTTCCATGCGGGCATTGGATGACGCGGCTTCTTGTTCCTTGATACGGCGCGAGGTTGACATCTGTTGCTGTAACCATTCAGCGGTGTCAGTCTGTTTGATTAAGCGGGTTAGCAAATCAATGTGGGCGCCGCACTGCTGACAAACTTCGTCGCCGCTCCAGTTGTAGGCGCCACACTCAGGGCAACGGAGTTTCAGTGGGTGGTCGCATTGTGCGCAGACGGAGACGTTCTTGTTGTGATAGTGGCCGCAATTGGGGCAAAGGCGCCCGCGTAGTGAGAACTGGCTTTGGCAGCTGGTACATTGCACCTGCTCAGTATGCGTAGTCAGGGCAATCTCCTCACCGCAGACTGGACATTCCATGTCAGCTATCAGGTAACGCATAAGCTAACTCTCCCAATAATGATCTAACGTTACTGCATATTGTAGTATGGTGCTCAATGGGGAATAGCAAGCCAGTCCGCTACTCTAGCCTCAAGCGGTAGGATGTCTTCTGGACAAAGTTGCCTTATCCGCATATAGCGGCGGGCAGCTTCTTCTGCGAGTATCTTACGGCCCGCTGCGGGTGTGTTGAACAGTTCTCGCTGCTTGACTAGCGGCTCGAAATAATGTTCTTTTGGATGACATTCCGCGCGCACGGTATGCCATGACCACTCTGGGGGAAGATCATGTCCTGCTAAAATCCAGACTTCTATTGCTTGCCAAGCATTCGCGGCGATTAATTTACAATCATGCTCCTTCTTAGCCCAGCGTTCACGTTCTTGTAACTTCGTTGTCCGGGTTTCTTCGCAATCCCGATCTACGCACAGTAGGAAAAGATCCACCATACCGGCATAAGCCTCGAAAATATCAATTAACTTCTCTTTTTTTAGCGCTACTGAGACTCCGCCCAATAAAGGATCCTGACAGACCACTACTCTAGCGGTTGGTCTTCCTAAATGGTCAAGCAGTGCTTGGATGATGGGTTTGAGCATGTATTGATCTTTGCGGAAATCTTCTGGAATAATCAAGATGCGAGTGCTCACGAACTCCTTTTCTCCTCACTTAGCAAATTGACCACATTTTCGAACCAGCCGGATTCGTAGAGTTGCGCCAGATTCTTTTTTCGCAAGATGTCCAATGCTGGCTGCGGTAAATCCACCAATCGTTGGATATGGCCTGTTGATTCATCCGGTAGTCGGTATATCAGCGAAGTATAATCCAGGGTGGCTGGACTGATTAGGCGTAGTAATTGTGGGGAATGTGTGGTAGCGATAACTTGAGTATCATTATGGAGAGTGGTTTGCTCTATTAAATCTAGGAGTAGGTGTAATCTGGTAGGATGAATTCCATTTTCTAGCTCTTCGAAGAAGCAGCTCTTAATATGGGGATTGAGAAGGGCCGCAGCAATTGCTAAAAAGCGTAGAGTTCCATCAGAAGCACTGTACGCTGAGGTCTTGCGCCCGGCGCTCTCAACTAGAGTAACTAGTACTCTCCCCATTTGATCCTCTGTGAATTCAAAATCCTGGACATCCATCGGAGTCAGTGCTTTCACCCACGCAACGAGGGCTTCTTTGCGGGCTTTTTGGGTTGGATTTTTACAAATATCTGCTAACACTGAAGAGAGATTTTCTCCTCTATCTCCCAAGTTTTGCCCGAGGAATGATGGCTCGCGCATGGAGTTGGGTATCAAATCGAAAAAGCATAGGGCGCGAAAGGTAGTTAAAGTTGCTTGTACTCCGCGTCTAACTTCTTTGGCGGCGCTGTCAGTACGTTCTGAGAAGCTGCTTTCTTCTAAAATTTGGGTGAGTACGGGTTGAGCGGTGTTGACCGCAAGGGTGTGTTCTTTCTGACATCTTTCGTCACGGGCGATATTGATCTCAATCTGTGGGGAGGCATCCTGATTGGGGCGAGTATCAAAGAGCATTTTCTGATCGCAGTAGAGGGACTCAGCTACTACTTGAGGGCGGGTAGAGAGTTTGGGAGCAATTTCGATCTTATATTGATAAGAGCTCCTCAGTTTGAATTTTATTGTTAAACTAAAGGTAGTAGATCCAAAATATGTGACCTCAGAAAGTCCCCCACGGATACCCGACCATTGTAATTGTCCGCTAGTGTATCTTCTTCCAAAGATCTCGGCCAGGTTATAGCCTAGCCCTATACCTAGCAATAATCTAAAGGCATCTCTCAAATTGCTCTTGCCGGCCGCATTGATTCCCATTAACAGCGTAACCGGGCCACAGAACAATTTGGCCTCGCTGAAATTCTTGAAATTTTCTAATTTCAGCCATTCAATCACTGGTGCTCTCCTCCAACCGCTTGAGGCTAAAACCAATTCGTTGTGCTTCCGGTTGCAGAGAGATGATACGCACGATTTTGCGCATACCTACTTGGACTATTGTGGCAGGATCGGTTACTGGCTCGGCGCTTAACTCCGAAATATGGATCAAGCCCTCGATTTTGGGCATTGCGAGCGGGCAAGCGAAAGCCCCGAAATCCACTAGGTTGACGATCTCTACCTCTACTAAATCGCCTTCGTGGTAAGTATGACACACCTCTTGCCACGGATCGTCTTGCAGGCGTTTGAGGCTTAGACTGAGATGTCCTTTGCGCGGGTTGGTATCAAGGATATATACTTTGATTCTCTCGCCAATTTTTACGATCTCTGAGGGGTGGTTGATACGTTCCCAGGAGAGCTCGGAGATATGTAGCAAGCCATCCACACCTTGCACGTTGACGAAGGCCCCAAAATCCACGATGTTGCTGACTATGCCTTCTTGCACGGAACCGATTTCTAGTGATTTCAACGTTTCCTGTTTCTGTGCTTGGAGATCGTAGGCTTGCCGCTCGGAGAAAATTAGGCGGTTGTCTTCGGGCGTAACTTCAATGATCTTGAGCTTGAGTGTTGCACCTACTACGGCTTCCCAACGGTGTTGTGGATCGGCGGGATTTTGGAGTGAGTGCCATTTGGGCATCAACTGCGAGCCGGGTACAAAGCCTTGTAGCTCGTTCATTTGTACGATAACTCCGCCTTTGTTGCAGTCCAGTATAGTCAACTCTACTGCTTGCTGATTAGCCATCAATGTACGAGCTTCTTCCCAACTTTGCTGTTCAGCAGCCTGGGAGAGCGAGACTAAGATGGTCCCGTTGTTTTCTCCATTATCCAGTACATAAACATAGACCTCTTGTTCGGCTTGCAAGGCGGCTAATTTTTCTGACGTTAGGCGAGCTACCTCGTGGGGGTTCACCATGGCATCGCTTTTGCTGCCGATGTCCACGAGTATGCTTTTCTCGCTTACTCGTACTAGCGTTCCCTTAACTATATCCCCGTGGCGGCAGGGAGACTGAGGGGTGTAACTATCTAACAGTGCGCCAAGTTGATCTTCGGGTGCAGTTGTTTCCATGTTGAAAGGTCCTTGCATGGGCTATGCCCTCCTGATTTTAGATAACCTCATTATAGACGGCTTTGCCAAGCGTGCAATTGTACGCTTGTTATTCCTTTCCCAACGATTATACTACTGCTACTGAGTGGCTTTAGGGAGGCGGGGTGTCGCGTTCACCGGGTAGCTGGTTGTTATTGAGTGCAGGCTGGGCGCTATTGGCTCTGGGTTGTGAGCTGTTAGCAATTGCTCCGTCTAGTGCGCCCGCTACCTACAACCCGGCACCGGAGATTGCCACGGCGACTGCGTTGCCTACCTCGACGCCTAATCCCTGCCCTGCGAAGGCGGAGGTTCCTTTGCCCTCGCGCCCCGACGAGTTCCCGGATGGTTATTTGGCTGCTTTGCGGGCCTATCTAGCCGCTGGCGGCGATCCGGCTGAACTTGCCGAGCTCTTGGAGAGCTGGGAAGCATTGCCGCCCATGGGAAAAGGCGCCTTGACCACGGATTTAACCGGCGGTGGTGGCTGGGAGCTCACCGTGAGTTTAATTGATCCCCTGGCTGAGACCTTCCCGCCGCCGGGGATGATGGCTATTTATACTTGCCAGACGGGTGAGATAGAGCTGTTGGATGTTTATCCAGCCGAGGAGTATGCGTATTTCTATTTGGTGGGCAGCGCGGATTTGACCGCCAACGGGCTGGACGAACTGGTCTTCGTGGAGGTTTACTGTGGCGCGCATACTTGCTGGCACACCGCGCATGTTTGGGCATGGGACGGGGTGGCTTTCAAGGAGCAGCTACCGGCGGACTTATTCTCGCTGCCTTACGCGGATTTCTGGCTGGAGAAAGGGCAAATTGTGGGAGAGAGCGGTGGGATCGGCTCTGTGGGGGCCGGCCCGCAGCGACCCTACCGGGAAATCTGGGCTTGGAACGGTAGCGTGATTACTCAGACGGCGGAAGTGTGGGGGACTTCTGAGTGGCGCTATCATGCTCTGCGCGATGGTGACACCGCGCTGCTGGCGGAGGATTACGACGTGGCTACTGAAGCTTATTTGCGTGTGCTCAATGACACTGAGCTGCAGGAGTACGGCCTCTGGTATGGCGAAGCAGATGAACAGCTCTGGTTGGAGGCGTTGGCTCAATGGCGACTCTTGACTGTGGCTCTGCAGTTGGGAGATATCCCCGATGCTGAAGTACGTTATGACATATTATCGCGTTTATCATTCCCGGCGGACCAACCCGGCCATCCGGTTGCTCTGCTGGCGCAACGTTTCTGGGAGGGTTACTTGGAGACCGGCAATCTTCCTTCCAGCTGTCTGGCTGCCGTGGAGGAACCCGCCGCTGAGGAGGTGCTGGAATTCCTTAATAGTTTTGGATATGCCAACTCTCTGTATACCGTAGAAGAGCTCTGCCCCTTTTTGACCCAATGAATTATTCCAACTTGCAACTTTTAACCTTTGACTAAGGATTCAATGACCAATACAACTATGATTCCCCCACAACCGCCTCATCTAGAGCGCGGCCTGGATACATTTGAACAACAACTCCGTGAACTGCCGGCTTTTCGCGCTCTCTTGCGTGCGGTGGAGGTGCGCTGCTACGCGGAACTGCCCCTGCCGCGTCCCGTGCTCGATTTGGGTTGCGGGGATGGACATTTTGCTTCTATGGCTTTTCCCCAGCGGCTGGATGTGGGGTTGGATCCCTGGTGGGGGCCGCTGCAAGAGGCGCGACAACAGCAATCCCACGCCATGCTCAATCACGCCGATGGCGCGCGGATGCCTTATCCTGCTGCGGCGTTTGCTACCGTGGTGAGCAACTCCGTATTGGAGCACATTCCCCAGGTTGAGCCGGTGCTAGCGGAAGTGGCGCGGGTACTACAACCCGGCGGGGCATTTTACTTCTGCGTGCCCGGCCCGAACTTCCGGCATTTTCTCTCTGTGGGGCGGGCCTTGGACGCGGTTGGATTGCATGGCCTGGCGGAAGCGTACCGGCGGCTCTTCGATCGCATCTCGCGCCACTACTATTATGATGACGCCGCCGGTTGGCAGCAGCGGTTGGAACGCGCCGGTCTGCGGTTGGAACGCTGGTGGCCCTACTTCTCAAAGAGGGCGTTAGCGGCGTTGGAATGGGGACATCCGCTTGGCTTGCCGACGGTACTGGTCAAGAAACTTATTGGACGTTGGTTGCTGGTTCCCAGAGATTGGAACCTGGCCTTAACGGCGGCCTTACTGCGGCCTTACTATCAAGAGCCGCTGCCTGAAGAGGGCGCATGCCTTTTCTTTGTAGCCGGCAAACTAAACTGAGGAGTGGTGAGATTTTGTAGTTTCACGTTTTATTTTGCTGAGGTACAATTCCCCTGTTATGCAACGACGTTATATGTTAGCTATAATTTCTCTGTTGGTAGGATTGCTTAACCTGTTGCGGGCTGGTATGGCGCCCGTAGTCAGCGCTGCGCTGGAAGGTCGGTTGGTGGCAATCCCGCTCCCATTCTTGGGTGTGCTCTATGCCTGCTGCGGAATCTGCGGCTTAGTATTTGCTTTTCTTTTTTGGAAGGGGCGCCGGCTTAATTGGGCGTTGCCGTTGGCGGGAGCTTATCAGTTGGTGCTCTGGATGTTGCATTGGGGATATCGCGCCACTTACATCCGCGCTCTCTGGGCACGGGATCTGTTGTTGACCGCTATTTTCCTGGTCACAGTAGCCTTATTGGCCCCTATGAAAATAGCAAATGGCAAATCGCAAATCGACAAATCTGCTGATTAACTTTCGACTTTCGACCTTCGACCTCCGACTCTTGACTTTCGACTTTCAACCTTCAACTTTTAACTTGCAACCACCTTAGGAGGCAGCATGGTTTACGAACCACAACGTTGGACTTTGGACGACTTATTACCGCAGCCCGGCGCCCCAGAGCAGGAAGCTTATCTGGTCAAGGTGCGCGAGCGGCTGCACGCCTTTGCAGCGGTGCGCGCAGCACTCTTCTCGCAGCTGGGGGCAGCCGATTTCATGACCATCCTGCGACAATATGAGACTCTCGCGGCGGATGCCTCGCGGCTGGCCGCTTATGCTTACCTCTGGTTCTCTGAGGATACGGGCGATCAGGAGGCGATGGCATTCCGCTCTCAGATTGAGCAGTTCACCACCGAGTTGCAGAACCAGACGCTCTTTTTTGATCTCTGGTGGAAATCTCTGGATGACGAGGCCGCTGAACGTTTGTTGACTCCTAGCGGTGATCTCCGCTATTTCTTGGAGAGCTTGCGGCGCTTCAAACCGCATACCTTGGCGGAGCCGGTGGAACAGGCCATCAACATCAAAGAGGTCAATGGCCTGAACGCCGTCTTGACCATCTACGATAAAATTACCACGGACTTCACCTATCATTTGACTGTGGAGGGCGAGGAGTTGGAGCTAACGCGCGGTCAATTGAGCGTCTATGTGTTTTCCCCAGACCCGGCGCTGCGCGCTGCGGCTTACCAGGAGCTCTACCGCGTCTTCAAGGAACACGCCGACGTGTTGGCCTACATCTACGCGGCGCGCGTGCGGGACTGGCATGAGGAGAATGTGAAACTGCGTGAATATGAGTCGCCCGTCAGTGTGCGCAACCTCGGCAACGATATCCCCGATGCGGTGGTGGAGACGTTGCTGGCCGTTGTCCGCGATAACGTGGGCTTGTTCCAACGTTACTTCCGCTTTAAGGCGGAGGCTTTGGGCGTGGAGAAGCTGCGCCGCTACGATATCTACGCGCCGCTGACCGCTGCCGATAAAGATTATACTTTTGATGAAGCGGTGCAGCTGGTGGACGCGGCCTATCGCGCTTTTTCGCCGCGCTTGGCCGATCAGGCCAAGCAGATCATTGAAGAGCAACATCTAGATGCCGAGGTACGCAAACATAAGCTGGGGGGAGCGTACTGTTACGGGGTCTTGCCCGGCGTCACGCCCTGGGTGCTGACCAACTTCCAGGGCAAGATCAACGATGTCTCCACCCTGGCGCACGAACTGGGACATGGCGTTCACGCTTTGATGGCGGCTGAACATTCACCGCTCACTTTCCATTCTGTCTTGCCGCTGGCCGAGACGGCTTCCGTTTTCGGCGAGATGTTGCTCACGGACAAGCTTCTCTCCGAGGAGGATGATCGGGAAGTACAGCGCACCTTGCTCAACAATCTCCTCTCGGACGCTTACGCCACTATCGCGCGGCAAGCCTACTTTGTTCTCTTTGAGAAGAAAGC
>JAYELZ010000071.1:17356-20260 GCA_034717835.1 Chloroflexota bacterium
GACTTTTGACTATCCCTTTTTAAGGAGGAACAGATGACCTCTGAAGATAAAGAACTTTTGAAAGCCAAACAACGTTGGGCTGAAACCACGCTCAAAAAGGTGACAGATCGTTTCCCGGAACGTCAGGAGCAATTCGAGACCGCTTCTGGTATTCCCGTGGAACAGATCACGACGCCGGCTGAGGTGGAGTTGGATTACCAGGAGGATTTGGGCTTTCCGGGTGAATATCCCTTCACCCGGGGAGTACAGCCCACCATGTACCGAGGGCGTTTTTGGACGATGCGCCAGTACGCGGGCTACGCGAGCGCGGAGGAATCCAACCAACGTTACCGTTACCTCTTGGCCCAAGGCCAGACCGGTCTCTCGGTCGCTTTTGATCTGCCCACGCAGCTGGGCTACGATGCTGATGACGAGATGTCCGGCGGCGAGGTGGGGAAGGTAGGCGTCTCCATCAGTTGCCTGGATGATATGCGCACGCTCTTCAAGCAGATTCCGCTTGATAAGGTGAGTACCTCGATGACCATCAATGCGCCGGCCTCCGTGCTTTGGGCCATGTATATCGTGGTGGGCGAGGAGCAGGGCGTCGCACCGCAGAAATTACGCGGTACCATCCAAAATGATATTCTCAAGGAGTATGTGGCCCGTGGTGCTTATATCTTCCCGCCGCGCCCCTCAATGCGCCTGATCACCGATACCTTCAGTTATGGGGCCGCGAACGTCCCCCGCTGGAACCCCATCAGCATTAGCGGGTATCACATCCGCGAGGCGGGGAGCACTGCCGTGCAGGAAGTGGCCTTTACGCTGGCGAACGGCATCGCCTACGTGCAGGCGGCTCTGGATGTCGGACTGGATGTGGACGCTTTCGCGCCGCGACTCTCCTTCTTCTTCAACGCGCACAACAATTTCTTGGAAGAGATCGCCAAGTTCCGCGCGGCGCGGCGCATGTGGGCGCGTATTATGAGAGAGCGCTTTGGCGCCGAGAATTATAGATCGTGGCGGATGCGCTTCCACACACAGACCGCCGGTTCCACGCTCACCGCACAACAACCGGTGAACAACGTGGTGCGCGTCACTTTGCAGGCGTTGGCGGCGGTGTTGGGCGGCACGCAATCGCTGCATACCAACTCCATGGACGAGGCGCTTTGGTTGCCGACCGAGAGCAGCGTGCGCTTGGCCTTGCGCACCCAACAGCTGATCGCTTATGAATCTGGCGTCGCCGATACGGTGGATCCGCTGGCCGGTTCTTACCAGATTGAGCAGCTGACCAACGAGATTGAGCGCCGCGCGTTCGAGTATATTGACGCTATCGACGAGTTGGGCGGCGCGGCCCAGGCTGTCGAACTGGGTTACATGCAATCCGAGATCGCCGGGGCCGCCTATCGCGCTCAACGAGCTGTGGAGCAGGGTACCCAAGTCATTGTCGGCGTCAACAAATTCCAACAAGAGGCCGATGAAATTGACCTGGAGCAGCTCGAGGTGGATCCGGCCATTGAAGAGAATCAACGGCGGCAGTTGGCCGAAGTGCGGGCCGCTCGCGATAGTGAACGCGCTGCTGCCGCGCTCTCCCGGATCGGAGCGGCGGCGCGCACGGAGCAGGTGTCTTTGATGCCCCTCTTCATCCATGCGGTGCGGGCGGATTGTACTCTGGGTGAAATTTGCAGCGTGCTGCGCGATATCTGGGGGGAATACCAACCGAAAGTGATAATTTAGATGAATGGGGGATTAGGCACTTAACAATCAAATCCTGGCACAAAAAACAAGCATTTTACCACGGAGGACAGAGAGAGCGCAGAGATTTTCTTCTTTGTTTTTCTCAGCGTTCTCTGTGGTGAGTTTCTCTTTTGGTTCTGGCTTGTCCAGGTTAGGGAGTGGGGAGTAGAATCATGGTGAATTCGGCGGTTACCGGTCTCGATTTGCCGGATTACATAGTCGCTCTCTTTTGGGACTATGACCCGGCTGTGCTGGATTGGGAGCGTCAGCGGAGTTTCATTACTCAGCGGGTGCTCTCAACGGGCACTTTGGAGGCGGTGAGGTGGTTGCGCAACCAGTTGGGCGACGACGCGCTGCGCTCGTGGTTGCTCCGGCATGAGGGACGTGGCCTATCGCGCCGGCAACTACGTTTCTGGCAACTGATTCTGGATTTGCCGGCGCAACAAGTCGATGCCTGGCTAGCTGAGCCAGCGCGGCAAATCTGGGAAGGACGGCACAACCTGCTCCTGGTTCAGACCGCTTATATCTAACATCCAGTCATCTCCTCACCCGTGAATTTGCGTTCGTTCCGCAGCTATGATATTATCTCTACCAGACATTTTCGGTTCTCTGCGAAAGCATCCCGAAAACACTCGCGGACAACCTGTTGATAGGAGGATTTATGAGTGAAATTTCTACAACTTGGCAGCCCCAGCCCACCTCGCGGATGTGTTTTGTCTGCGGGCGGGAAAATCCGATGGGCTTGCACATGGAATTTTTTACTGATCACGCGGCGGGACAAGTAGTGGCATCGGTAACAATCCCGGAGCAGTATCAGGGCTATCCGGGCATTGTCCACGGCGGCATTGTCTCCGCAATCCTAGATGAGGTCTCCGGACGCGCCATCATGTCGGTGGCAAAAGACAACCCGTTCTGGGTGACGGCCAAGCTAGAAGTACGCTACCGCCAACCGACGCCGACGGAGACGCCGCTCCAGGCCGTGGGCTGGCTGGTCAAGCAAGGGAACCGTTCAGCACAGGTGGCGGGCGAACTCCGGCTGGAGGATGGCACCGTGACGGCGGAAGTAGCAGCAGTGGTGGTTCGCCCTAAACCGGAGACACTCGCCGAGTGGGAGCGGGAGCGGCAGTTTTGGCAAAGTGAGAGTTAATTTCTCTCTTGCCATTTACCCACAAAAAGTATCATCTCAATACTGGG
>JAYELZ010000072.1:0-4572 GCA_034717835.1 Chloroflexota bacterium
AGAAGGATATTTCGATGATGCCTACAAACTCGTAAGATTTTTTGTTAGTAAATAGAGAACGGTAATGCGGAGGTGTACCATGCCGATAGAATTGAATGACAATAGCCAGTTAGGAATTAGCAGTAAGATTATTTGTGGCGATAGCCGCATTGAACTAGCGAAATTCAAAGGCCAAGTTGATCTGATTGTTACTTCACCTCCTTATGCTGATGCGCGACGGAGGCATTATGACAGTGTGCATCCCGATGATTACGTTGAGTGGTTTATGACTTTTCACGAGGCTTTCTTTGAGGCTTTAAAACCGACGGGGAGCTTGGTCATTAACATCAAGGGGCGGATAGTGAATGGGGTGAGACATCGCTACGTTTGGCATACGATTGAGGCCTTGGGTGAACGAGGGTGGTTGTCCATAGATGATTATATCTGGCATAAATCCAATCCGATGCCAGGTTATTGGCCTACTCGATTAAGTGATGGCTGGGAATACTGTTTCCATTTGGCGAAAGAGAGAAAGCCTTTTTTCAATCATGAGGCGATAAAGAAGCCGATTGGTGATTGGGCGGATACGCGCTTAAAAAATTTGAGTGAATCCGATCTAGAGCGTCATAATTCGATTAATGCTAGTGGTTTCGGTCGAGACATATCAAAATGGGTAGGGAAGAAAAAGGTTCTGCCGAGTAATGTAATAACTTCTGCTGTGGTGGGAAAAAACAAGAGACACCCGGCGGTGTATCCCACTAGTATCCCCGAATTTTTCATTAAATTGCTCTCGCCGGCAGGTGGGTTGGTCGTTGATCCCTTTGCTGGTAGTGGTTCAACGGGTGTAGCTGCGCTATCGTTGGGTCGTAACTCTGTATTGATAGATAATCAGCCAAGCTATTGTCAGGTGGCCGCAGAGAGACTTAAAGAGGAAGCAGCCGCACAAATTGTGGAAGAAGAAGTAATGAAAGGTATCTCAGAGAAGATGCATCTGAAACCCGAAATTGCTCCTCAACTTCGTTTGCTTGAAAAGATGGTCAGCTGATGTAGTTCGTATCTGACCGAGCTGGTAGATGGAATTTGAGCAAGAAATCCTCTGCGCAATCTGCGGACTAGCTTCTCTTACGGTAGCTCCTCCGCGCTCTCCGGATTGAAGAACCGGTAGGTCAGTTGCCCAAGGCTGGCGAAAGTGGGCGCGCTCTCTTCCCAGACCAACCACTCCGGTTGGTAGAGGAAGACGGAGAGGACGAACTTGGCGCCAGGGCTGTAGACCAGCGCGACATCCGCGTGCGTGTCACCCGTCCAGCCGTGTTTATGGGCGACGCGTGTTCCTGTGGGCATCCCCGCTTGCAGCAGTGTGTTGATCTGGTTCTCTTCCAGCCACGCTAACGTGTCCTCGCACTCCGCTGGCGTGATCGCGCGTGGATAGAGGAGCCGGAGATTCCCGCCCCCCTGGCTGCATTGGCTCAACGCTTCCAACAAGAGACCGATATCTAGGGGGGTGGTCTGTATGTAGGGATCGGGTTCCGTGTTGAAATCGGTGCGGGTATTGGCCGGGGTCGCGATGTTGGGCGGCGGCGCGCCCTCTTTGAGGTCGTAGGGCACGGCTAAGAAACTGTTTTTCATCCCCAGCGACCAGAGGAACTCAGTTGTCTTTAATGCGCCGGAGTAAGGGTTCCCTGCGCCGATGGTAGCGAGCAGTTGATTGGTGGCGGCGTTATTGCTCTCTGTCAGCGTGGCGCTAATCCACCGTGTCTGTTGAGGGGTGGGGGGCGCGTCCAATTCGCTGTATAGCGCGGATACCACTCCGATCTTTAGCGTGCTCAAACCGGCGAAGGCCACCTTGCAATGGTAACAGATCTCACGACCGGTGTCGAGGTCTTTGACGAAAAATCCTACAATGCCGGTGAAATCGGATAGTCGGGCCACCAACGCCTCGCGGAGAAAATCCATGGAAGAGAGCGGAATGGGTTCCAGGGCCACGGGCAACGAAACCTCGTTGATGACCGGCGAGAGCATCGCCTCGATCAGTAAAGGCCGGGCGGTATCTACCTCCAGCGTGGTGCCGGGTTGTGGCGGGCGGAAGGTCTCCGCTGCGGGCAACGGAACCGGCTCCAGGGGGGGATGGTCGTATTGTTGTGCCACGCGCTTGAGGAATGCATCCACCCGTTCGCGGGAATACGTGAGGATGGGCGTAATTTCTTGCGGTTGGCTTTGTTTGCCGGAGATCAAATTAAATACATATTGGAGAAACCCTTCCAGACCGGTTTGCGCTAGTAAAATTTCATCCAGATTGGTGGCGGTAGCCGTCATATCCAGACTCAACTCCACCATCTCCGGCACCAGGAGAATGGTGTGCTGGCGATAGCGGACCGTGATGGGTTTAGTGTAAGCTTCCGCGATCGTGGCCAGAGCCTGCTCGCGGGTACGTCCGCCCATCTCTAATCCTCCGATGGTCAGGCCTCGGGGTAACATGCGCTGGTGGGATTGCCAACCGGTGTAGAGCCAAGCGCCACTTAAAATCAAGGTGGTGAGCAGTAGGAAGAAGAACCAGCCGCAGCCGCTATTTTTTTCTTTCATAGAGAGCATGCCTCAAGATAATTGTGAATGAGTACTGAGTTTACTGAAAAAGATAATCTGCCGCCAAGACACTAAGACGCTAAGTAGCAAATTCAGTACCAGGTTAAAAGTGTTCAATAATGCCGGGCAGAGATTTGATTTCCTGAAGGGTGATTTTCAAACCTTGGCGTCTTGGTGCCTCGTGGTGAAATTCTTAGCTTATTTCAGGGTTGCCAAAATTAAGTATAGCCAAAGGAAGCCGCCCGTCAACCACTAAGGATAAGATAGCGCGTCATCTGCCATCCGCCAGCTGTTATTTGCTATCTGCCATTTGCCATTTACAATGGGGAATGCGCAGCTACTTGTGGAGGGGACGATGGATGAATTAAAGGAATTATCGTTTGAGGCCGCGGCCGCAGAACTTGAGGCATTGGTTCAGAGATTGGAGGAAGGTGAACTTCAGCTAGAGGAAGCAGTTGCTTGTTATCAGCGGGGACAGTTACTGGCTCAACATTGTCAGAGTTTATTGGATAAAGTGGAATTGCAGATTCAGGAGCTGGTGATGGATGATGAAGGTGAGTACCGTACCCGTGCGTGGAACTTGCCTGAGAGGGCGCGCTGATGCGACGCCGTCTTCCCAGGGCACGTTTCCGCCGTCCTCGACAACTGCGCCGGGCAGTTCCCCCGCAGGTTAGACGAGCGTTGACGCGCGCGCAACGTTTGCGAGAGCAGGGGGATTTCCTGGCAGCTGCTGCCATCTACGACCGGCTGGCGCAGGAGGCTCTAACCCGTGATCGGCAGCGAGCGGGGTTGCAGATGACCTTGGAAGCCGCGCGCTCTTATTTGTGGGGCGAGGCGTGGGACGAGGCGCTGAAACGCGCGCGTCAAGCCGCAGAGCAGGCGCGGGAACTTGGTCGTCCCGCGTTGGTCGTCCCACTGGCGCGCCGGCTGGTGCATTATCTAGATGAACACGGCGAAACTGAGCGGGCAGAACGCTTCCGCGCGGAGCTGGAGGATCTTTTCGGTCAACATGTAGGGCGCGTGCCAGCGGTTGAGGCGGCGGCGCGCCGGCTGCCGGCAAGCTGCCCGGCTTGTCGCGCGCCTCTCTATCCCGAAGAGGTGACGTGGCTAGCAGCTGATCGCGCTACTTGTTCTTTCTGCGGTTCCATTGTGCTGGCGGAGTAACCCCATGAACACTACCTTGAACTTATTTCGCGAGGATGGCGCCGCTTTGCCCTGGCAAGTGCGGCGCTGTGATACTTTTCGTTGTCGCCTGCGCGGTTTGATGTTCCGGCGGGCATTGCGACCGCAGGAAGCCTTACTCTTTATGGAAAACATCGAGAGTCGGGTAGTTACCACTATCCACATGCTCTTCGTCTTCTTTCCCATCGGCGTGATCTGGCTGGCGGCCGACGGGACGGTGGTGGATAAACAGTTGGCGCGCCCCTTCCGGCTTTACTACGCGCCCCGCGCCCCGGCGCAATACTACTTGGAAGCCGCTCCGGAGATATTGGATGCAATCACTCTGGGTGAGCGGTTATTTTTCCCCGCAGTGGGACTAACCGGTTAAATGCCTGCTTGAGATGCCCCGGATTTTTGAGATGCTACGATTGTCTAGGGTTCTGTCATTATGTCGCTATGCCGCTGTTACGCTGCCTTACGCTCATTTGACTTTTCCCATTTCCTGCCTATCATGGAGCGTTAATTGCAATTAAACTAGTCTTTTTAAGAGGATTTATGTGGCCTAGAATTTTACTTTGTTGGATCTTGATTTCAATGCTCTTCCCGGCAGGAAAAGTCTCAGCTCAAGTGGCAGCTCCCTCAGCCGACCCCGAATTGCCCACGCATATTGTTCAGCCTGGTGAAACTCTCTTCTCCATCGCGCAACGTCACGGTGTTGAACTGCGGACCCTGGTCCGGGCCAACGGAATCTCCGATCCCCGGCAGATTTATGTGGGGCAGCGATTACAACTAGTCTCCGCGCTGGCCGGCGTGGACATGCACAGCTGGTCTCCACATCGAGTGCAGTTGGGC
>JAYELZ010000073.1:0-4570 GCA_034717835.1 Chloroflexota bacterium
ACCGCTGGGACTTCTCCCCTTCATCCCCGGCGATCTGCTAAAAATCGTGCTGGCGACCCTGCTCCTGCCTGCGGGTTGGAAGCTATTGGGCAAATAACCCCACCGGCAGCTTTCCCACGGGACGCGCCCGCAAGGGCGCGTCCCGTTTTGCATGGGGGGAAGGGAACGAATAGCGCTCCATTTTGATTGCTGGACTGTGTGGTATTATCTAACTGCAAACGAACAGAGAGAACAACCTATGAGAAATAATACGTCAAATTCGTTGGATAGAAGAGAATTCCTCAAATGGGCGTTAGGGTTAGGCAGCGCGGCCACGGCGGGCTACCTACTGCGCGGATTGCTGGAAGGTCACTCTCCCACCGCCGTCACGCCCACTCAGCAACCGGCTGCGGCTTCTACGGCCACGTCCACGCCTCACCCCACCGCCACTCAGGCCGCAACTCAAGCTCCAACGGCCACCTCTAGCCAACCACCTACGCCAACTCCGCTACCGTGGGTCTACCCGCAAGGCCCCTCGAAACTAGGGCTGCACACCATCAAACCTAACCACGCCTTCCCCTTTGTGCAAGAGGTGACAGCGGCCGGCGCGCGCGTGGCGCTGGTCAAGGCGTTGGGCGGCTTAGGACTGCTCCGTGAAGTCAAATCCGTCTCTCCAGAAACTATCACCATTGGACGCGCCAACTGCACGGAAAATCTGGCGGCGACCGGCGATCCGTCCGCGCGTGCGGCGCAAATCATGGCCGAACATATCGCGGTCTGGCAACATGAACGCGACGCCACCGACTATTGGGAGGTGCTCAACGAGGTCAACCCTGGCACTCCGGACGGGCACGTCTGGTTAGCCAACTTCTACCTCGCGGCGATGGATATCGCTGAAGCGCAAGGCTACCGTTTAGCACTCTTTTCCTATTCCACCGGCGTCCCGGAGTGGCGCGATTGGGCAGCTATCGTAGAAACGGGCATCTTCCGGCGCGCGCAAGCCGGCGGGCATATCCTGGCACTGCACGAATACGATTGGCCCATATTGCGCGGCAACTGGGGCGGCAGCATCCCCGAGCAGCCCGCCTACGACCCGGAGCGCGGCGTCTTGGCCGGACGTTACCGCCATCTCTACCGCGATTTCCTCATCCCCCGCGGCGAGGTCATTCCGCTGGCCATCACCGAATGTGGCCTTGATCCCATTCTGGGCAGTGGTTCCAAAGACCGTTACTGGGAACACCGTTGGCTTCGCGAGCTGGCCTGGTACGATAGCAAGTTAGTGGAAGATGATTATGTACTCGGCGCGGCCATTTTCACCCTGGGCGGCGGAGATGCCTGGCGCGATTTCGATTATGAAGCGCTCCTGCCTCAACTGCGCGCTTATCTGGTGTCGCAAGCGCAACAGTACGGGTAAGCGAAAAAGCGAGTGAGCGAGGAATGAAATGAGATGTAGATTTGCGCAGATAAATGCTGATAGTTGTGGCTGGTCTCCTGGCCTGCGGCAGCATACTTCAATCTGTGCAATTGAGCAGATAAGTTACAATGAGTCTCCATGTGGGATTCCACCCCCACAATAATGAAAATGCTGCACTAACGCCAACACCTGGGTCTCGAAACAGACTTTAGACTTACGACTTTAGACTTATTTTCAGAGGAGTAGCACAATTATGCAACCAACTGTCACTGTTTCACATCTCAAGAAATCCTTTGGCTCGGTTCAGGCCGTGAAAGACGTTAGTTTCGAGGTCTATCCCGGCGAGATTTTCGGCTTGTTAGGCCCCAACGGCGCGGGGAAAACAACAACGCTCCGCATGATGCTGGACATCTTCAAGCCCGGCGGCGGGGAGGTAACGCTCTTTGGCGGCACGATGACCGAGGAGCAGAAGAATCGCATCGGTTATCTGCCTGAAGAGCGCGGCTTGTACAAAGATATGCGGCTGGAAGCAACCCTGCTCTATCTGGCGACCCTCAAGGGAGTGGCTAAAGCCACGGCCCGCGAACGGTTGGAGGGTTGGCTGCGGCGCTTTGATCTCTACACCCATCGCACCAAGAAAATCAAGGAACTGAGCAAAGGCATGCAGCAGAAAGCCCAAATCATCTCCACGCTCCTCCACGAGCCGGAGTTGATTGTGATTGACGAGCCGTTCGCGGGGCTGGACCCCGTCAACACACGGTTGGTCAAAGAGATCATCGAGGAGCAACGCCAAGCCGGGCACGCCATCATCATGTCCACCCACCAGATGCACCAGGTGGAGGCGCTCTGCAACCGGATCGTGCTCATCCACGAGGGCAAGACCATCCTCTACGGCGAGTTGGAGGCGATTAAGCGCAACTTTGCGAGTAACGCCGTCACTGTGGAGGGCGTGGGCGACTTCGCCGCGCTGCCCGGCGTCATCCAGGCGCGGCGGCAAAACGGGGCCTGGCATCTAGCGTTAGCCGCAGAGACCACGCCGCAACAGCTCTTCCGCACCCTAGCACTCCAACCGGATGCAAAGATCACCCGCTTCGAGCTAGCAGAACCTTCGCTGGATGATATTTTCATCGCTGTGGTCGCCGGCGAGATAATAGCGGAGGAGCCGGCAGATGCGTAAATTGCGGTTGGTAGCCCAACACGAGTACCTCAAACAGGTGAAGAAGAAATCCTTTCTCCTCACCGTTTTCGGCATGCCGCTCTTCCTCATAGCCTTACTGACAATCATAATACTCGTCACCGTCATGGATCTGGACAAAAGACCACTTGGTTACGTGGATCAAGCTGGAGTCATCATTCACCCCGGGTTAGTAGCCCTACCTGACTCCGCCACCAGAGTACCCCTACGCGCCTACCCTGATGAAGAACGCGCACAAGCAGCCTTAGCCGCGCAAGAAATCCAGGCATATTATCTCCTACCGGCCGCTTATCTGAGCAGCCAGCAGGTTGCACTCTACTACTGGGACGAGAAACCGGATTCTATGGTGACGGATGAGTTTGCCAACTTTCTCCGCGCCAATTTGATCGCGGCGCAACCCGACGTAGTGCGCGACCGGTTGACCGAAGGGATCAAGTTGAGCGTGCATTCCGCCGACGGGCAGCGCGAATCGAGCAACGATAACCCGCTCGCAGTCTCGGCGCCCTACTTCACCGGCCTCCTGCTCTTCTTTTCCATCTCCATCACGGGTGGGTACCTCCTCCAAGCCGTGGTGGACGAGAAGGAGAACCGCACCATGGAGATCCTCATCACCTCGCTTTCGCCAGGGGAGCTGATCGGGGGCAAAACAGTGGGGCTGACGTGCGTCGCGCTCACCCAACTATTCGCCTGGGGACTACCGGTCCTCATCGGAATCCCCGTTGCCATGCACTTCATTCCCACTATGGCCGCCATGCAAGTTCCCTGGGACTTCCTCCTCATCATCGCCTGCTATTTTCCGCCCACGTTCATCCTCACCGCCGGCCTCATGGTCGCCATCGGCGCCACCGTGCCAGAGGTGCAACAAGGACAGCAGATCGCCAGCCTAGTCAACCTGCTCTTCATCGTGCCCACCTTCTTCCTCACCCTAGTTTTTAAGCAACCAGATGCGCCGCTCTTAGTGGGACTCACCCTCTTCCCCACCACCTCCCTCATCACCCTGCTGATGCGCTGGGGCGTCACGGTTATCCCCTGGTGGCAACTGCTCCTCAGCTGGCTCTTGGTGAGCGCCTCCGCCATCGGCAGCATCTGGATGGCCGCCCGCATCTTCCGCCTGGGCATGTTGCAATATGGACAGCGTCTCACTCTTAAAAGAATAGTGGCCGGGCTGCGCGCCCCGGCGTCGGCGGGAGGCAAAGATGCGTAACCTCTGGCTAGTCATCAAACACGAGATACTCTGCACGCTAGGCAAACGCTCATACTGGGTCACCACCCTCTTACTTCCCTTGCTCATCTTAGGAATCACCTTTGGTTCTCAACTCGTCAGCCAAAAGCTAGTGGAGGAGGAGACAGAAGAGCTCCTGCCGGGCATTTTTGAAGAGAGCGACGCTAAAGAGCAACATATCGGCTACGTGGATCAAGCGGCAGTGCTCCAGAACATCCCCCCAGCTCTACCGCCAAGTTTGCTCATCCCCTTTTCTGATGAGGCGAGCGCCCAACAAGCACTGGCCGCCGGTGAGATTGGAGAGTATTATCTTATTGCGGAAGATTTTTTACCGACGGGAGAAGTAACGTTAGTCCAAGAAAATTTCTCACCCTTCACGCAGTTAGGTCAAGACACTTTGCTCTCTTATCTCATAGCCTACAATCTGGTGGATAATCCTACCACTACCCCCCTGATTCTCGCCCCTTTGCGGCAAAGCGAAAGCCGCGCGCTCGCCCCGGCAGAAGTGTTGGCAGAGTATGACTCTGGCGGTCTGGTATCCGGCGATAATGAGCTATGGGCTTACATTGTCCCTTACGCCGTCCTCATTATATTCTTCTTCGTCATCACCATGAGCAGCAGCTTCATGTTGCACAGCGTCACCGCCGAAAAGGAGAACCGCATCGTCGAAGTGTTGCTCCTCAGCCTGCGCCCCCGTGAGCTGATGTTGGGCAAAATCCTAGGATTGGGTGTGGTCGCGCTACTCCAGATCACCATCTGG